>RFMG01000133.1 GCA_009927835.1 Verrucomicrobiota bacterium | reverse complement strand
TCCGCAGCGGCCTCCGGGTCATCACCCTGAAAAACGTCGCCCACACGTACAAAAATAACGACGGGTCCGGCGATCTCCCCGTGTATCGGGGACTCCACTTTGAGGCCGAACGCGGCCAGCGCACCGTCCTTGTCGGCCCCAACGGAGCCGGCAAATCCACGCTTCTCAAGCTTCTGGGCGGTGCCCTTCCCCTGCAAAGCGGCGAACGAATCCTCGGTCACAATGTCCGGGTCGGCTATTTCTCCCAGCACCGCGGGGATACGCTCGACAGGAAACATCAGGTTCTTGAATCGGTCCTCCACTCCCCCAATCCCGTCAGCGAACAAACCGCCCGGACCGTTCTCGGCTCCTTTCTTTTCCGCGGGGACGATGTCTTTAAAACGGTGGGGGTCCTCAGCGGAGGGGAAAAATCGCGGCTCGCACTCGTCAAACTCCTGCTGGATCCGCCCAACCTTCTTCTCATGGACGAGCCCACGACCCACCTCGATATCGGATCGATCGATGCCCTGATTGCCGCTCTCCACCAGTACGAGGGAACGCTCATTTTCATCAGCCACGATGTTCACTTCATCCGGGCCATGGCCACCACCGTCGTCCATATCAGCGCGGGGAACCTGACCCCCTATGCCGGCGACTACCAGTACTACCTTGAAAAATCGAAGGCCACCTCCGCCCGCGCCGCCCTGACCGCCGGGGAGCAGCTCACCAACTCCCAGCCGGTGACCACCCCGCCCTCCCCCGCCGGCTCCCCCGAAAAAAGCCCACCCCCCGCAAGACCAAGGAGCAAAAACGGGCCGAGGCCGAGGCCCGCCAAACCAAAAGCCGCCTCAAAAAGGAGCACGAGGCGAAAGTTGCCGATTTGGAAAAACGAATCCTCGCGCTTGAAACACGCCTCTCCGAAATCACCGCCGAGCTCGAAAAACCCGAGACCTACCAGGCCAACGGGACCGCCGTCACCCTCAGCCGGGAATCCGCCACCGTCGGCGCCACGCTCGAACAACTGATTGCCGAGGGACTTCTTCTCTCGGCGCAAACCGACGAAAATTGAGTCAAGCTTAGCGCAGACCGATCAACGTCGCCCCGTTCAGCAGCAGGGCGAAAAGCAAGGCGCCGAGGAACGTGCAAACCGGCAGGGTCAATACCCAGGCGGCAAGAATGTTGCGGACCGTCGCCATCTGCACTCCGGATTGATTTGCCGCCATCGTCCCCGCCACCCCGGAGGACAAAACGTGGGTCGTGCTCACCGGCAAACCAAAGTGATCCGCCAACACGATCGTGCCCATCGCCACCGCTTCCGCCGAGGCTCCCTGCGCGTAAGAGAGATGCTGTTTTCCGATCCTCTCCCCCACCGTCTTCACGATCCTCTGGTACCCGATCATCGTGCCCAGGCCCAGGGACAACGCCACCGCCACTTTGACCCAGACGGGAATGAAGTTGATCATCTTTTGGGAAGCCGAGGCCATCTGCTTCTCCATTTTGTAAATATCCGGGTTCTTGTTCATGTTGCCGCTTCGTTCGATTTTCAAAATCGCCTTGGAAACCAGGTAGATGTCGGTCCGCAACTCCCCCCGTTGGCTGGGGGCGAGACCGGAAATGCCGTCCAGTCCATGCACCCGGCGACGAATCTCATCGCTCAATCCCGAGACGGACGCGGTGGCATCCGAATCGAATTTTCCCGTCGGCTTGATGTAGTTGGCCAGAATGTCCCGCGCTTTCTGGCCGTGAATCGACTCCCCTTTTTGTCTCACCTCAAAATCATGGGTCAAAGCAGCCGCCGCCTGCTCGATGGCAGGGAGCAATTTTGGATCGGCCTGCAAATTCAGCGCGTAGGTGCCGGGCAACATTCCCACCAAAATCAGCAGCATCACGCCCATGCCTTTTTGCCCGTCGTTCGAGCCGTGGGCAAAGCTCACGCCCGTGCAGGTGAAAAGCAAAATCCCCCGGATCCAACCCGGGGGCGGGGCCTGACCCTGCGGAGCCCGATAGAGCTCCGGCTTGGAGAGCAGGAACTTTGTCAAAAGAAGCAGAGCGGCGGCGCCAAAAAAGCCGATCAAAGGGGAGATCAGGAGAGCCGCAAAAAGTTCGGAGGCTTTCGCCCAGTTCACCCCCTCGGTGATCGAATGGGCTGGGCCAAAAAGGGAGTTGGCCAGCCCTACCCCGAGAATCGATCCCACCAAGGTGTGGGAGCTCGAGGCCGGAAGCCCCACGTACCAGGTCCCCAGATTCCAAATGATCGCCGAGATCAGGAGGGAAAAAACCATGGCAAACCCCGCCGTCGATCCGACATTGAGCACCAACTCCACCGGCAACAGCGCCAAAATCCCAAAGGCGACCGCTCCGGACGATGTCAGCGCCCCGATGAGATTCCAGAGGCCCGACCAGACCACCGCCGGGGTCGGTTTCAACGTGTGGGTGTAAATGACCGTGGCGACTGCGTTGGCCGTGTCATGGAACCCGTTGACGAATTCGAAGCTCAGCGCCGCCCCGATGGCCAGCACAAGAAAGACGATCGTCCAGATCGAGCCATCGCCCAGCAAAGTCGCTCCCATTCGCTCATCATGCCCGCCCCAGCCCAACGGAAACAAGGCTGGGATTTTGAATGAACTCTTGGCCTCTTGCCGTCGACTTTCCCGTCTTGCCGCCGTCAGCGGGCCGAGGCTTTACCGTTTCAAACGGGGCACCTCACTTGGCGCCGTCTTCCCCCGGGGCCGGACCAAATCCCCAAAGTGAAAAATCCAAATCGTTCTCCCTTCGCGTCTGAAACTCGGCCGGCTGCCCCTCCATCCAAAGGTTGCGGATTTTCGTCATTCGGGAGGACTGAATCAGCAAAGCCTGGGCATACTTGCCTTGGCCCATCAACATCTCCTCCCCGTTCGCTCCAAGAAAGATCAGCAGATTCTTGTCCTCCGTTTTTTTGTTGGGCAGATCCCCAAACTGCTCCCGCCAGACGATTTGTGCCTTGGCCTCGTTCCACGCGCCCTTTCCGCTGAAGTATCGGATCTGCACACACTCTCCCGAGAGAAACAGGTACTGCGCCTGACGCCCCGCCGTGGCTTTGTCCTCCGCCACCGCCAAAACAAAGGTTCGGTTGTACAACAGGGTTTCCCGGACAACCGTGAGATTCTTTAAAATTTTAAGATCCGTCAGCGACTGGCCCAGTTCAGCCAAAGCCAAACCCGTTCCCGACACCAAAAGAACGGCCGCCAGCAAACCTCTTCGCATCCCCCTTTTATGTTCGGTATTCCCGACCTCGTCGATTCGTGATTCCTCAAGCCCACTTCTCGATCCGGCCTCCGTTAAAGGGCCACCATCGCAAAATGCCTACCCGTTTGACCATGTTCAGCCCGGTAAGAGTAAAATCTTTCCAAATCCGTCGCCGTGCAAAGCCCGCTGTCCACCACCTTCCCCACGTTTTCACCGTGGAGCTGGCGAAGGATCTGCGAGGCGAAATCGACATCATAATGGGGGGGTCGAATGCATGGACCCAGCAAGGCGAGCATTTGTTGCGGATCGGACCCAAATTCCTCCCTCATTCTGCGGATGGCCGCCGGCACCACCCCCGCCTCCGTCCCCCTTCTGCCACTATGCACCAGGGCGATCGCCCCCGTCTTTCCGCAATGAATCCAGACAGGC
>RFMG01000123.1 GCA_009927835.1 Verrucomicrobiota bacterium | reverse complement strand
GAAACTATGCACCCTTAGTCCCCCGATTCCAAGCCTTCTCCCTAAACACTCTTCATCCCCACAGCTAATAAAGTCTGGAACCCTGGCCCCTCCTTCTCCTTGGCCACTACCTCCACCGTGTTTCCTTCAAAACCCGCCTCCCGCAAAAGCCGACTCAACTCCGCTGGCGCAAAACCAAGCCAGACATCCGCGTACATTTCCCGCGCCGCCTCAAACGAGTGTTCCATCAGATCCAAAATCAAAACCGTTCCGCCAGGCCGCAATATTTTCCAAGCCGCCTCCAATGCACGCGGGGGGTGTACCGCATGGTGCAGGGCCTGGCTCAAAATCACAACGTCCACGGACCCGGGCCGGATCGGAGGTTGCTCCATATCCCCTTGCCGGTACTCCAAATTCTTCAGTCCGCTCCGTTTCGCCAAATCCCGCCCCACCTCCACCATCCTTGGGGAGTGATCCACCGCAATCACCTTCTTTGCCCGGGCAGCCAAAAGCTGCGAAATCAATCCCTCTCCCGCCCCCAAATCCGCATAGACCTGCCTCGGGGCCAGTGCGAGAAGCAACCGCCCCACCGCCTCCCACGAACGACCCGGGCAATATTTTTTTCCCAAGCGGCCCGCCACCGCATCAAAGTACCTCTTCGACTTCTCCTGCCTCTGACCCAACACCCGACGCAAAGCCTCCCCGTCCCGCCCCTGCGTAGCTAACTCACTCGCCGCCCCCTCGGCCAACGACCAGATCTCCCGCCCCACCTCTGCCCGACGGTAGTACGCCTTTTGCCCCTCCCGCCGGTCCCTCAACAGACCAACGGCCTTCAACTGCGCCAAGTGATTGGAAATTCTCGACTGCCCAACCCCCAAAACCTCCTGCAACTCCGCCACCGACAACTCGCTCTCACGCAAGGCAGATAAAATCCGTAAACGGGTCGGATCCGCCAGCGCTCCCAACAGACGGATTCGGTTAGTCATGTCTCATACATTCATCATCTTATCATGATATATCAATATTTTTTCTTGCCCACCGTGAATCCTGGAGTACGATGCAACGAATGCATGGAAATTTCATCTTTTCCTCCGAGTCGGTCGGAGAGGGGCATCCGGATAAGGTATGCGACACCATCTCGGATGCGATCCTGGATGCCTGTCTTCGGCAGGATCCTCTCAGCCGCGTCGCATGCGAAACCCTCGTGAAATCGAATCTCGTTGTGGTCGCGGGAGAAATCACCACCCGCGCCAAACTCGACCACGATCAGCTGATCCGCTCCGCCATTCGCGAAATCGGGTACACTCACGATGACGATGTCTTTCATGCCGATCGGGTCCACATCATGAACGCCATCACCGGGCAAAGCCCCGACATCGCCCAAGGGGTGGATGCCCGCCGCGTGGCCGGAAAAAAAACTGCCGAGCAAGGTGCGGGTGACCAAGGCCTGATGTTCGGCTTTGCCTGTCGGGAAACCCCGGAACTCATGCCCGCCCCCGTGATGTTCGCCCATCGCCTGGGCCGCGAGCTCAGCCGAATCCGCAAATCGGGCAAGGTGCCGTGGCTTCGCCCCGACGCCAAGACCCAGGTCTCGGTCGAATACCGTCACTCCAAACCGGTTCGAATCTCCGCGGTGGTCGTCTCCACCCAGCACGCCGCCAACGTCTCTCACCGTCAGATTGAAAAGTTCATCACAGAAAAACTGATCCGCCGGGTCCTCCCCTCGTCGATGCTTGATCACCAAACCGAATTTCTCGTGAACCCGACAGGCCGCTTTGTGGTGGGTGGTCCGGAGGGAGACAGTGGATTGACCGGTCGAAAAATCATCGTCGATACCTACGGTGGCGCGGGTCGTCACGGGGGCGGAGCTTTTAGCGGCAAGGATCCCACCAAGGTGGATCGCAGTGCCGCGTACATGGGTCGGTACGTCGCGAAAAATGTCGTTGCCGCCGGATTGGCCGACCGTGTGGAAATTCAGTTTGCCTACGCCATCGGCTACCCCCACCCCGTTTCCGTCTGTCTCGACACGTTCGGAACGGAAAAAGTCCCCTTCCGCAGAATCGAAAAGGCGGTGCATGAAACTTTCGACTTCCGCCCCGCGGAGATCATCCGCCGGCTTCGCCTTCGCCGCCCCATCTACTCGAAAACAACCAACTACGGCCACTTTGGTCATCGGGGAAAATTAGCTTATGCCCCGTGGGAGCATACGGACCGCGTCCGAGAACTCCGTCGTCACGCTGGATTGAAATAACCCCTAAAGGAGAACCGAAACCATGACAACCGCAACCCTCGAACCAAAAACAAAACAAACCAAAACACAAAAAACTTCCCCTGAGTACAAAGTGAAAGATATCTCCCTTGCCGAGTTCGGGCGCAAGGAGATCGAAATTGCAGAGAAGGAAATGCCAGGCTTGATGGCCATCCGCGAAAAATACGCCAAGGGCAAGCCTCTCGCAGGCGTCCGCGTCACCGGTTCCCTCCACATGACGATTCAGACCGCCGTTCTCATTGAAACTTTCGTCGCACTCGGTGCCGATGTCCGCTGGGCCAGCTGCAACATATTCTCGACCCAAGATCAGGCTGCCGCCGCCATTGCAGCTTCAGGCATCCCCGTTTTTGCCTGGAAGGGTGAAACCCTGGAGGAGTACTGGGACTGCACTTGGAAGGCCATCGTCAACCCCCAGGGCCTCGGCCCACAACTCGTCATCGATGACGGGGGCGACGTCACCCTATTCCTTCACAAGGGTTACGAGCTGGAAAACGGCGACGGCTGGGTGAATACCCCCAGCTCCAGCGAAGAGGAAAAAGTGATCAAAAACCTGCTGAAAAAGGTGCACGCCGAACATCCGAATATTTTCCATGCCCTGGTGAAGGAGTGGAAAGGTGTGGCCGAGGAAACAACGACGGGTGTCCACCGACTCTACAAGTTGCAGGAGCTGGGCAAACTTCTCGTCCCCGCATTCAACGTCAACGACGCTGTCACCAAATCGAAGTTCGACAACCTGTACGGATGTCGCCACTCCCTCGTCGACGGATTGAATCGTGCTCTCGACGTCATGATCTCGGGAAAAGTGGCCGTGGTTTGCGGCTACGGGGACGTCGGCAAAGGTTCGGCTCAATCCCTTCGCGGACAGGGCGCCCGCGTCATCGTGACCGAAATCGACCCCATCAACGCCCTCCAGGCCGCCATGGAGGGGTTTGAGGTCACAACGATCGAGGAAACTTTGGGACGAGCCGACATCTATATCACCACCACAGGGAACAAGGATGTCATCACCCTCGAGCACATGACCCAAATGAAGGACCAAGCGGTGGTCGCCAATATCGGCCACTTCGACAACGAAATCCAAGTGGACAAACTCAATGCCCACACGGGTGTCCGTCGGATCAACATCAAACCCCAACTTGATAAATATGTGTTCGCCAACGGCCGCGAGCTCTACCTGCTGGCTGAGGGTCGCTTGGTCAACCTGGGTTGCGCCACCGGTCATCCCAGCTTCGTCATGAGCGCAAGCTTCTCCAACCAAACGCTTGCCGCCCTCGATCTATGGAAAAATCGCACTCTCTACAAGCCGGCTGTCTATGTCCTCCCGAAAAACCTGGATGAGGAGGTTGCCCGCCTGCACTTGGAAAAAATCGGGGTGAAACTAACCCAGCTGACCCAAGAGCAGTCCGAGTACCTCGGCGTCCCCCTCAACGGTCCGTACAAACCGGCCCACTACCGCTACTAAAAACGCGGTGGGGTTCGGGGGTTGGGAACATTCCAGAAATTATCGTAGGGAGAGTAGCCGGCAGGCGGTGTTGCTCCCACCGTCTTTTTCGGCTCAGGCTGATTAAGGAGA
This sequence comes from Verrucomicrobiota bacterium, assembly GCA_009927835.1. Taxonomy (GTDB): domain Bacteria; phylum Verrucomicrobiota; class Verrucomicrobiia; order Methylacidiphilales; family Verrucolacustridaceae; genus Verrucolacustris. Next base: position 11,292 of record RFMG01000123.1, on the reverse strand, counting down.
GGTTGCGGCTTGGCCTGGGCGGTGACTTTCTTTTCGCTGCTTGGAGGAGCGGAATACGGATCCTGGGAGATCTGTTTGTACGCACCCGACGGAACCTGAGGTGCCTGGCCCGCCGCGTTCAGGCGCGAATCATAACTTCCGCTCGGAGGCATGATGGGACGGGCCCCGGACTGATAATCCTTTCCCAACGGACCACTCCCTGAAGGTCCGGTAAAGGAGTTGAAGGCGGGATTCACTCGCCCATCCCCGGAGCCCATCGATCGGGGCTGAACGCCCTCCAACCCCGTCACCGGCGGAAGCTTGTTGTCATTCGCACCTTGGACTCCCGGCAGACTGTTTTGGGAAACCGCGGGCATCTTCTCCTCCCCGTCCTTTTTCAACTCGGCTTTCTCCTTTTTTTCGAGCGCGAGTTTGTCTTGGGCCTCCTTGGCTTTTTTTTCCTCCAGAACCGCCATCTCCTCCTGCTTCTTTTTGTTGGCCTCCTGCAACGCCTTCATATCCGCCCCCCAATCCTTCGATTCAGCCTTGTTGGGTTCCGCTGCCGGAGGACGTGGCTGCGGAATCGAACTGGTCGGGTTCGGATTCACCCCCGAAAGATCCGGCTTGGGATTCTCCTCTTTCAAATCGGGCATCTGCACCGGGGTTTTCGTGGAGGGCAAATCCTTGACCGATTCGGCGGTCGCACCCTCGAACTCCTCCGCCCAACTCAGCCCGGTAAGGGCAAGTCCGGCCAATGCAATCCACGTCTTTCGCACCTCGGTAAATTAATTCTCATCTTTCACTCGTCAACCTCGCTCCTCAAAGTTTTTCATACTATCCTCATAAGGTGCCCCAATCCGTCTCCTCCCTTCTCTTGCAAGAGATTCACCATCATGGACCTCTGCGATTTGATCGCTTCATGGAAATTGTGCTCTATCAACCCCAGATTGGTTACTACTCCTGCGGTAAAACCCGAACTGGAACAAAAGGAGATTTTCTCACACCCGTATCCACCGGTCCTCTCCTCGGCCGGATTATCGCCCTCCAAATCGCCGAAATTCACCAAGCCCTCAATTCTCCCCCCTCACTCCACCTGGTCGAACAGGGAGCCGATCGCGGCCACCTCGCTCACGACATCCTTTCCGCCATCTCCCTGGACCATCCCCACCTTCTCCCCAAACTTCAACTGCACCTCATCGAGCCCTCTCCTTCCCTCGCTCAACAACAGAAAAACCATCTCCAATCATTGCACCCCTTGCCACCCCTCCATTGGCACGGCGATCTCTCCTGCCTTCCTCCCGCCTCCCAACCCACTTTTTTTTACTCCTGTGAACTGATCGATAGCTTTCCGGTTCGTTTGATCCGGTTCTCTTCGGGGCAGTGGCTCGAACGGTTCGTCACCCAGACCTCAAACCAGCTCGACTGGATCGATCAACCCGCCTCCCCCGAACTCCTCAACGAGATCCGGCGGTGGTCCATCCCCCCCATCGAGGGCTTCTCCACAGAAATTCGCCCCAGCGTATCACCCTGGCTCAAACTCCTTTCGGAAAAAATCCGCCAAGGAGCCATTCTCACCCTCGACTACGGACTTCCCGCCCAGGAGCTTTATCACCCTTCACGCCTTGGAGGCACCCTGCGCGCCCTACGCCAACACTCCCCTTCGGCCCATCCGCTGGCCGACCCCGGACAACAGGACCTCACCGCCCACGTGAATTTCACCGAACTCGTCGAGGAAGGAAAAAAACTGGGTTTCCACAGCCACGGCCTGCTGCCCTTCATGACCGCGCTGCCGCGTCAGGCCACCCCGCTTCTCCAAGAAAGCCCGACCATGCCGGAAAAATTGACCCGTAATTTCCAACACCTGATTCATCCCTCTTTTTTTGGCCAATCCCATCTGGCCCTCCTCCAGACAAAGAATCTTCCCGACTCCTACCGGCCCTCCATGTTTTCCTGCTAAACTTTGGTCGGTTTCTTCCGCTCCATCAGCTCCCGGGCCATGGCCCTTGCCGCCTTCCCCTCCCCACCCAGCATCCGGCTCAGCTCCTTCTCCCGACTCTCCCCCTCCACCTTCTGCAGTCGGGCAAACGTTCTTCCCTTCTCCACCGTTTTCGTCACGCAAAAATGCGCATCTGCAACGCCCGCCACCGCCGGCAGATGGGTCAAGCATAACACCTGATGCGTCTTCCCCAGGCCCGCCAGCCTCTGGGCCACCGCCTTTGCCGTCTCCCCCCCGACATTCGCGTCCACCTCATCAAAAATCAAAATCGGCACCTCATCCCTCTCCGCCAAAACCGTTTTCATTCCCAACATCACCCTCGCCATCTCTCCGCTCGAGGCGATCGCCCGCAGGGGCCGCGGCGGCTCCCCCGGATTCGGCGCAAACATCATCTCCACCGTCTCCCCTCCCTCCGCCCCCGGACTCTCCATCCTCTGCACCACCACCTCCAACCGACTTTGCTGAAAACCCAACCCACGCAACTGCTCCGTCACCTCCCGGGCAAAGAGAGGTGCGGCTTTGTCCCTCTCCTTGCCCAGCTTTCCCGCAACCGATCGATATCTCTCCCCGGCCTTCTTCACGGCCGCCGCCAACTCCCTCTCCGTACCCTCCGCATTCGCCAGCTCCCCCTGCCTCTTCTTCAGCTCGGCAAACTTTTCCAAAGCAGCCTCCAAGCTTCCCCCGTATTTTCTGCGCAAACCTAACACGCAATTCAGCCGTGCCTCCAAAGCCGCCAACCTCTCCCCATCCAGCCCCACCTCCTCCGCCCGCCGTTCCCCCTCCCGCACCAGCTCGCGTAACGTCGCCACCGCCGACTCATTTTTCTCCCGCAACTCCCCCGCCGCCCCGTCCAGGCGCTCCCACTCCACCAAACCCTTCTGCACTTTCCCCAGCTTCTCCAACACGTTCTCCTCCCCCCCCTCCAAAAGGCTGCTCACCTCCCCCGCCAGCTCGAGAATCCTCCTTCCATGGCCCGCGGCCGCATAGTCCCTCTCCAACTGCTCATCCTCCCCCAAGACCAACTTCGCATCCTCCAACTCCTTCACCTGATGATCGATCGACTCCCTCGTCGCCCCATCGGCCCCCGCCAACTTCACCCGAAATTGATCCAACGCCTCCTCCGCCTCCCTCTTCTCCCTCCAAGCCTGCCTCACCTCCCCCACCAACTTCTTCAAACCCCCGTACCCATCCAGTGCCTCCCTCTGCGCCACCGGCGATAACAAGGTCTGGTGGTCATGCGGCCCGTGCAGATCCACCAACCGATCCCCCAACTCCTTCAACACAGCCAACGTCACCGCAGATCCGTTTAAAAATTGGCGACCCGTACCCGTCGCCCCGACTTGTCGCTTGATGATCAGAGTCCCGTCCCGATCCGCCTCAATTCCCTTCTCCTCCAACCAGCCCCGGAACCTCTGCGCACCCCCCAGCTCCCCCTCGACCACACACCCCTCCGCTCCCGTTCTCACCAAACCCCGGTCCGCACGCTCCCCCAACAACAGCAAAAACGCATCCACCAGAATCGACTTTCCCGCACCCGTCTCCCCCGTCAACGCATTGAACCCCTGCCCCAGCTCCCACGTCAACTCCTCCACCACCGCCAGATTGTGAATCCGCAATCGCCTTAGCATGATTCTAGATAGATAGCAGAAGACTTGGGGATGATAGCGAAAACTTTCCCCACCCTTCCTCGCCAAAAAAAGGCCAAAGGAGGGTCGCCACCTGCCGTGCCCCTCGCTATCAGAATCTATGCGTTTGACCTTTTTGGGCACCGGAACATCCCAAGGCGTCCCCCTCCTCGCATGCTCCTGTCGCGTCTGTACCTCCGCCGATCCACGCGACCGTCGCTTCCGCTCCTCCGTTTGGATCGAGGACCCACCCCTCAGCATCGTCATCGACACCTCTCCCGATTTCCGCTCCCAAGCCCTCCGGGCCGGCATCCCCAGGCTCGATGCCGTCCTGTACACCCACAGCCATGCCGACCACATCGCCGGCTTCGATGATCTCCGAACGTACTCCGTGAAAAATGGAAACCGCATCCCGATCTACGCCGATCCATTCACCCTTTCCCGGCTCGAAAAAGCGTTCGACTACGCCTTCAACGTCAGGGAGCGAAGCCCCGCCTACGTTTGCCCCGAGCCTCATCCCATCACCGGTCCCTTCTCCATCGGACCGTTGACCTTTACCCCGCTTCCCGTTCCGCATGGCACCATCACCACAACCGGCTTCCGGATGGATCACCATGGTCAACCCCGTGTCGCCTACTTGCCCGATTGTGCTGCCGTTCCCGGCACCATCCGCGATCTTATCCGTCAGATCCCCGTTCTGGTTATCGACGGACTTCGCGAGGAACCCCACCCCACCCACCTCACCATCGCTCAAGCCATCGAGATCTCCCAGGATGTCCGGGCTGCCCAAACGTGGCTCACTCACCTCACCCACCAAACCCTTCACGCCGAGCGGGATGCCACCCTCCCGCCGCCCATCCGTCTCGCCTACGACTCCCTGCAACTGAGCCTGTAATCTTCTCCCCACACCCCTTTTCCCCTACTGTACGGCCATGATCTGCCGGTTCGCCCTCCTCCCCGCCCTTCTTTTTCTCCTCCCCCCTCTTTCCGCAAGGGCGGAGACCATTTCCCCGGCCGAATCACAATCCCCCAATCTGGCCGCGCATACGGTCGTCGTTTACAACCGGGCCGACCCCGATTCCCAGCCCCTGGCCGAAACGTATGCCAAAGCCCGCTCCATTCCGCCCGATCGCCTGCTCGGCATCGATTGTCCCGTCACCGAGGAAATTACCCGCGTGGACTTCGAAACCAAAATCCGCCAGCCCTTGGACGAGCTTTTTGTGTCCCGCGGATGGCTGAAACGCAGCGAAACCATCCTCCCCAACCCCATCCTGGGCCTCCCCGACAACCTCCCCGTCCAACAATCCCAGGAGAACCCGATCTGGATCATGGTTCTCATCCGTGGCGTCCCGCTCAAAATCGCCGAAGACCCCACCGTGGTTGCCCCGGAAGCTCTCATGTCCCAGCTCCGCCCAAACGCCGCCGCCGTCGATTCCGAACTCGCCCTCCTCCCCCTCCGCGGGCTCCCCACCTACGGCCTCGTCTCCAACCCCTACTTCGCCGACAAACGGATCCGCCCGTTCGGTCAGTTTTTTGCCAACTACCTCATCCTCGTCACCCGACTCGATGGTCCCACTCCGGACATCGTCCGCCGCATGATCCAGGATGCCGTTGAAACCGAAAAAACGGAGCTCACGGGACGCGCATTCTTTGATATTCGGACCATCGAGAAAAAAGACGACCCCTACCGCATGGGGGACGACTGGATCGAGCAAGCCGCCGTTCTCTTTCAGGCCCGCGGGTTCGATATCGAAATCGATCGGAAACCCGAGGTCGCATCGAAATGGATTCCTTGGGACCAGATCGCCTTCTACGCGGGTTGGTACACCTGGAACTTCGAAGGCCCCTTCGAGCTTCCCACCACCCATTTCCGGAAAGGGGCCATCGCGTACCATATCCACTCCTTCAGTGCCGACACGGTGCGCTCCGAGACGAAAAACTGGGTCGGTCCCCTCCTCTCTCACGGCGTCACCGCCACCATGGGCGCCGTCTATGAGCCGTATCTCCGCTTTACCCCCGACATCAGCCTCTTTGTCAGCGGCCTCCTGTCCGGCCTCACCTTCGCCGAATCCGCCTACCAGTCCCAGATCGCTCTCTCCTGGATGGTCACCTTTGTCGGCGATCCCCTCTATCGCCCGTTCCCTCGGAACTTTTACGAAAACCTCGATTCCGCCCAAACGGCCAAATCTCCCAATCTCCCCTGGCTCCGACTCCGCAAAGCCCGTCTCCTTGCCAACTCCGGTTCCATCTCCGAAACCCGCGCCGCCGTCAACCAGCTTCTGGAGGATTTTCCGAAAAATAAAATCATCCTGGAGGGCAGTGCCGATATTTTCCGGGATTTGAACGAAAAGAAGGATGCCACCCATCTGTACGAGGAGGATCTCGATCTCTTGGGGGAGAAGGAAAGCCAGGACCGTCTCCGCATTATGATGAAACTTGCCGAAATTTTCCGTCGGGACGAGAAAACGAAAGCCGCCCTCGGGATGTATGAGAAAATCGCCCAGGAATTTCCGGAGGCAAATCGCGGGACCGGCTTGGGAGACCGCGCCCTCTCCTTTGCCTCCGGCGAGGGAATTTCGGAACTCCCGCCCGCCCTCCAGGCCTACAAGGATTCGGTCGAGGCGGAACAGCTCGCTGCCGCGGTGGCCAAAGCGGCCGCCCAACCGCCCGCAAATCCCCGCCCCGAGGCCACCGCAGCCGATCAAGCGGCCGTGCTCCAGGCGGCCACCTCCCGCCCGGCCGGCAAGGACTCCTCCGCACCGCCCGCCCCGCCCCAACCCCCGGCCCCCAAAACCAACTCCCCCACCGCCCGCTAAATCCTCAGCGCCACTCGTGCTTGGGATAGTTTCTCGCCAGCTCAGGCCTCAACTTCGGGTACGTCTCTTTCCAAAACGATCCCAAATCCCTCGTCACCTGCAACGGTCTCCGGTGGGGACCCAGAATTTCCACCGTCACCTCCACCTTTCCATCCCCGATCCGCGGGGTCCTCTCCAACCCGTACAACTCCTGGATCCTGCCGGACACCACCGGCTCCCTCCCCTTTCCGTACTGGACCTTCAAAAACTTCCCCCCCGGCATTCCAATTCTGTCCGGCGCCAACTGCTCCAACCGCTTCACTCTCTCCCGGCCCAGCCACGCGCGCAGCGACTCCACCGCACTTCGCTCGTTCGCCTGGCGCCAGCTCAAACATCCCTCGCACTGCATCTCCAAAACCAACCTCCGGGCCGCCTCGTCCCACTCCGGCCACTCCTCCTGCGCCGCCCATCCCCTCACCACCTCCAATCGCTCCAACAAACCCTCCGCCTCCGCACTCCATCCCGGCCAACCACACCTCTTCTCCAGCACCGCCTGTGCCAAAACCGCCGCCGTCTCCGACCCCGCCTCCCCATCCCGCTTTTTTTCCTCCAAGACCAGATCCCGGAACCGTTTCTGCTCCACTTCGCAAACCTTTCTGCCGTTCTCCTCAAAAACGAGGCCGCGTTTCTCCGAAAAATCCTCCGGAAACATCTCCCGCAACCAACTCTCCTCCACCGCCGTGACCAGGCCCAGGACCACCTCCACCTCCCCGTCCGTCCGCCCGATCTCCTTCATCTCCGCCGCAAGAATCAAGGGACGATCCCGCACCACGCTCTCGCGCGCAATCGTCCCCGCCCGGCCCCCCGACAAACGGCACCGCAACGTTCCGCCGTCCAAACGCCTGCCTAAATGGTCGGAAAATCCGGCCAGCACGCACCTTCGTAACTTGTCCCCTGCGGCCGGCGTTTCCTCCACCTTCAGCCCCATCCCCACAGACACGCTTAACAACCGGTCCCGCACCGCCGCCGCCTCTCTCGCCGCTCCCCCATGAATCCCCATCCTTCCGCAAGCACCGGGATGAAAATTCTCCCTTTCCGCAAACCGCAACGCCCTCAACCACACAAACAGATCACTCTCCTCCTCCCCCTCCCATAAAATTTCCGCCCCCTCCCCCTTTCGTCCCGCCATCCTCTGCAAAAGGGGCCGTCCCGAAAGAAGTGCGGCAATTCCCGCCGCCCCCCGCAGACACCCCAACGCCCCGGCCTCCATCAGCATCCGTGCCAGCCGCGGATGCACAGGCCAACCCGCCATTTTTTTTCCCGTCTCCGTCAGCTTCCCACCCACCCCATGGGTCGCACCCAAATCGGCCAGCAACTTCTCCGCCCGAATCACCGAGCTCTCCTCCGGTGCATCCACCCAGCGAAAATCGCGCAACCTTCCTGCCCCCGCCGCCGCCAAAACCAGCGCCACCTCCGCCAAATCCAGCTTTCGGATTTCCGGCTCCTCCACCCTCGCCCGTTTCGACCAGTCCGTCTCCGTTTCCAATCTCACACAAATCCCGGGCGCTGTCCGTCCCGCTCTTCCTGCCCGCTGGGCCGCCGAGGCATGACTAATCCTCTCCACCAGCAACGTCTCCAACCCCCGCCTCGGATCGTACTTCGCCATCCGTGCCAAACCGCAATCCACCACCGCCCGGACCCCGTCCAAAGTCAGGGACGTTTCCGCCACATTCGTGGCCACCACGACTTTGGGCCGATCATACCGCTGCAGGGCCGCATCCTGATCCTTCGGCGACATCTCCCCGTGCAGGGGCAAAACCACCGCCTCGGATCGGCCCAACCTCGCCTCCAAATCCCGTCTCGCACGGTTGATTTCGTATCCCCCCGGCAAAAAAACCAGCACATCCCCCTGCCCCGCCCGGATCAGACGCTCCGCCTCCCTCGCCGCCACCTCCGCCGCCCCCGATCCGCTCAGATCCTCCCGATGTTTCAAATACTCGATCTCCACCGGAAAGGTTCTGCCCTCGGAACGCAACACCTCCGCCCCAATCCGCTCCGCCAGCTTCTCGGTCTCCAGCGTTGCGGACATCACGATCAGAATCAGATCCGGCCTCCCCGCCTCCTGCAGATCCAAAATTCTTCCCAGCGTCAAATCGCCGTACAAATGCCTCTCGTGAAACTCATCACAAATCACCGCCTGAACCCCTTCCAGCCTCGGCCTCGAGATCATCTGCCTGACCAACACCCCCTCGGTGACGAAACGGATCCGTGTCTCCTTCGAGGTTTGATCGTCCAACCGAATCGTATATCCCACCTCCTTCCCCAACTCCACCCCCCGCTCCTCCGCCACCCGTTTTGCCAGCATCCGTGCCGCAATCCTCCTCGGCTGCAAGATCACCCCCTGCCCCCTCTCCCCCAAAAACCCCCCCTCCAACAGCATTTGCGGAATCTGCGTCGATTTTCCCGAGCCCGTCGGCGCCTCGATCACGATCCGCTTTTTTCCCGCACGCAACGCCACCCCCAGCTGATCCCGGATCTCCTCGATGGGTAAATTCGACGCCATCCCCAAACCCTAGCGGAAAATCCAATGCAAAGGGAGGACCGAGCCTCCCCAAGGGACGGAAATCTTACTTTTTCTTGATCTTCCTTGCCCGCCCACGTGTCAGCCATCCCGAATCCAGATAATCCTTCAGCCCCTGCTCCAAACTAAACTTCGGCTGAATCCCCAAATCCCTCTTGGTGGCGGTCATGTCCGCTTCGGTGTGGGGTTGGTAGAAGGGATACGGACAATCGAAATACTGCGGCTTCAACTTGGTCCCCAACACACCGTTTAATCCATCGACCATCTCGTTGAAACTGCGCGGTTGTCCCGACCCGGCATTCCAGACCCCTGATTTCCCCGATTTCATCGCGGCGATCGTCAAAGCGACGATGTCCTTCACATAAACAAAATCCCGCTTCTGCTCCCCGCTCTTGAAAATTCTGGGACGTTTTCCCCTCAGCATCTGCCCCGCCAAGTGCCACGCCATGCTCGCCGGCACCCCTTTGTGCCCTTCTCTCGGGCCGTACACATTGAAGTAACGCAGGCCCCCGATTTTCCAGGAAGGCTCCTCCTCCAAAACTTTCCGCGCCAGATTTTCCAGCTGCACTTTGGAGAACGCATACGCATTCGCGGGCGCCAGCGGATCCCCCACCCGGTTCACCCCCGCACGGATCCCATACGTCGCGGCGCTCGTCGCATACACAATCGGGGTTTTTTCAGGCCGAAGATACTCCAGCAACCTCCGAAACCCCTCGACGTTGTCATGCGTCTGAACCCTCTGATCCTGCAGCGTTGTGTCGGTGATCGAGGCCAGGTGAAACATCCCATCCGGCCGTTTCCCACGGAACTCAGCCTCCCAGTCCAACCGGGAAATGTCCGCCGCCACAAAATCCCCCCGGTACCCCTCCAAATTCAAAAAGGACCCGCTCCGAAAATCATCCAAAACCGTCAGCACCGCCTCCGGAAACTCATCCTGCAACCGCAGGACAAGATTCGACCCGATAAATCCTGCCCCCCCTGTAACCCAGATCTGCCTCATGGTTTTTAAACTTATACAGATAGAAAGTTATTCCCAAACATAAAAATCATGTCTAGATACATAACGAGCCAAGTAGCTGCCAACCCCTATGCCCTTACCCATAATCAATTTAAGACACAATCCAAAGTCAAAAAATTCACTGCTTTTAGCTCTTTTTTTGGCGACTTTTTGGTCGTTAATGACAAGTTGTTGGTCGGGTGTGGCCGTAAAGGAATCGAACGGAACATCCTCCCCCCAAATGTCCGACGCCGATTCGATCCAAAACTCCCTTTTTGGGGAGGATGTGGTCAGCCTTTCGGCAGAAACGGCAGGCCTCTTCTCCATCAACAACTCGAACAACTACCGCTATCTGCCCCAACTCATCACGGTGGGGTGGCAGTTGGACGAAATCGGGAACGAGGGATGGAACCGCGGTAACACCGAATTCCTGTTCAGCGGAATGTACGCACCCGTCATCCATGGCCCCAACCCATGGTTCACCGGCGGTCTTTTTGGGCCGCGGTATAACTTTATCCAGGAGGGATGGCCTGTCGTCCCGTATCTCGAATCCAGGGTTGGCTTTATGTTCACCAACGCCACGGGCGCGCCTAACTCCCAGGGACAGGACTTCTGCTTCAGCTTTACCGTGGGAGCAGGCGTTCGGATCCCCGTCATGCAGCAGCTTTCGGTCAACCTCGGTGTCCTGTACCAACACATCTCGAACGGCGGCCTTTCCGAGCCGGAACATCAAAACGTCGGTCTCGACTCCATCGGCCCCACCCTTTCGGTGACTTGGGCGTTTTAAACCCGGCCCATCCCCAAAACCTCAATCGCTCCCCGCCAACACAACGGTTCACACCCGCGAGCCCCCCATGAAATCAACGTAACTTCCACCTTGTTCACATATCACATCCTTTTTTTGAACTAACTGATAGTCAGCACGATAAAGTGTGCTTAACGTCACACTTTATGTCTTTCTTCAAAACTTATTCACTTATCACGTAGGGCTCTTTTATTATGCTCGAAACACGCGATCTCCATAAATCATACGAGTCGGGCGAAGCTCGCGTCGATGCCCTGCGTGGCATTACCCTGAAAATCCTCCCAGGCGAAATCGTTGCCATCACGGGACCCAGCGGCTGCGGAAAAAGCACTCTCCTCCACATCCTAGGTGCCCTCGACGCCCCCACCTCCGGCCAAGCCTACCTCGAAGGCCATCCCCTTCACTCCCTCAACGACGATAAACTCACCGCCCTTCGGCGTCTCAAAATCGGATTCGTTTTCCAATTCTTTCATCTTCTTCCCACGTTGACGGTCGAGGAAAACGTCCTCCTCCC
>RFMG01000102.1 GCA_009927835.1 Verrucomicrobiota bacterium | reverse complement strand
CTGCCTTAGCGTTCTCGTTCTTCGGAAAACCCGCCCCAACGTGGAGCGTCCCTTCCGTTGCCCGTTCCTACCGTGGATTCCAATTGCCGGAGCGCTGGTATGCCTGGCCCAGATGATCGCCCTGCCCTTCGACACATGGATCCGCCTCGTTGTCTGGCTCGCGATCGGCCTCGCGATCTACTTCTTCTACGGCATCCGCCACAGCCGATTGAATCTCCCCGCCAAAGTCTGAGTCAGCTCACGGGCCAAAAAAGCAGACGCCCACAATTCTCACAAGTCGCCCCAGCTTTTCCGGATTTGGCCGCGATGGTCGATCCCTGTGTCAGTTTCATGTGACACCCCCCACAGTTGGTCCCGTGCTCGACAGCGACCACCGCCACATCTTTCTTGCTGGTCATAATCCTGCGATATTTGTTCAGTAACCCCTCCTCCACCCCAGAAGCCAGGTTTTCAATCTCCTTCACCAAATCCGCCAACCGCGTCTCCAATTCGGTTTTCTTTTTCTTCAACTCCTCCTCTTTCACAACCAACTCCCCCTCCTTCACCTTGGCCCCCTCCGCCTCGACCGCTGCCTCCTTCTTGGCTTTCTCCCCCAAAGCCATCAGGTCCAACTCCCGATCCTCGATCTCCTGGATCTCCCTCTCCTCCCGCTGAATCTCCGTTCCAAGGGCCGTAAACTCCTCATTCTTGCGCGTCTCAAACTGCTGCACCTTGTAGCGCGCTGCCTTGGCCCTATGCGCCTCCGCCTCCAGTTCCAGCTTCTTTCGCTCCACCTCGGCGTTCTGGGCCTCCAACCTCTTTTTCTCGGCCCCCGCCCGCACCTCCACTCGCCTCTGCTCCAAAGCCTTCATTTCGTTCGGCCACGCCGCCAGCTCCTTATTCAACCTCATCTGCCTCTGCTCCCGCTCCTGCAAAACCAGCAGCTTCTCCAGTTCCGGTGCCAATCCGCTCATTTTTTCACCCCGGTCATCTTTTCAACATACTTGGCCAACAGGTCGCACTCCAGATTCACTTTATCCCCTGCCTTGCGATCTCTTAGGGTCGTCACCTCATAGGTGTGAGGAATGATCCAGACATTGAACTTCCGCCCCTCAACCCTTCCAATCGTCAAACTGATCCCGTCGATCGCCACGCATCCCTTTGGAACCAGATACTGCTCCAGCCCCTCAGGCACCTCTGTCTCCAACTCCCAATCCTCCCCCGACCTCCCCCACTTGCTGACCCGGGCCGTCCCGTCGATATGACCCGTCACAAAATGTCCCCCCACCTTTCCGTCCGCCCGCAGGGAGCTCTCCAAATTCACCCGCGAGCCCACTTGCGCCGACTGCAGGTTGGTCCTCTCTTTCGTCTCATCCAACAGATCGAAAGCCAGCCTCTTGCCCTTCACCTCGGTCACGGTCAGACAACATCCATTCACCGCCACACTGTCCCCGATCTTCACCCCCACCACGATTGACCCCGCCTCCACTTCCAGACTCCACCCCTTTCCACGGCGCGTCACCGCCTGGACCACTCCCGCCTCTTCCACAATACCCGTGAACATACTCCTACTTCGCCCCTCCGAGCTTCCCACGCAAGCACAGGTCTTCTCCCGCGCTGGAGCTGACCGTCTCCCTCCACCCCCAATCCGCCCATCTTTCGATCTGTGGCAACCCACTCCCATGCTCCCCCACGAGAATCGGAGCCAGATAAATCACCACCTCATTCACCTTCCCGGCTTTGACCAAGCTCTTCGCCACCTCTGCTCCACCCTCCACCAACAACCGCGACACTCCCCTTCGGTGCAGATCCTTCAAAACCTCCGACCACCTCTTTCTCCGATACACCAATGTCCGTTCTTTATGACGATCGCGGAAAAGATTGGCCCCCTTGGGCAACTTTCCCGACCTCGTCACCACCACCCGCCATGGCTGCACCCCGTCGACATTTCGACATTCTGCAGAATGTCGAAATGCTTTTCGCACCGTGAGTTGAGGGTTGTCCTTTCGCACGGTCTCCGCCCCCACCAAGATCGCATCACACCCCGCCCGCAACCTATGAACATCCGCCCGTGCAGCCTCTCCTGTCACCCACCGCCTCCCCGGCACCACAAGATACCCGTCCATGGTCATCGCCAGCTTCAGAATCACCCACGGCTCCTTTTTTGTCGTCCAGTGCCGGTAATCCTCGTTTAACTTCTCGCACTCCTCCCGCAAAATCCCTTTCACAACCCGGATCTTTTTTCGGGCAAGAATTCGCCCCGCCCCCCCCGCATTCCTTCGATCCACATCCCCTGCGCCGTAAATCACCTCCCGTATTCCGGACGCCACGATCCGATCGGTGCACGGTGGTGTCCTTCCATAAGTCGAACACGGCTCCATCGTGACAAACAACTTTGCTCCCTTCGCTTTTATCCCCGCCCGCTCAATGGCCTCGACCTCCGCATGCGGAAGACCCGCCTTTCGGTGATATCCTGCCCCCACAATCTTCCCGCCTTTCACCAAAATTGCCCCCACCCTCGGATTCGGTCTCGTCCCATCCCCTGCCCTCTTCGCCAGCTCCACCGCCTGGGCCATCCATCGTCTGTCCTCGAAATTATCCCTCACGAAATGGATTCCTGACCTGAACCGCGCCATACGATCTGCCGTGCTGCAAATCCTCCGAAAAAAGAAACTTGGCTCCGCTTGCCTCAGCCGAAGCCAAAACTAGACAGTCATAAAAGCGGTGGCCGGTATCCTTCTGCAAACGGAGCGCATGACGGGTGATTTCCAGGGAGGGAAACACGCGACATCTTGGCCATAAGACCACCTCCAGATACTCCACGAGATCTCTATGTTTTAAAGGAACCGAAAAACGATGAAGCGCCACATGAACGAACTCCTGCACCACCTGCCAGCTGACCCACCAGCTTTTTCCTCCAATCAAAGCCCGCGCAGTTTCCCTTTTTTTGGGGCTCGCCGGATCGAAGGCATACACCAAAACATTCGTGTCCAGAAACGAATCACCGCTCATTCATCTGGTCTCGGGTGAATTTCCCCCCCGCTGAGGCATAGGCTGTCCTTTTCCAAAGTTTTTCGAGGCTCTTTTCCCGCTCTTTCTGCCCCACCACTTGAGCCAGCCAGTCCCGAAATAGCTGGTTTAATGTGGTTTTACGATTCACAGCCACCTCCCGCGCCCTCTGGATCAGGTCCTCCTCGGCACTTAACGTAATATTTCTCACTACACTAGTTTAGTGCACACGAATTTCTTGTCAATTTTGTGAAGTTCCCTCACCCTGCCTCCTCCCCTTTCACGAACTCTGCGCCCCGGGTATCGTTCGCTCTGGCCTGCCGAGCGAGGCCCGGGCTTTGTCCAAAACCCCGTTCACAAATCTCCCCGACTCCTCCGTGCTCAACGCCTTGGCCACTTCGATCGCCTCATTCAGCGCCGAGATCGGT
>RFMG01000004.1 GCA_009927835.1 Verrucomicrobiota bacterium | reverse complement strand
TTGGTGGGGGCGGTGTAGGCACTCGAGGGGGTGGAGGGGAGAAGGTCGACCGCCTCCAGGGTGTTTCCCACGGCGATTTGGGAAATTTCCGCCCAATGGTAAGCGCTGGATCCGTTGATGGTGGTGCCGGCCGGGCGTTGCCAAAATCCAAGAGACTGGAAGGAGGAGGGATCGTTGATCGCAGTTCCGGCATTGGAAAGAGAAGCCGTGGAGCCATCGCTCCTGGCGTAGGTCCCGGCACCGCTGAAGGATTGGGTGATCAAGGGAACGAGATCCTCGGTGGCTCCCGAGGCGGGCTTGATCGAAAGGGTCACCTTATCGTTTTTGGTTCCATCGACTGTCTCGTGGGTGAGGAGGAGAGTGTAGGGGGTGTTCAAGTTATAGATCCTCTCATCATTGTACTGCACGCTGATGCCCGCGTTCAGACCCCAGGTGAATCCCGCTCCATCGGATGTTTTCTTCACATAAATCCGGTCGTACAACGTGCCAGATTGATTCGTGGATGAGCTCAGACCGAACCAGTAATCCCCGTTGCCAGTGCCGCTCCGGTAGGCGTTTTTTAAGTTTACATCCAGACGAATAAGGGTTTTTGCGCCCGGATTGGTCAGGGAGATAAAATTCAGTGGGTGATACACCTGCTCATTGGTCGTTCCGGAGGTATTCTTGAGAATGGCCAGGCCGTTGCTGACTTGCATCGCCCCACTGGTGGTGGTTCCCATCCGCCCCCAGTTATCTTGCCCGACCAAGCCTCCTGCAGTGTAAGGGGAACTGGAAAAATCAAATTCGGCCAACTTGGTGCCGGCCATGACTGAGCCAACAAGACCCATCCAAAGGGCAATAGAGCAGCATCTAAATAAAATCTCCAACCCCTCCTCGGCCACGCTTTGTTGATAAACCCTCACTAAGTATTGATTTAGAAGCACTCTTTTTGGAAAGATAGAGCGTTCTTTTGATGAGCACAAAACATTTGCAATCAATGGAATACAGGAAATATGAAAATCACGTAAAGTTGAAAAACAGTGGGTTGTTTTAAGAAAAATTATATGATTGAAAACGATCATATAAAAGATAAGCTAACATTTTATGAGAGTACCCAAAGATGTGGTGGAAGCGCGAAGGCAGCTGCTGGCCGATCTTTTGCAGAACCAGCGGTATCTCCCTTTGGAGCAGATTTGTATCCGGCTATCGATCAGTGCCGCGACGGCTCGGCGGGATTTGAGCGAGCTGGAACGGACAGGAAGAATCCGTAGGACTCCTGGCGGGGCCCTTACCGATTTTTCGGATAAATTTCCCAGTTTTGCGGAACGATTAGGGAGGGATTCGGATAGGAAGAGTGCGTTGGCCCGGCAGGTTCTGCCCCATCTTGCCTCGGGGTCGACGGTTTACATCGACGGGGGAACAACTCCTTTTGCGTTGGCCCGGCTTTTGCCCGAAGCGGAAATTCCCGGACTGAAGGTTGTGACGAACAGTCTGCCC
>RFMG01000215.1 GCA_009927835.1 Verrucomicrobiota bacterium | reverse complement strand
GGGGTCGGAGGTCATCTTGCCAGCACCTTAAATACTTCCATCCTTTTTTATTTCATTTGCGATATGTATCAGTTATGATATTTATCGAATATGAATTACCAAAGCCTGACTGATCTGGTTGGGGGCATGGCCTGTTTTGACCTGCCGCTCGTGGCGCAGGCCTTTCCAGAGCGCCGGCCGGCGGTCCTGTTGCAGCTTTCGCGCTGGGCGACGCAGGGAAAAGTCATTCCCCTGCGCCGTGGCATGTACACCTTGGCGGATCGCGCCCGCCAATTCCCGCTGGACCCGGCCCTGCTTGCGCAACAGCTCTGTCGGCCCTCTTACCTGAGCGGGCTCTGGGCTTTGGGGTTCCACGATATGATTCCCGAACGCGTGGTGGTGTACACCAGCGTGACATCGCGCCTGCCCGCGCGGTTCCACAATGCCTGCGGCACGTTTGCCTATCAGCACATCAAGCCGCCGTGCTTTTTCGGGTACGAGCAGGTGTCCTATGGCCGCGGCTCCATCCTCGTGGCCCGACCCGAGAAAGCCCTGCTCGATCACTGGCACCTTTCGCGCGGCGAATGGACGGCGGAACGCCTCGCCGAGATGCGGTATCAGAACATGGCGGCCGTGGATTCCCGCCGCCTCGAGGAATACGCGGCCCGCTTCCAACGGCCCCGGCTGGATCGGGCCGTCACACGCTGGAAACAGCTGGCCGCGGAAGACGACGCGGGAGAACGGATCTTGTGAAGGAACCCCTTCTCGCCTTGGTGCGGGCCGCGCCGGATCGCGGGCAGGCTCTCAACGCGATGCGCGAATACCTGCAGGCCCTGGTCCTGCGGTCCTTTCACGAATCCGAGGCGTTTCGCTGCCTGGCCTTTGTCGGCGGCACGGCCCTGCGCTTTCTCCACGGGTTACCCCGGTTCTCCGAGGACCTCGATTTTTCAATCGTCTCCGCGGACCGGTACGCCGGGCCGGTTTGGATGGCCAAACTGAAGCGGGATCTCGCCCTCGCCGGATTTTCACCCGAGGTGACGTGGAACGAGCGCCGGACCGTCCACACCGGCTGGGTTCGCCTGCACGGAATTCTCCAAGAGGCGGGCCTGTCGCCCCTCGCCAACGAAAAACTGGCCATCAAGGTGGAAGTGGACACCCAGCCTCCCGGCGGCGGCCGCTGCGAGCGCCAGATCGTGACCCGCCATCTTTCTTTCCTGCTCCAGTACCACGATCTGTCCTCCCTGATGGCCGGAAAGATCCATGCCTTGCTGACCCGCCGCTACGCCAAAGGTCGCGATTGGTACGACCTCGTGTGGTATCTGTCCCAGCGGCCTCCCGTCGCACCGAATCTGGCCCTGCTCGAGAACGCCCTCGCCCAAACGCAGGGGGTGGATCGCCCCGCGGCCCGGGACTGGATGCGGACCGTGAAAAACCGGTTGCTCAAAATCGATGTTCCGGCCCTCGCCGACGATGTCGGCCCCTTCCTCGAACGACCTCAGGACGCGAACCTCATCACCCGGGAAAACCTGCTCCGGCTCCTGCCCGATTGAGGATCATCCGGCCCACCGCCTTCCCACCCGTCGATCAAGAATTTTACTTGGTCGTCCAGCCGCCGAATGAAAAAACGGGAATGCCGAAAGATGCCCGCGTCCGCGATTCGGCCCTCCTAAAACCCGTACCACCTCCCTCTTTCGTACTCCACCGTCATGGAGTTGGTGTCGAAGACCGCGCACTCCCGCACATGCCCGTCCGCAAAGAGGATCGCCACGGGATTGGTCAGCCGGGAACGCCGGTTCCCGTCAAACGC
>RFMG01000005.1 GCA_009927835.1 Verrucomicrobiota bacterium | reverse complement strand
CCCATCCTCCCCGGATCCCACATCCCACTTTCCGATGTAACCTGTTTCATAGCCCGCAGCTCGTAAAACTGCCGGATAGGTTAAGTCTGGATTCTTGGGTGTTACCATGGCAACCAGGTCGCCAGAGCCACGTGAACAAGGATACATGCCGGTGAGAATCGCCGCCCGACTCACCGAACAAACGGATGCTGTGACAAAGGCGTTACGGAAAAGGACCCCCTCACCCGCCAATCGATCAAGATTCGGTGTTTGGATCGTCTTGTTTCCCATACAACCCAGGGAATCCCAGTGCTGATCGTCCGTAAGTAGAAAAACAATATTCGGAGGTTTTGATTGAGCCACATCCGCTTCACGGCCTGCTGCTAAACCCCATGAAAGAAGAAATACAATAAGAGCAAGGGGCTGAGTCACGAAAAAGACTCTACCACGCCTAAAACCAATAAAAGCAGGCCGCTCCAAACTCATACCCTGTACCGATCCAGCAAACCAAAAGATTGTTTTATTTTCCCGACCAGACGGAAATGACAATCTTTCCAGGCTTCTTTTCCGTGTCGACATCCACCGAATACTCCATTGAGGCATCCGTCCCCTGCGCTGTAATCAGTTTAGAGTTATCAATCCAGTACCGGACATTTCTCAGATTCTCCTCCGAATTTGGCAGGACCAGCTTTCCGGCTCCAACGAGAAAAACCTTTGCGGCCCCAGCTTCATGAATCGACAACCCCTCCGCATTGATGGTTCCCGCGTCAATCTTGAGACTTCCCTCAAACCCGTTGTGCCCAATCAGAAGGACTCCTCCAATGTTAAGTGTTCCCCCGGTAACAATGGTCATGCCGGCATGACCATTGTTCCCAGTGACAAAATTCCCCCCCGTGGTGAGCTCTCCACCCTTTTGAATCACCAACCCACCCCCGGACATGATGTAAACCTGTCCATGGGAGGAGTTTCCGGTTGTGGTGATGACCGGGGTGATGTTTCTGGGGCTGTTTTGAATCACTGTATTGGCAACCCCCTTCTCCGAAGGAAGGCCTTTACTCCAATTCGCCGGATCAGCCCATGCCGCACCAACCGCACCAGTCCAGACCGTATCCCCCAAGGATGGGTTTTCCACAGAAAACAAGAGGGTTCCCTTGCCAAGAACGAGTAAAAACAGAACCAGTGTGCTTGACCTCATGAAAAAAACTCCCGGTAAAGCATATTTTTCTTGGCTGCGATGAAAGAGGAGTCCGTCAATTCCCGGTCACTGACTGCCCGGAGATTGAGGCAGAATTAGATTCGTCAGGCCCGGCGCCGCATGATCCGGGCACTGCCCAAAAGAATCAAACCAAGGCTCAAGGTTCCGAGTGTGCTGGGCTCGGGGATCGTTGCGGTCAAGACAACCTTCCCTGACTGACTTGTGGTATCCACGTTAATCGCCCAACCTGCAGTTCCATTTTCAGCCCGAATGGCATTATTGCTGATCCAATAATTGATGTTCCCAAGATTGCTCGCAGCCGCAACAAAAGACCCGTTGGCACCAATGTTCATCAGAGCGCCTCCGCTTACATTGATAGACAGATAATCGGCGACAACATTACCTCCGGAAATATTGATCTTTCCGTCTTTACCACCATTACCGAGGAGAAGGCTGCCTGCCTGCAATAAACCGCCCGAAACATCTGTGACACCGCAATTGTTCCATTGACCGGTAACATAAGAATTCACTAACAGACTTCCACCCGCTACCACGCTCAAAAAGAGCCTTCTGTTAGGTAGAC
>RFMG01000167.1 GCA_009927835.1 Verrucomicrobiota bacterium | reverse complement strand
CTTTTCCGGCCAGTGCTATTGAGATTGGTGGTGCCGTAGTTCCCGTCGCGGAGGACGTACCCGGAGATCATCCGGCGAACCGTGCTGGTGGGATTGGTCGGATCGGAATATCCATAGGGTCCGTAGAGGGGAAGACCGTCATTGACCCACCCGATAATGGGAGAGTGTTTCCAATTGGTGGTCGAGGTATTCTCGGAATAGAACTTGGTGCTGGAATCGTAATTGATGTTGTCGCCGAGAACGTAACGGACCCCGATCGGGTTGGCGTGGGCGTGATATTGACCACTGGGCTGCGGATGATTCAGGGGGTAATCAAACGAGACTTTCTCATTGGGCCAAGCATCCCGGTTCCAGATTCCATCTCCAGGTCCAATATTGGCGTTGGGAGCGGCATCCTTGGCATTGGAGACGGAGTAGGAAAAACCGTCGGACGTGTTGTAAAGTGCGACCCCATCGACCAGAAATCCGATCGAGCCCTGTCCCGTTAAAGTTCGTCCCGTGGTGGCTAGATTGGAAATCACCGAAGGTGACCGGGGGAAACGATAAACTCCGGTGCTGGTCCCTTGGTTTTTCGGAAGGTTGGGATTGAGCCAGGGTCCCATGACGTAAGGGGCTAGACCGGTATTTTTTATGTAGATCCAGTTGATGGAGTAATCGATTTCATGAACCCCGGCATAGGTGGGGGAAGTTTGTCCCGTCCAAGTTGTGGTGGAAATTCCAGCTGTGCGGTTATTCGAACTGGTATAGATACGGGCGTATTTGGTGGATGCCTCCGTCAACCAAGAAGATAACTGAGGATCTGCATGCAGAACAGACCCCAAACTGAATAAGACGAAAAAGATAAACGGACGAGCATGGTTTTTACAATAAATGCTCATTATGAATTACTTATAGAAGAGAAATATCGAAAATCAATGGCACATCCTTACGTTATATCAATCAATAACATGCGTTACCTATTTCGCTTGGCTCAGAGCCAACTGGGGGTGAAGGAGCCTTGCTTTTTCAGCGGCTTATGATGGAACGGATCGAGCCGTTGTTTTCGAAACTTTTTCCGTAAGCAAGTTGCGCCACGGCATGGTCGGGAAAACCAGGCACGGTAATATCTGGGTTGGAGCTATAGCCTGCACCCCCATTCACGATCTCGTAGCCGACAATCTTTCCGCCCTGCACCATCGCATAAGCGACGGCGGGTTGGGTGGGCCATAGTTTGTTTCGACTTGCGACATATCGGTAGTAGTCCGAGACCTGATCCAATCTTTCGTTGGTTACTCCATATTTCCCCAAAGTGGCCAAGAGAGCGGCTTTGTTGGCTTGGGCTTCGGCCGGGGCGGGCCCTTTTTCTGGATTGGCAGGGTGGACACGACGAAAGGCATCGCGGAAGACTTCGGGGGAAACCCCAAGTGCCCCGGCAATCAGCACCACCGGTCGGCCGTGATCTCGAGGATCGGTTTCATGCCCGCCGGAAAAAACGACAGGGACGCGCGTGATGTCGGAATGGTTTTGTGCCTCGGAACATGCGAGTCCAAGAATACTCAGGAGGAGGCCGTGCCCAAGCCGTCGAAAATTCATCAAGAGGGAGCGGATTCGGAAGGAGGTTCGATCTCGGACATGATTTGGAGGATGCGGTCGCCGCGTTTTTGCGCCTCATCCACATGAAAGTGCAGACGGGGGGTATATTTAATGTGCAAGGTCTTGTTCAACTCCCCCTGCCACTCCTCTTTCAACATGTTGAGGGTGTGGATGACGTCGGCGTCCGGGGAGGATCCGTCCAGGTGGGTCACATAAACCTGGGCGTGGCGCAGATCGGGACTGACCTCCACTCCCGTGATGGTGATCAATTTTCCGTCCAGGGTGCGTTCGCGCGTCACCAGCCGGGCCAAGACGGAGCGGATCGATTCGGAAACACGAAAAAGTCGGCGACTGGGCATGGCATCAATTTAGCCCAACTCTTCTTTGAAGAAAGGGAAAGAGGCGATCAGAGGGTCTGGGGGACTTTTTCGAGCTGGTAGCACTCGATGATGTCGCCCTCCTCGTACTCGTCGAAATTGCCCAAACGGATGCCGCACTCGAGCCCTTGGCGGACTTCCGGCACGTCCTCCTGGAAGCGCTTGAGGGTGACGACGGCTCCGTCGTAAATCGGCTGTTTTTTGCGGATGACACGGGCTCGGCCACTCTTGGTGATGCGACCGCTCTGCACCTGCGAACCTGCGACCATGAACTTGGAGAGTTCGAAAACTTTTTTGACGAGGGCGGTTCCCAGCGGGCTTTCGCGCAGCTCGGGATCGAGGAGGCCGGTCATGGCCTCCTTCACCTGGTCGACCAGTTCGTAAATGATGCTGAAGAGCTTGATCTGGATCCCCTCGCGTTTTGCGGCATTCGCGGCGGAGTTGTCGGTTTTCGTGTTGAATCCGATCACGACCGCCCCCGAGGCCTTGGCCAACAGAATGTCCGACTCGCTGATCGGCCCGATCGTGGAGAGGATGATTTCGAGCGTGACCTTCTGGCTGGTGATTTTCCTCAAGGATTCGACGATCGCCTCCACCGAGCCTTGGACATCTCCCTTGAGAACGACCCGCAGACACTTCTTCTGTCCCTCGGCGATGCTGGCGAAGAGATTTTCCAGGGTTACCCCGCTGGGGGCGGCGGGTCCCGCGGCCAGACGCGTCACGCGCTGGGCCTCCTGACGCTCCTCGACGATGGAGCGGGCTTCCCGCTCGGATCCGACCACAACGACCTCTTCTCCAGGGGAGGGGGCGCCGCTCAGCCCGATGACACGAGCCGGCACGGAGGGGCCTGCGTTTTTGATCGAGTTTCCCGCATCATCGAAGAGGGCTTTGACTTTTCCCTGGTGGGGTCCGCAGACAAAGGAGTCGCCGACTTTCAGGCAGCCCTGCTGAACCAGAACGGTGGCGGTGGGGCCACGACCCGTTTCGATCTGGGTTTCGATCACGCGGGCACGGGCATGACCGATGGGATCGGCCCGAAGTTCCAAAACCTCGGACTGGAGGGCGATCATTTCCAGCAATTTTTCAATTCCCGTGCCTTTGGTGGCGGAGACCTCGCAAACCACGGTTTGGCCGCCCCACTCCTCCGGGGCGAGACCCAACTCCTGAAGTTGGCCTTTGACCTTGTCCAGATTGGCGCTCGGCAGGTCCACCTTGTTGATCGCCACCATGATCGTCACCTTGGCAGCCTGGGCATGGCGGAGGGCCTCCAAGGTCTGGGGTTTGATGCCGTCATCCGCTGCGACGACGAGAACAACGATATCGGTCACGTTTGCACCCCGGGCCCGCATGGCGGTGAACGCTTCGTGACCCGGGGTGTCGAGGAAGGTGATCGTGGTCTCGCCCCGCTTGACGGTGTACGCACCGATGTGCTGGGTGATTCCGCCCGCCTCCCCCGCCGCCACTTTCGCGCGGCGGATCGCATCCAGAAGGGAGGTTTTTCCGTGATCGACGTGGCCCATAAACGTCACGATGGGGGGACGGGGTTTGAGGTTGGCGGAGGGTACGGGCTTGGCCTTGGGCGGCTCGACCACAGGGGCAACTTTGTGAACCCCGCCACCCTCCTTGCGTTTCTCCGCCAGGAATACGAAGCCGCGCTTTTCACAAATCTTTTTTGCAACCGCCTCCTCGATGTTCTGGTTCAGCGTCGCAAAAACGTTCATCTCCATGAGCTCATGGATCAGCTGGAAAGGCTTCAGGTTGAGCCGGGTCGCCAAGTCACGGACTTGGATGGGGGGCTTCATCTGAATGATTTTTGAATCGTCAACAACCTGCTCGACGACGGCCTCCGTGGCGGGGGTCGTTACGGGTGCAGGGGAAGGCGCCGCAACGGGTTTTTCTGCAGTGGGAACGGGAGGAGTGGCAGGGAGTTCGGCAGGTGCGGACTCCAGCTTTTTCACCTTCTCTTTAGCGGGGCTCTTTCTGGGAGCCGCTTTCTCCGCGGGATCTTTCGTCGCGGTTGATTTTACCGCGCGGGGTTTTTTAACCGGGGCGGCTTCCCCCTCGGGTTTGGCCGTCTTTTTTGTGGACGAGGTGGCCATGCCGGGCGAGGGATGGGACTTCAGGTCTTGGCGGCTGTGAGGGCCGCCTGGGCCTTGGTGCGGATCTCCGTTGCTTGTTCCGGGGTGAGGTCGGGCACGGCCTCGGCCAAGTCGGCCTCGGTGGCCTCGGCAATGGCCTCTGCGGTGCTAAACCCCACGGATGCGATTTTTTGTGCGAGGGGAAGTTCGATTCCCAAAATTGTGGCCAGGCCTTGCACGGCGGCCTCCAGCTTCTGTTCAAAGCCCTGAACCTCGGTCTTGTCCTCCTCCACGTCGATGTTCCAGCCCGTGAGGCGGCTGGCGAGGCGGGCGTTGTGTCCTTTCCGGCCGATGGCGAGGGAAAGGTTTTCCGCATCCACGAGGGCACGGACGCGTCGGTTGGTGTCATCGATCTCAATCTTGCGCAATTTGGCGGGCTTCAGCGCCTCGATGACCAGTTCGTGAATGTTGGGGGACCAGCGAAAGAGGTCCACCTTCTCATTGTTCAGCTCACGAACGATGTTTTTGACCCTGGATCCGCGGATGCCGACACAGGCACCGACGGGATCGACCTTTTCGACGTCGGACCAGACGGCGATCTTGGTGCGGAAGCCGGGTTCGCGGGCCAGGGACTTGATCTGCACCGTGCCGTCGTTGAGTTCGTTGACCTCCAGGGAAAGGAGGCGGCGAACAAAATCCGGGCTGGAGCGGGAGAGGATAATTTCCGGTCCGCGTTGGCCATTTTGAACGGCGAGGACGAGGGCGCGAATCCGTTCTCCCGGGGTATACTCCTCCGTCGGAACGCGTTCCCGGGACGGCATGATGCCTTCAAATTTTCCGAGATCGATCACGACATCCGCCCGTTCAAAACGACGAACCGTGCCCGCCACGATGTCGCCGACCCGGCCCTGAAACTCCTCCAGAATCATCGTTTTTTCGATCGAGCGAAGATTTTGGTTCATCGCCTGTTTGAAAACCTGGGCGGCGATCCGGCCGAACTGGCCGGCATCCAGTTCGACCTCCACCAGTTCGCCGACGTGGGCGGTGGGTTTGACCGATCGCGCTTTCACGATGGAAATCTCGTCCGGATTGGGCCGGGCGCGGTCGCTGGCTTTCAATTTCGCGAACATCTGGATTTTGCCCGATTTTTGGTCGAGATTGACGCGGATTTCGGTTTCGAGAGGGTAGGTCTTGTGGGCGGCGGTAATCAGGGCATTCTCG
>RFMG01000182.1 GCA_009927835.1 Verrucomicrobiota bacterium | reverse complement strand
GGACCGCTGTCGTGGCACAGGATGAGGCGGGCGTGGGCGAGCCAGTGGGCGAGTTCGAGCGTGCTGGTTTTTCCTGAGAGGTCGGTAATGCTGGAGCCGAGAGATTGGGCCACGGCACGGCACGCCTCGACATCTCCGGGGCCGCCCAAGAGGATTGGTTGGAGGGAGTGGGACTTTTGGAGTTCCCGGATAACGGAAGCGAAGGAGTTGGGATCCCAGCGTTTGGCGGACCCATATGCGGCGCCTGGGAGGATCGTGAGGTAGGGTTGGGAGGGGGCGTCGTGGGGTTTAGGGAGAGTGGGGGGAGGAGAAAGTTCGGCTTTGCCTTTCGGCAGCCCCAGATCCTCCAAGAGGCCGAGGTACTGTTGGGCCACATGGACATAACCGTAGGGAGAGGTTCTGCGGGGTTTGTTTCGGTGAGAAGGGAATTTCCCAAGGGGCGAGAGAATCCCGCGCGATAAGGGACGGGGAGAGCTTCGAGAACGACGCGGAGGGAGTTGGGGAGGAGTGTGGCGGCAGAAACCTCCTTTTTTTTCAGGATCGAGTGGAGGGCAAAAGGGAAAGACGGGGCCGGGATGAATTCGATTCCGGGGAGCAGGATGGGGGCCAAGTCGGAAAGGGATCGGGGTCCGACGATGAGGAGAGGAGCGCGTTGGTTCAGCCAGCGCCCGTAGAGATGAACGGAGGGAAGGGCGAGGATGAAATCACCCAGCCAGTTGGGCAGCCGCAGGAGGTGGGGCTTATCCGAGTGGAGGGGAGCAGGAATCACCAGGTGATTTCCGGCAGAATCTCAGCCGGATGCCTGAACCTTTTTAACGCAAAATCCCTGGCGCGGCGCGACGGTTTGCGTTGTTGGCGGCATCGCTCTCACCCTCCACTGCAGGGCGATCCTCGCCGTAACCCACCGTGCTGATGTTGGAACCGTTGGCGCCGAGGCCGATCAGGTATTGGCGGACCGCGGTCGCACGTTTTTCGCTGAGGGCCAGATTGTACTGGGGGGTGCCGCGGGCATCGGTGTGGCCAGCGATGACGATCTTGGTGTTGGAGTTGTTGCTCAGGTAGTTGGCCAGTTTATCCAGTTTGGGGCGCTCCTTGGCCTCGATGGTGAAGCTATCATAGGCGAAAAAGACCGTTTCGGCTTTGAGGGTCTCGAAGTCAGCGGTGTCCGGGTTGCCGGAGCGTTCGGGGAGGGACTGATCGTAAATATTGTCGGTGCTATCGCCAAAGGCTGCGCCGTCTCCCTTTTTATCTTTGTCGGCGCACCCGGAGAGGATGGCGAGGAGGGCGAGAAGTGAGAGGTAAGTATATTTCATATTTTTCAGCGGGTTGTATTGGGTTCTGTGTTGTTACTCAAGTTATTGGGTATTTTGATAGCTTCTCCGGTAAGTGAGTCAAGCAGAACCAAAGTGCCATTTTGGGAGCAGACCAGGTGACGGGAATTCCTTGTCCAGGATGGGCTTTCGAGTCCGGAACCACGGCTGACGATCCTGGCTTTTTTGGAATCGATATCGTAGACACCGATTTGGCCACCCCCGGAGGTGATGCTGTAGGCGATTTTTTTTCCGTCCGGGGACCAGTCCGGCTCGGTGGTGTAGGAGGATTCGGTGTTCAGTTTTTCGGGAGTCCCGCCGGTGGCGGGAAGGATGTAGAGGCCCGGGCTACCGCGTTCATCGGACACATACACGATTTTGGTTCCGTCGGGGGACCAGGAGGGGGAGCAGTCGGTCCCGCGTGTGTTGGTGAGACGGGTGGGTTGGCCTCCGGACGACGGGATGGTGCAGATTTCCGGATTTCCGAATTTGGAGAGGCTGAGGGCGAGAGTGGATCCGTCCGGGGAGAAGGAGGCACCGGTGTTCTGGCCGGGAAATTGGGCAACGATAGAGCGTTTTTTCGATGGGAGATCGATCACATAGGTGTCGCGGTAGCCGCTTTTGTCGGAGCTGTAGGCGATTTTGTTTCCATCGGGGGAGAACTTGGGTCCGTACCCGAGGGCACCGTCCTGGGTGAGTTGCCGGGCGTTGGCGCCGTCGATATCGGCAATATAAATCTCCTTTTTGGAGTTCTTTTTGGAGCCCGACGCGGAGGCAAAGGTGATTTTGCTTGAGGCGAAGCCCGGGGTTCCGGTGAGGGCCTCAACGAAAGCATCAGCGAACTGGTGAATCGCGCGGCGGCCCTCCCCGTTGTAGGAGGAGTCGATCAGGGGAGCGCCTCCTGCTTTGGGGGCAGCACGACCGGCCAGGCCGGATGGGGTGAGGGTGCCCGAGAGGGTGAAGGCGGCGGAGGCGGGCTCGACCACCCGGCAGACTCCTGAGCGTTCGAGGTCGTTTTGGAGAACTTTGGTCAGGGCGGGGCCCTCAGCCCCTGCGATGGGGGAGACAGCAACGTCGACCTTACGGGTCTGCTCGATGACGATGACGGGGGCGGCGGATTGGGAAAAGAGAAGACAGGGGGTGAGCAGCAGGATGGGGAGAATCGGTTTCATCGCGAGAGACAAGAGCATGGGGGCCAAAGTGCGAGCGGAAAAT
>RFMG01000084.1 GCA_009927835.1 Verrucomicrobiota bacterium | reverse complement strand
GGTCCCCTTCTTCTTGCTCTCCTGGGAAGGTGTCTTCCCCTTGATCTCCGGCTTCTTGTCCAACTCCTCCAGGGTCTTCCAAAGCCGCTTCACCGCCTCCGGGGTTTTCTTCACCTTGCCCTCCAAAATCTCCCGCGGGTTCAGCCGCTCGCCGTAAAAATTCTCATTCGTGTCATCCGCCGATCCGAACCCCAGCCCCGAAAGGGAAACCCCCCCGAACAACCCCTTGCTGAAGCTGTACGTGTAAACCGGCGCATTCACCGTCGCCACCCCGGCCGACAACTCCCGTCCCACCGGCCCCGCCGTCCCCTCCACCGCGGCACTGCTCGTATAGTTTCCCTTCTGCATGAACTGCTTCACCGCATCCTCCGTGTTGAGGAGAAGAACGTAATCCTGCACCGAGCCCCCGGCCTGAAAACCCACCCCCGCTCCCGCCGCCGAAATCCCCGAAGGCGGGGACCACTTGTTGCCTTTCCGAATCACCACCAGACCCTCCCCCCCCTCGGCTCCGATAATGAAGGCCGCCTTGTAGATCGAAAGGATCACCACTCCCTTGCACTCATGAAACACATTCCGCGGAATCGAATCCCCCTGCGCTTTCCCATACTGCTCCAAAATGTCGATCGTCTTGTCAATCGACTCCCCCAGAGTGCTGCCCGCAAAGCTCGCGGCCAGGGTGAATCCGTACAGGGCAAGGGCTGGGAGAAGGGGATGTTTCATGGAGCAAGAGTGTCGCCTTCCACCGGCTTTGGCAATCCGATCCCTCCTAACCCCGGCCCTCGTCCGCGTCAATGTAGTCGAAGAAGGTCTGGATCTCCGCCCTCCCCTCCCAGCCCGCCTCTTTCTTTCGGAATACCAGCCGATCCGACATCTCGTCCCGCCAACCCCTTTTTGCAAGATAAACCCCCCAGATTCTCCTCTCCTCCAAATCCCGTGCCCGACCCGTCTTTCCGCACCACTCCAGGATCTCCTCGTCCGTTCCCCCCTCCCGGACTCTCCCCCTCAGCTTTTCGTACGGTATCCCCAAAAAATCACAGCAGGCCTTGTCAAAACCCTCCCCCAGGTTGGCCCGATACTCCTCGGGCAGCTTTCCTGCCTGCTCCAATCTCAGCTTGTCCACCATCCTCCCAAAGTAGACCAGCCCCGCCACCTCGCCCCGCGGGCTCCGCAAGCCGTCCACCGGCCTCCGCACCCCGCTCATCTTCCCAGCGCCTCCCGCAAAGACCGGATCTCCTGCTCCAACTCCTCCACCCTCGCCGCCAGATCCAAAACCAAACCTGCCCCCGAGGCGGATACCCCGTACTCGATCCGCAGCTGCTCGATCCGTCTCACAAGAAAAAGTGCGCCCTCATCGAATCGGATGTCGGGCCCGATCTCCCTCACCTCCTCCCCCAGCAACCCCATCTCGCAATACTCCCGAACCATGGCCTCCGTTGTCTCCGCCAATCGCGCCAACTCCCCCAACGCCAGCTGCCGCTCCTCCTCTTCCCGAATCCGCGCCAGCAGAAACCGTTTCCCCCTCATCGCTTAATCCCTTCCTTTCGGCCGCCAGGAACTCTTTCTCGCCAGCTCTTCCCATAATTTTTTCTCCTCCGCCCCCACCTCGGATGGAACTCCCACCTCCAAAATGGCATACAGATCCCCACGCCCCCCATCTTCCCGCGGAAGCCCCTGGCCCCGCAATCTCAGTTTCTGGCCCGCCACCGCCCCCGCCGGCACTTTCAACATCCCCACACCCTCCAACGTCCGGACTGGAACGCTTGCTCCCAAAACCATCTCCCAAGGCGCCATCTCAAGGTCCGTTACCAGGTCCGAACCCTCCACCCGCAAATCGGGATGCCGGGCCAACCGAACCCGTAAGTAAAGATCCCCCGCCTCCCCTCCTCTCGCCCCCGCCTCCCCCCTTCCCGCCAAACGGATCCTCTGCCCCTCCCGCACCCCCGCGGGAACCCTCACCCGGTACGTCTCCACCTTTCCTCCGCCTCTCTGCAACGTCACCTCTCTCACAGATCCCCGCATCACCTCCTCCAGCGTCACCAGCAAATCCCCCTCCACATCCGAACCCCTCCGTGCCATCCGCCTTCCCCCCGCACCCCGCATCCCCTCCACACCCCCCATTCCCCCAAACATGCTTTCAAAAAAATCGCTGAAGCCGGTCCCGCCGAAATGCACCTCCTCCATCCCAGGCCCTGCCTCCCCACCCGGCCCTCCTCCCGCCCAACCGTATCCGCCGCCCGGCACCTCCCTGCCCACCTGGTCGTACTTCGCCCGCTTCGCAGGATCGCTCAACACCTCATACGCCTCGTTCACCTCCTTGAACTTCTCCGCCCCCTTCACCTTGTCCTTCGCCACGTCAGGATGAAATTCCCGCGCTTTTTTTCGGAACGCGGAACGAATCTCCTCCGGCGTGGCCGTCTTGCTCACCCCCAGAACCCCGTAATAATCCTGATAATCCATCTCTGCCTACTCCCAGTTTCCACCCATGGTTCCCTCAGGCCCCAACTCAACCTCTCCCTGCTCCGAGACCGCCGCCAATCCGTCGGTAAAAGCACGGGCCTTCGTATACTTCGGCTCCAACCCCCAGCTCCCATCCGGCCTCAGATATCCCCACTTCCCCCCAGGCTCCTTCGCCGCCGCCAGCCCCCCGTGGAAAACATTGGCCCGCTCAAACCTCGGCGGAATCGCCCACTTCCCCTCAGGATCCAGATACCCCCACTTCCCCCCGGGCTCCTTCGCAGGCGCCCTCTGGTCCCCAAACGGCCCGACCACCTCCAGGACATCCTGTCCCACTCCCTCCCCATCCTGATTTTTTAATCCGGGCCGGATCTCCATCACCCTCTCCTGCAGGTCCATCAAACCCCATCCCCCGTCCTGCCTCCACGCCACCCGCTTCGCCCCCAACGGGACCAAGCCCCCGTAATTCTTCATCGTCCTGGTCTTCATTTTGCTGTCGATCAACACCCACGGCATGTTTTCCCCCAACGCCCGAACCGCCGCCCTTCCGTCGAGAAAATCACCCGCCACGGCAAAGTCCAACCTGCCCCATAACTTTCCGCTCGGCAAAATATATCCCCACGCCGCAGGCCCCGCCGGTTTTTTGGCCTCCTCCTCGCCCTTCTCGTCCGTCACCTCCGTGCCCTCCGCCACCGGCGCGTCCTCGCTCTCCTCCACCGCCGCCAGTCCCTCGGAAAAATCCTTCGCCTGCAAAAAACGGGGGGCAATCGCCACCCGGATTCCCCCCTCCTGATACGCCACGTACCCCCAACGGTCCAACAGCCGCACCGCCGCCAATCCCCCCCGCACCTTTCGCGCCTCGTCATACTCCGCCTTTTCCGAAATCCCCAGGGAAAAGCCGTTCCCCTTTTTTCCATCCGTCGCCTTGGGAATCAACCTCCCCTCCCCGTCCACGAACGCCCACTTCTCCCCCACCCGCACGGGCGCCATCCCCCCCAACATCGACCCCACCGCCAGATACCGATCCTGCGTCACCCTCGTCCCCCTCTCATCCGCATAAAACCACTCCCCGCCCGACTTCACCGGCACCCGCCCCATCCCCATCTTCGCGACCGCCTGCCCGACCTTCGCCTCCTCCCCCTCCTTCACCTCGATCCTCACCAACGTTCCCGAACCCGGCGCCTGCAGCATCGCCATCGCCTCTTTGGGCCGAACCTCGGCGATTTTGTCCCCCTTCAGCACCGCATCCCCCTCATCCTTCAACCACCGCACCACCGTCGCCGATCCGGGATTCGGGCCATACCCCGGACAGATCACATCAAACTGCTTTTTCTCAAATAGTCCGACGTGCCCCAAATTCCGGACCGATCCAAGGGCCGACCCCGGTATCGCCGCACCCCCCTTGGGAACCCCGATCTTCACCAGCATCCCCGCGATCGGGGACTCCACCGGCAAAGCAGGCTCCGTCAACTCCACCTCCGCCAACGCCTGCCCCCCCTTCACCTCATCCCCCTCCGCCTTCAACCATTTCCTCACCTTGGCTCCCTTCACACCGGGCAAAAACTCGGGCAGCGTAAACGATCGTTTCAAATCCCCGCGAAACTCCCCGATCTCCTCATACTTCTCCGGCAATCTCCACGTCCCGTTCGTGTCCACCATCCCCCACTTCCCCGCCCCCCAACTCACCCCCGTTCCCAATCCCAAAAGAAAAAACACGGAGAGCTTCACCCCTGAAACTCTGCTTCCCTCCCTGCGAAATCTCAACCCCTTTGCCGTTCCCCCCCAGCCGTCACAAATACTCGATCCTCCTCATCTCCACCCCGCTCCTCCTGGCAAACTCCGCCATCCCCTCCTTCTCCTCCCTGCCCAGCCCGTACTGGATACACCTCGTCAAATACTCCCTCTCCAGCTCCCCCTCCGCCAACTCCGCCCGCCTCGCAATTCCCGCCCAACACTCCTCCCGGAACTTTTCCACCTCCCCCGCGCTCGGCCGAAACCCCTCCCGCACCGCCCACACCGCAAAAACAAACGGCTTCCCCGTCCAATCCCACCACGCTTTTCCCAAATCGGTCACTCCCCGCCCCCTCCTCTCCGTCCACTCCCGCAGCGCCTCATCCCCTATCCGCAACCGCGCCTCCCCATCCTCCCGCTCCTCCAACCTCAAGTTCATCGCCCCTCGCGAAAGCACCCTCCACAGCTGCACCGAACTCATCGAGTGCGGCGTCAGCGAAATTCCCCCACACTCCGCCAACGGCTTGTCATGGAAAACCGCAACGCTCCTGACCTCCCCCCTCGATCCCACCGCCAACCCATCCACCACCCGATAGGGACCCCCCGTCAAAACCTCCCAGACCGGCACCAACGCCACATCCACCTCCCCCGCCTTCAGCCGTGAAACCAGCTCCTTGGGATGATCCCAGACCACCTGCCCCGCACCCCACCCACCCGCAAAAGGTTTTGCATGATCATAGGGCACACATCCAATCCTCATCCGACAACCTTACCATACTCAAACGATCGGTCTTAAGCACAAGCTTCGGTAGGGCCCGATCTACGCATCGGGCCGCCGCTGTCTGCTCACAGCTTTGAATCTCACAACTGCGGTCGGGTCGTAGACCCGGCCCTACCCAACGTCCAAGCTCGTTCCCTAGGTAGGGCCCGATCTACGCATCGGGCCGCCGCTGTCTGCTCACAAATTTAAATATTCCAACTACACCCTACTCAGTGCCCGATGCTGTCGAAATCTGACCCATCTTTTGGGACGCATACGAATACCGCTCCACCCTCTTCATCCAAGTCCAACCAGAAAATCCCACAAGTAGTGTGATGAGCAAGATAGCGATCGCCCGGTACTCCAAAAGTTGACCCGCTGGCACTCCTGCGCCTTGATGTCTTACCTTTCTTGCCCCAAAAAGTAACTTTAACAGCGACATCAATATAACAATACGCCTGCAATTCGAAATTTGCAAACCCTATTTTAGCTCCGCTTATTCAAACCACCTCTTAAAAAGCGTTTCTCAGCAACCCTTCCCGTCCCGTAACTCAAAGCGCCTGATCCGCCCCTTAATCCCTTAATCCCTTAATCCCTAAACCCCTACCCCCCAACCCCAGCTGAAATCAGCTCTGTTTTCGACGCATCGAACGCACCGCCGCCAGCGCCGCCAACCCCAAAACAAACAACGATTGCGAGGAAGGCTCAGGCACCGCCCATACGTTCAAGCTGGTCAAACCACCCGATGTGGCCCCGACCAGCACCTTGACATTGGCTGGCTCCGTCCCGACATCCATCCCCTGGGTCGCAATATTGAAGAGATTCGTGATATCGGTCCCTAAAGCCAAACTGCTCAACCCCGTGAAGCTTGCCGCCTGCACAAAGGTCCACTCATAACCGCTGCTGAGGTCGTACGATCCGTCCGAAACAAGCGTCAGGTTAAACTTGCTCGTCGAACTCAATGCGCTCATGTCCAGCGCACCCGTCACACGGAACAGATCCCAATCGGTTCCCGCCACACCCGTCAAATTCCCCAACTGCCACTCGTAGGTCGCCCCAGCCGCCCAGACCGCCGAGGCCGCCGTCAATAGCCCGGGACTGTTTCCAGGGGTCAAGGTCGCACCGCTCTGCAGGTTCAGGGCACCCAGCGTGCCCGATCCACCCAGCAAACCTCCACTTCCCACCACCGTGGTCGAGCCGGAGGCCAGCGCACCATCCACAACCAGCTTCCCCTCGTTCACATTCAACGTCCCGGTAAACTCGCTGGAGTTCCCCACCCGCACCGTCCCCGACCCCGTCTTGTTAAATTCGCCGCTGCCTTTCAACCCCCCGCTCAAATTCAAGCTCTGGTTTGCCATTGCCAACAGACCCACCGAACCCGACCCGGTGCTTGAGGACACAACAGTCGCCCCAACACTCTCCGTCGCCCCCGTGGCCCTCACCGATCCGCCCGCGCCAAGGTTCAACAACCCGCTGCTGGCCGCTGTGCCCTTCACCTGCACTCCCCAGCTGTCCAGCCGTGCCTGACCCCCCCCCTGCTGCGTATCGGCCACCAGCAGACTGAACTGCCTGCTCTCCAGCAAACTTCCGTTCAGTGCCGACAAGCCCGCGTTGATGCTGCCCGAGCTATAAGCCACCCCGCCCGCATAAGGATTCACACCCGATCGCCCGTCCGCCTGATACGTTCCCGTTCCGGTCACCGCGTTGAAGATGTTTGTCGCAGCCGAATCATCCAAGGTCACATTCAGGCTGGAGAGCCTGCTGCCAAAAGCGTTTGAATCGGTGACACCCACCCGGTTCAGCAACACCGCCACTCTTTCATCCTCACTCGCCACTCCGTAGGTCAGCGAGGAGTAGATCTGACCCAACCGCATCGGACTGCTTTCGTTCAGGCTCGAGAGGGACAGGTTCACGTTCACATCGGTGATACTTGCCATTCCCACATTGGCCAAATCCAGCAGGCTCATGCTCACATACTGCCCCCGATCGGGAATCTCCTGATTCACCGCCACACTGCGCAAAAGGGTCACCTCCTGCGCATTCGCCGAGGCCACACGCAGAAGGACAACGCCAGCTAGCAACACCGCCTGGATCTGGATGTTCGTCTTCTTCATCACCTTACCTCACCAACCTCGCACGGAAGAACATGTGGGCATTCCAATCCGCCGCAACATCGCCCGACTCGGTGATGGTCACTGAGAACGATCCGGTCGCGCCCGTGCTCGGGTCACCGGCACGGGTCCATGTCCCGTTCAGATCCGTGGTGTACTCCAGCGCATAGGTCTGATTCGGCACCCCGATAAAGTCGTGCGTCACCGTGGTGTTCGGAGCCGAGTAGGTGGCCGTGCCCACCTTTGCGATCTGCAGTGCAAAGGTCGGGGCCGACGACTCGGTGGTGACCGTCACCGTGCCGATGGCCGTCTGACTTCCGTAGCTCAGCACGTAGGTGAACGTCTCGGGCGAGGAGCCGCCAGGCGTGAACAGGATATCTCCACCATCGATCTCAGCAGAGTTGCCCGAACCGTTGATCACTCCGGTGATCGACAGGCCATCGGTCGCCACCACGCCTTCGGGCGTGATCCGCACATCATTGACCAGCAAGCTGGCAAGGGTCAGAACCAGCGATGGGTTCCCCGCCGGCTTGGTGATGGCATCGTTCACCGCCACAGGTCCGGCGATAAAGTAGTTACTGCTGCC
>RFMG01000045.1 GCA_009927835.1 Verrucomicrobiota bacterium | reverse complement strand
CCCCGGAAGCTTCTGCCAAGGACACCAAAAAGATGGTTCAAAATAACTTCGTTGAGACCGCCCAGAAGGGCATCAAGCTCAGCGGATACGTCGATGCCGGCTACAGCTACAACTTCACAGGCGCCGCCAACGGCACCTCTGATGTGACGGGCCGTTTCGGTTCCGACACCGCCGCCAAGGGCGACTTCAACTTGTACGCGGTCAAAATCGCCCTCGAAAAGGCGTTGACCTCGGAGAACAAAGCTCAGGCTGGGTTCCGCACCGATGTGATGATCGGTGAAGATGCTAACTACTTCATCAACCGTAGTCTTACAAACAGCATCTCAAATAACCAACAGAACTCGAACTCCCTATTCCTCGAACAGGCCTACGTTTCGATCCGCGCCCCTGTGGGTAACGGTTGGGACTTCAAAGTTGGAAAGTTCGTCTCCATCCTCGGATACGAAGTGATGGAGCGTCCTGCCAACATGAACACGACCTTTGGGTTGTTGTTTCAACAGATGCCTCTTTACTACACTGGGGTGTTGTCGTCCTACAAATTTGACGACTACCTCGATGGCAAGTTGGGTGTAGTTAACGGTTCCAATACTGACAACAACACCACCGTATCTGCCAACAGCGACGGATGTGCTGTTCTCGCGGCATTAAACGTAACTGCTCCTGGTGGTAATGCGAACTGGAGTAACAACTTCCAGTACAGCAGCAATGCGGAGAACAACAGTTATCAAGGCAATGCAAACACTACCCCTGTTGGAGCGCTTGGCTTGGGTGAAAACCCAGCCATCGCAACGAATGGCAAGGGATCGTCTTATACATTCATTTATAATTCATGGGGTAATTGGGCTCCTAAGTTTGCCAATGACAAATTGCTGTTGGCCTTTAACACCCTGTTGCTAACGACGGGTGGAGGTGGAGTTTCCACCTACGCTCTCCCGACTGATTTGGACGGGACTGTGAATGCGAATTACACAAGCTACGGAGCAGGGGCCTATGCCAAGTATCAGTTCAATGATTGGTTCTCTCTCTGCAGTCGTGGTGAATACCTCGGTGCCTCAGTGCAAGGCGCTACTCAAAACCTATGGGAGTATACGATCACCGCTGGTTTTAATGTGATCGACAATCTCCTCATCCGCGCGGAGTACCGCTTGGATTGGGGTAGCAACTCCGTCAACAATGCATACACTGCTGGAACTAGCAACAGCATTCCCAACAATGCTGCTAAACTCAACACCAGCTCCGGACCGGCTCACTACGCGGGTGCGGAAGTGGTCTACAGCTTCTAAAGATATTTAGAACACAGTTAGTTTAGAAACCCCCGAGTGGCAGTGATTGGCCACTCGGGGGTTTTCTTTGTAGGGCGACCATTTTGGTCGCCGGGGATGAGGCGGGCAGGAATGCATTGGCTTGAGGCTTCAACGGGAATGTAGGGCGAACATTTTGGTCGCCCGGGTG
>RFMG01000105.1 GCA_009927835.1 Verrucomicrobiota bacterium | reverse complement strand
CCTGGCGACCTCGGGTGCGGGCATCACGCTCGATTTCGGGAACCTTGCAGGGGGGTCAACAGTGGATTGGTCCGACTCCTTCTGGAGCTCGGCCCAGAGTTGGACTTTTCTGATGGTTGCGGGAAGCACCACGGGTTTTGACAACCTCAGCCTCCTGAACAGCACTTTCCTGGACGCTGCGGGAAATTCACTCGCAACCGCACGATCCGGATCCTCCTTTTCACTAAGCCAATCTGGAAACAGTATCATGGTAAGCTACGCTGCTGTTCCTGAACCCGGCACCGGTTCCCTTTTGCTCATGGGCTTGGCCTCCTTGACTCTTCTTCGGATGAGGCGTTCTGCCCGAATCTAACTCGCATACCTACCCACATCCTCTTCTGGGTGTGAATTGAGTCCACCACGCTCGCGCTTGGCAAGGGGATGCGCCTGCCATTGTGACATTTGATTTCCATTCTCCCGCCAAGCCTTAAAATGGGTATCTAATGCTTCGCAACAAAGGAGTTTGGGGTTGGCTCGTTCTTGCCCTGATGGTGTCGGGAGTTTTTTGGATTTGGTCGTCGCCGGATTTCCGTGCCTCCCGGAAAATACCTCTGAATTTCTGGACCGGATTTACCGGGCCCGATGGCGAAAGAATGGTGGATCTCATCCGGGAGTTCCATCGGCAGAACCCCGATGTCGAGGTGAGCCTCCAACGGATTGATTGGGGGGTTTACTACAACAAACTATTTGTCGCCGGGCTGGGCGGACGCAGTCCGGAGGTTTTTATCCTGCATGCGGGTATGATGCCACGCTTTGCCTCCGCCGGCCTGATGGCGGAGATGGATGAATTACTGGACACGCAAAGCCGTGCTGCGCTGGATGATCTCGTTCCGGTGATCAGGCCCAAGCTGCAATGGGAAGGGCATCAGGTTGCCTGGCCCCTCGATGTGCACATGCTGGGTTTGTACTGTAACCTCAACCTATTTCGGAAAGCCGGATGGGTCGATGCGGTGGGACATCCAAAAATTCCGAGAAATCGGGCTGAGTTTCTGGAGGCAGGAGCTGCCCTCCGAAAGTTGAGTACGCCGAGCCGGGAGATCTGGGGCTTCGGCATCGCGGATCCCAACCTCATCGCGCTCACATCCTGCTATCAGTTCGGTGGCCGGCTGATGAGCCAAGATCTTCTTCAACCGGTGTTGGACTCGCCGGAAAACGTCCGGGGTCTGGATTTTTTGCGTGAGTTGGTCGGCAAATACCATGTGGCCCCACCTCCGGAGAGTAACGATGCCTGGATCGGATTTCGGCAGGGGAACATCGGCATGGTGATGGCTGGAATCTGGATGTTGGCGGATGTGAAGGGCGACCACGCCTTTGATTTTGACGTGCAGCCTTTGCCTCAACTTGGGAACCAAGCCGCCTCTTTCGGAAGCACCCATCTCATGGGGCTGGCTCCGGGATTGTCGGATGAGTCCCGCGAGGCCGGTTGGCGACTGATCCAGTTTTTATCTGCTCACTCGCTGGAGTGGGCCAAGGTGGGGCAGTTGCCCGCCCGCCAGAGCTTGCTGTCCAGTGCCGAGTTCCGCTCTCTTCTGCCCCAAGCCAACCTGGCTTCTGAAATTCCGCACCTAGTTTTCACTCCGGGAATCCCCTCCTTGTGGGAA
Source organism: Verrucomicrobiota bacterium (assembly GCA_009927835.1). Classification (GTDB taxonomy): domain Bacteria; phylum Verrucomicrobiota; class Verrucomicrobiia; order Methylacidiphilales; family Verrucolacustridaceae; genus Verrucolacustris. Next base: position 2,580 of record RFMG01000105.1, on the reverse strand, counting down.
GTGCAGGATGAGTTTTATCGGGCGGGCGAAAAAGTACTTCGCGGAACGGAGCCGGCATCGACCTCCCTTCGTCTGGCCCAAAGGAAGGCGGAAGCGGTGTTGGAGCGCAGTCGCAACCGGCATTCCTTCGCCCAAGGGAATCGATGAATCGTCAGGCGGGCTCCCCTGGGGCGGCTGTTCTTTTCTTGCTGCCGTTTGCAGCTGCCTTTCTGGTTTTTTTTGTCGGTCCAACCTTCTTTGGTCTGGGGATGAGCTTCTTTGATTGGGAGATGCTTTCCGGGTTGCCTCCCCGCTGGGTGGGCGGGGGCAACTATCTGGAGGCTTTGCAGGACGCACGTTTTCACCGTTCTTTGTTGGTGACCGGTCTCTTTGTTTTTATCACCGTTCCTCTTAACTTATTCGCGTCTCTGGGGTTAGCCGCCGGTGTCAGCGCACTCCCCAAACGTCAAGGGGTGTACCGTAGTCTGATCTACCTGCCAGTACTGCTGAACATCACCGTGGCGTCCCTTTTGTGGAGGTGGTTTTACAACACGAAGTTTGGGCTTTTTAACAAATTGCTCCAGCCCTGGGGTCTGGAACTGCCCTGGCTCACCGACCCGGCCCTAGCCCTGCCTTCCATTTCCCTGATGACCGTTTGGTGGACCTCCGGGGTTTCTTTTTTGATTCTTCTGACCGCGTTCCAGCAGGTTTCGCCCTCCCTCTACGAGGCTGCGGAAATCGACGGTGCCACGGGCTGGCAGAAATTCCGTTTTGTCTCCCTGCCACAAATCATGCCGGTTGTTGGTTTCTGCCTTCTTCTGGAGGTGCTCTCCTCCTTCAAGGTCTTTGGACAACCCTTTCTGATGACGGGAGGGGGGCCCGAGGGCGCCACGCGGGTGGCCATGCAGTATATTTATGAGACGGGATTTTCCTTTTTCCGCATGGGTTACGCCTCGGCGTTGAGTTGGATCTCCTTTCTGCTGATTTTTTGCGTCACGCTCCTGCACCGGATCGGGAGCGGGAAGGGAAGGGCAGGAAAATGAATCGCCGTCCCCATCCCTGGATCCTCGAAGTTGTGGTGGGCCTATGCGCGGGGCTCTACCTTCTTCCTCTGCTTTTTCTCGGGCTGGTTTCTCTCAAACCGAAAGCGGAGATCCTTTTGTTTGACCACATTCTGCCGTTGCGGTGGACCATGGAGCACTACCATCGTCTGTTCTCCAACGCGGAGGTCATCCCCATAGGATCGTGGTTGGGCAACAGTTTTTTAATCTCCCTCTTTACAACCATGCTGGTGGTGGCCGCCTCATCCTTGGCAGCCTATGCCATCAGCCGTCTTCAGCCCCATTGGGGGAGATGGTTTCTGGTCCTGCTGGCGGCGGCCATGATGTTGCCAGGTCAGGTTCTTCTTGTTCCCATGTATCTTATCCTGAATGCTTTAGGTTGGCTTGATTCCCCGCGTGCCTTGGTGATTCCGGCGGCTGCGGGGGCCTTTGGGGTGTTTATGTTGACCCGATTTTTCCGAACGATTCCCGACGAACTGGAAGCAGCGGCGGAAATCGACGGGTGCGGGGCGTGGGGAAAATTTATCCATGTCGGCCTGCCCCATGCCCGTTCGGCCCTTGTGGCGTTGGGGATCATCACTTTTATCGGGACGTGGAATGACTTTTTGGGGCCTTTGGTCTTTCTAGATTCGATCCGGAAATACACCCTGCCGGTGGGTCTTGCCTTATTCCAATCCTCCTATGCCAACGACTACGGCCTGCTTTTCGCGGCGAGTGTTGTTTCTTCCCTTCCCTTATTGGTGGTCTTTGTGATCTTCCAGGCCCAAATTGTCCGCGGAATCAGTTTTACCGGCATGAAGGAGTAGGAAGGTATTTGTTCAAAAAAACCAAACCGGAGCTAGGTGGGATGTAGTTTGGTGGGCTGAAGCCCGCCCCACAGCGTGGTGAGCTTCAGGCGAATGTAGGGCGGGAGATGGACTCTGGCTTAACCTCGATCAACCCGGGCGGAGCCTTGGCCGGTCACGGATGCGCTGGGCCGGGAACTTCCGCGCACCGCAGAGTTCGAGCCGCCGAAGAAGGACTATCTTGTCAGCGTGCCCTTTGGCCTCCGCCCTTAAGAAATAAATCTTTTATGCGAGGTGGCGGGGCAGGTCGGTCACAGTCTCACAACCGAGCTGTTCCATTACCTGTTGAAGCTGTTTCTGAAGGATTTCGACCACTTGGTCGCCTCCCTTGGATCCCATCGCGCAGACGCCGTACATCGGGGCGCGGCCGAGGAAGGTGAAGTCGGCCCCGCTGGCCAGGGCGACGGCGATGTCGGAGCCGGATCGGATCCCGCCATCCATCATGATTTTGGTGCGGCCCTTGAATTTTTTGGCGAGTTCGGCGTGGCTTTGATGGTGGATTGGCCCTGGTCGAGCTGGCGACCGCCGTGGTTGGAGACGATGAGGCCGTCCGCCCAAGGGAGAGGGCGAGTTCGGCGTCCTCCGGGTTGACCATCCCCTTGATGACCAGGTTGCCTTTCCACTGGTCGCGGATGGCGCGGATGCGGTCCGGGGTGAGCCGACCGCTGAAGGTTTTGTTCATGAAGAGCCCGAGG
>RFMG01000165.1 GCA_009927835.1 Verrucomicrobiota bacterium | reverse complement strand
CCCGTCCATGAAGTCTTCACCAGCGGAGACCTCACCACTGCCTCAGCCATTTTTTTGGCATCCGCCTCGGTACTCGCCCCATGGACGGTCAGTTCAATCACCCGCGTCATCCCTTCCCCATCGCCCACAATCTTTTTAGCCATCTCCTGCATCAGCCCTTTTAACGCGACACTGAACTTCCCCAAATCGGCGTCATAACTTTTGAGGGGGGTGTTTCCTGCCGCGCCGTTCGCCAACACCAACACCGTGTCGTTCGTGCTCATGTCCCCGTCCACGCTGATCCGGTTGAAGCTGTGCTCCACCGCCTCGCTCGTCACCCTCTCGAGCGTTTTCCGGTCCACCGCCGCATCCGTCGCCACCACACACAGCATCGTCGCCATGTTCGGATGAATCATCCCCGCCCCCTTGGCCATCGCCCCGATCGTCACCCGTCTCCCCCCCAGACTCAACCGCACGGCCGACTCTTTCCTCACCGTATCGGAGGTCATGATCGCCCGCGCCGCGATGGATCCCCGGTGGGGTTTCAAGGCCCTCACGCTCTGATGAATCCCCCGCAAAACTTTTCGGATCGGCAACGGCACTCCGATCCTCCCCGTCGAACAAACCAGCACCTCCTGCGGTTTGCACCTCAGGGCATGCGCCGTTTCCAGGGTCATTTTCTTCGCGTCCGCGATGCCCCGCACCCCCGTGCATGCATTCGCATTTCCGCTGTTTAGGATCACCGCCCGGATTTTGCCGTTCTTCAAATGCTGCTGGCTCACCCGCACCGGCCCCGCCTTGACCTGGTTCGTGGTGAAGGCCCCCGCCGCATCCGCAGGCAGGATCGAAACAAGCAGCGCCATGTCCTTTTCCCGCCCGGGTTTGATCCCCGCATGGACTCCTGCAGCCAGGAAGCCCTTGGGGGAAGTCACATTTCCGTCCCGCAGCCAGGAAAAAGTTTTGCTCACCAATCCAGCCCCTCCCCCTCCGCCAACCCATGCCGGATATTGAAACACTGCACCGCCTGGCCCGCCGCCCCTTTCCCCAGATTGTCGATCGCCACCACCACCAGGGCCCGTCCCGTCCACCCGTCCATTCTCACCGCCAACTCCGCCCCGTGCCGACCCATCACCCGCTTCGTCTCCGGCAACGCCTCGCCCACCAGCACCCGTACCGCCGCCTCGTTATGATAAAATTTCTGATACTCCTTCTCCAAGCTCGCGGGGGTGGTTCCCTGCTTCACCGGAAAAGAAAGGGAGGTCAGCATGCCCCGGTTTAACGGAGCCAGATGGGGAATGAAGGAGACTTTGACCCCGCCTCCCGCCACCACGGAAAGCTCCTGTTCGATTTCCGGCCGATGCCGATGGTGCGGAATCCCGTACGCCCTCAGGTTCTCGTTGCACTCCGCAAAAAGATATTCCGTCTCGGTTTTTTTCCCGGCACCGGACACCCCGCTCATCGAGGAGATTACGATCCCCTCTCCCCCCGCCAGGCCGCTCCTCAGAGCCGGGGCCAAACCCAGGATCGCCGTGGTCGGATAACAGCCGGGGCACGCCACCAGATCCGCTTTTTTGATCTTCTCCCGGTGAATTTCCGGCAAGCCATAGACCGCTTCGGCCAACCGGCTCGGCACAGGATGGGCGGCACCGTACGTCGTTTCGTAAAGCTTCGGATCCTTCAGTCGAAAATCCGCACTGAGATCAAAAACCTTTTTCCCGGCGGCCCTCAGCTCCCCCCCCATCTGCGCCGATACCCCGTGTGGAAGTGCGAGGAAAAGCACCTCCGCCCGCTGGGCCACCTCGGCAGTCGATAGATCCTCAAACCGGATCGCCCCGGCCGCCCCTCCGATCGCCAGGGTCTCGCTCAGGGTCTTGCCCTTGAGTTGCCGGGAGGTCACCGCCGTCACTTGCATCCCGGGATGCCGGACGCAAATGCGCACGAGCTCCTCGCCGGTGTAACCGGACGCACCCACGATGGCGATGGAAACGGGTGATTTCATGGAGACGGCACAATAAGGCCGTGGGAACTTGGATTTCCACTCCCAACCGGCAAAAAAACGCCGATCGGTGAACAACTCAAAGGATCAGCGTTTCGAGAACTGGAAGCGTTTCCGCGCGCCCGGCTGGCCCGGCTTCTTCCGCTCCCGCTTGCGGGGATCACGGGTCATCAATCCGGCTTTTTTCAAAGGTCCACGGAAGTTGGGGGCACACTTGTTCAGGGCCCGTGCGATTGCCAGGCTGGCCGCCCCGGCCTGTCCCGTCAGCCCTCCACCGCTCGTCTGAATCCGCACATCAAACTTCTTCTCCTCCTTGATCGTCACCAGCGGCTTCATCAGCTCAATCCGGCGGAATGGAATCGGAAAGTACTCCTCAAAGGCTCTCCCGTTGACCGTGATCACGCCGGTTCCCCGCTTGATCGAGGCTTGCGCCACCGATGTCTTCCTCCGGCCGATTCCATGATAATCTTCGCTCATCGTCTTTACCCGCGCTTGCGGACCTCCACTTTTTCCGGCTGCTGCGCCGTGTGCGGATGTTCCGCCCCGCCATACACGAATAATTTCTTCAGGATCACACGACCCAGCCGGTTGTGCATCACCATCCCCTTGACCGCCGACTGGATCAGCAGCTCCGGCCGCCGGGCCCGCCGGGCCTGCGCGGTTTCCGACTTATGCCCCCCGATGTAACCCGAGTAGGACATGTAGCTCTTCATCGTCTCTTTTTTTCCGGTGAAGACGGCTTTCGCGGCATTGATGACGATCACATGGTCCCCGGTGTCCACGTGGGGAGTGAAGATCGGCTTGTTCTTGCCACGAATGATGTTGGCAGCCTGGACGGCGACCTGACCCACCACCTGTTTGTCGGCATCAATCAGATACCACCGGCGTGCGACATCCTTGGCTTTTGCGGAAATGGTTCTCACGGGAACCAAAAAGAGTAAAAAAGAATCCCCTCGCAGTCAATTGTGAATTCCTTTCCCTCCCAGCCTTGCCCACCCCTTTCCCTTAACTATTCTCAAAGCTCATGGGTTACCTCGTTCTCGCCCGAAAATACCGTCCCCGCACCTTTCAGGAATTGGTGGGCCAGGAGCATGTCGTCCGCACTCTCTCCAACTCCCTCGCGGAGGGTCGCCTCGCCCACGCCTTCCTCTTTGTCGGCCCCCGCGGGATCGGCAAGACCTCCACCGCCCGCATCCTCGCCAAAGCCCTCAACTGCCCCAACGGCCCGAAGGCCGACTTCAATCCCGACGACGACATCTGCAAGGAAATCGAGGACGGCCGCAGCCTCGATGTCCTCGAGATCGATGGCGCCTCCAACCGTGGCATCGGCGAAATCAAGGACCTTCGCGACAGCGTCCCCTACGCTCCGGCCAGGGGAAAATTCAAAATCTACATCATCGACGAGGTCCACATGCTCACCCCCGAGGCTTTCAACGCTCTCCTAAAAACCCTCGAAGAACCCCCCGCGCACGTCAAATTCATCTTCGCCACCACTGAGGTCCAAAAGCTCCCTCCCACCATCCTCTCCCGCTGCCAGCGGTTCGACCTCCGCCGGATCCCCGATCCCCTCATCTGCGCTCACCTCCGAAAAATCGCTGATGCGGAGAAAATCAAAATCGCGGACGAGGCCCTTCTCCTGCTGGCCCGCCAAGCCGAGGGGGGCCTCCGCGACGCCGAATCCGCCTTGGAACAGCTCGTCAGTTTCGCTGGCAAGAACATCACCCTCGACCACGTCCTCGAAGTCTTCGGCCTGGCCGGACCGATCGAGACCCGTGCCCTTGCCTCCGCCATCCTCGCAGGAGACAGCTCGGCCGCGCTGGGCAAAGTTCACGAGTTCCGCACCCGCCACAGGGATCCCGTACGGGTCGCCCAAGACCTTGCCCGTCACTTCCGCAATCTCCTTCTTCTCCAGATCGCCCCCGCCGAGGCGGAGGCGGAGCTTGGCAAAGCCGAAAAACAAACCCTGCTGGGACTTGGGAATCCCCCCGAGAAAGCTCACCTCCTCTCCCTCTTGGAACAGCTATTGGAATCCGAACATCACCTCCGTCTCTCCCTCGCCCGGGAGGTGGCCCTGGAAATTCTCGTTCTTCGTCTGTGTGAAATGCGGGAGCGGGTCAGCCTCGAGACCATCCTGAAAAAACTGGCCATCCCCGGATCCGAAACCCGCGCGGAATCGGCCGCATCCCGCCCCGCCCCAATTCCCAACCCTGCCCCAGCCCCCGCAAAATCGTCCCTCTCCAAATCCGCTCCACCCGCCGCACCCTCCTCCGCCAAGGAAACTTTCCTCAACGATCCCGCCATCAAAGCCGCCCTGAAAGACTTTGATGCTCGGATCGTCGATCGTTGATGGCCGATTACCCTCCCGCCGCCCTTCGCCTCGTCGCCGCCCTCCGTAAACTGCCCGGGATCGGTCCCCGCTCTGCCGAGCGCCTCGCCCTCCACCTTCTCTCCGCCCCCCCCGGCGCAGCCAAGGACCTTGCCCACGCCCTGCAGGAGGCCAGGAATCAGATACACCCCTGCCCCGAATGCGGATTTTTTTCGGAAGAAGGCCTTTGTGAAATTTGCCGGGACAAAAACCGCGACTCCTCCCTCCTCTGCGTCGTGGAGCACGCTCCCGACGTGCTCAACTTCGAACGCTCCGCCGCATTTAAGGGAAAGTACCACGTCCTGGGGGGACTCCTCTCCCCCCTCGACGGGATCGGCCCGGAAGAGCTCAAAATCCCAGGCCTTCTGGCCCTAGCAAAAAAAAACCGAACCAAGGAGGTCATTCTCGGTTTTGGCACCGATGCCCGCGGCGAAACCACCGCCATCTACCTGGCCAGGGAACTTTCCGCCCTCGGACTCAAAATCACCCGGTTGGCCACGGGGGTTGCCGCCGGCTCCGGCTTGGAATTCGTGGACAGCATCACTCTGGGTCAAGCCTTGTCCCATCGCAGGGAAATCTAGCGAACTTTTTTGCGCCGTAGAGGACTTGAACCTCTAGCCTTCTGATCCGAAGTCAGATGCTCTATCCAATTGAGCTAACAGCGCCTGACGTCATGCACTCTGCGCCAACTTTCGTCCCGCCGCCAGATCGAGCTTTCCGCTCGCCAAAATCGGCACGGCCTTGACCCGGACGAATCTTTTGGGAATCCAAAGGTTCGGAACCCCCATCTCCCGCAGCGCCTTCTCCGCCTCGGTCGCCTCCAGTTCGCAGGAATGCAGCACAACCAGCGACTCCCCCTTCTTTTCATCCTCCACCGCCGTCACCATCAGTTCCTGCACTCCTTCATGCCAAATTCCTTT
>RFMG01000006.1 GCA_009927835.1 Verrucomicrobiota bacterium | reverse complement strand
GTCGTGGCCGCCCCAAAACCCACCCGATTGATTTCATTGCCTGTGGAATCAAACACCACCACCCCATCCGCGCTGCTACTCAGGCCCACCCCGGAACCCGAGTAAGTCCCCACCTGTTTGCCGCTCATTCCGCCCCAGAAGGCCTTGAAAGCCGCCACATTGTTGGTGGTGGCTTCCTCAACAAAAACCACGGACTCCCCGGCCGCAATACTTGTGACCCCGTTGAGAGCCACCGCACTTCCAAAAGCATAGCTGTTGTCATCCATCTTCCAGCCGGTGATATCGACCAAGGCGTCGCCCACGTTGGAAAGCTCAAACCAATCGGAGGTTCCCCCTGGCTCCGCTGGAACTCATCGCCTCGGTGATCCGGATAATTCCCGCCCCGAATGTCGCGGAGGTCAGTCCCACGGCCAGTAGCCCGGTTAAGAAGAAAGACCGAACCTTCACCCTTATAACTAAGCACAAAGGGGAATTCTGGAATGTTACGATTTGATGGCAGAATTCCTATTTTCCTGACTTGCCTTTCCACGCGCAAAGAATTCAGTTGGAGGATGTCCAAGAGAGCCCCCTTAACGAAGGATCACGCCTTCACCTTGGTGGAACTTTTGGTCGTGATCAGCATCGTGGGCTTGCTCGCCGGTTTAACCGTCCCGGCGGTTTCCGGGGCCCTCCTCAAGGGAAAACAGGCCGAAGCCCTGAACCAGTTGAAGCAGCTCGGTACCCTGGCCTTGGCCTATGCCACGGATAACAACGGAACCGTGCCTGGGGAGGGTGGCGAGGGAGTTCAATCGTTCAGCGCCCTGGCCCAGGCCAGCAACGCCACCGCTTGGTACAACGTGCTTCCCCCCCTTTCCGGATTCCTCGCGGCCAGCAACTACCGCTCCAACCCCAAAGGCTTTTACGATAAGGGCAGCCTCTTCTTCTCGAAGGCTGCCAAATACCCAGCCAACAAGACCGCCAGCGCCTATTTCGCCTTTGGCATCAACTCCCAGCTCAACGATGTAAAACTGGTCGCCCTACCATACCCCTCTCGGACCGCCCTCTTTGGCGATGCCAGATTGCCGAACGAAACCACGCTCCCCCCCTCCGGCGGAAAGATGGACTCCCTAGGCCAGCCCAAGGTCAGGGATTCACGATTCGTCTCCCGTTACAACGGGGTCGGCATCATCACGTTTTGTGATGGCCACTCCGAGGCTTTTCGTGCCACTACCCAAACAGAAATCCTCGACACAAATAAAGTGATTTGGGATCCCACCAAATAACGACTCCTTACGCAAATCCACTCGCGTCCTAACGATAGCCCTTCAAATTTGAAACTTTCTGTCGGACGACCGAGCCTGCCTCCCCACCACATCTACATCCGCGCACCTCCTGCGGCCTTTAGCCCGCATCCTACGACCTCAATCGTCCCTATAAAATCATAGTTTTCAACGCTTTAATTAAAGCCAATCTGTCACACAAATGTCACTTTGAAAAAGAAGACTCTGTGCTTACGTTTCCTTAACCAAAGGAGTTTATTTATGAACCA
>RFMG01000007.1 GCA_009927835.1 Verrucomicrobiota bacterium | reverse complement strand
TTATGTACTTGAGTAAAAAAATTCTCCACGTCTTTTTCGTCTTTGGACTTTTTGGATCCGTTCGGCTGTGGGCCGTGGAGTTGAAGGAGGCGGAGATCACCGCCCTGAAAAATATTGTGGAACACGATACAGGGGAGGGAAAGGGGGCCACGCCTGCTCATGCCAGTGAGAAGATTTTTGAAAAATCGAAATTGAGCACGGCCGCTGCATCGATGGCTGAACTTACCTTTGCTGACACCTCCATCACCCGTGTCGGGGCCAACACCTCCTTTTCCTTCCAATCCAAGGAGCGGTTGGTGAAACTTGATAAAGGGACCGTTCTCATCAATACCCCGCCCGGAGCCGGCGGTGCGACGGTGGATTGCGGAGGGGTGACGGCGGCCGTCACCGGAACAACTTTTATGGCGAGTGTCGATGGGAATGGAAACAAGATGTTTGTGCTTTTGGAGGGTGAGGGGGGGATGAAGATTACGGCTGGTGGCAAAACAACGGTGGTCAGAGCCGGGCAGGCTGCATCCGTGGGAGGGGGTGAGGGGGGAGGCAAAAAAGAGGATAGCGGTGGCGGCTCCGGAGAAAAGAAAGCCGGCGGCGACAAGCCCGGCGGAGAGTCGAAAGATTCTGGGGGGACGAAAGAATCCGGAGGAGATACGGGTGGAAAAGGCGATGGAGGAAAACCCAACCCAGCCGCGCCTGCGCCTTCCGCCGACAAAGGCGCCGGGGAGGGCAGTGCGGGTGGAGGAAAGCCCCCCGCGGCACCGACGATTCAGGTTTTTGATGTGGATGTCCAAAAAGTCGTTGCCTCGACACCGTTGATTCAAGCCTTCGACAAGCCTCTGCCGTCGGCGCAAAAAATTCAGGCCACGGTGGAGGTGCAGCAGGCTAAAATGTCCGAGGGTAAAATGGAGTCGTTGGGGGTTGAAATTGTGGCGGTGAAAGCGGACGGGGATGTGTTGGTCGGCTCGCCCAAACCTGTGGCGGAGGCCCCGCCAAAAAAGAGGAGGCCAAGGCCGAGGCTCCCTCCAAAAAAGAGGATGTGGTGGCAAAAAAGGAGGATGCAGGTGGAGCGAAGCCTGAGCCCAAAGGTGATCCAAAAATGGCGGGTGGCCCTGCCCCTGATAATCTGGACATCAGCACGGCTGCAGGTCCAGGCGCAGGAGCCCCGCCTGCTCCCTCCGGAACCTCTATAGCGGCAGCGATCCCTCCGCCTCCTCCTGCCGCACCCTCTGTCCCGCCTCCGCCTGTAAATATTGGCCAAATCGTCAACCAGCGCCCACAAGAATTGGCTCCCATAGTTTTGACCGTTCGAGCGAACGACGCGTTTCGAGCATTTGGAAGTGAAAATCCTGATTTCGGATTTTCAGTCACTGCCGGGGGATTGTTACCCGGTCATTCGATCGTGGCCGATTTATTGACACCTGCGGATAAGAGAAGCGGGGTCGATGGAAATCCCTATACAATTTCTTTCGGCAGTCTACGCATCGTGAATCGTTCGGGTGAAGATGTAACGCGACAGTATAATCTGACCAAGGTTTCCGGATTGTTGAATCTTTCGAAGGCGGAGCAGGTGTTGGATTTTAAGCTGCCTTCGAATCTAACTTTTGGAGCGGATACCAACCTCCGGGCCAACAAACAAGGCGGGGAAGTCAGTTTTGAGGTGGTGAGTGGGCCTGCGAGGATTGACGCGAACGGCAAGTTGGTGGCGACGAGCGGGACGGGAACGGTGGTGGTGAAAGCGGTTACGCCTGGAGATGCAAATTATCTTGGGGCGGAAGCCCGGCAAACGATCACTTTGGCCAAGGCGGGGCAGGCACTAAACTTTGAAATAGGCACGGCACCGACCTTCTTAACTGGAAGTACCCGGTCTATTCCAGTCGTGACCGGGGGTAGGACCGCTGTGAGTTTTTCGATCAAAGAATCAGACGGGCGTGCTTCCCTTGCGTCCGGCTCTTTGGTGATAGGGAAAATCTATGGAGCAAATTCTTTTACAATCGAAGCAAGTGTCACAGAAGACGGTAATTATGTCGGAGCCC
>RFMG01000203.1 GCA_009927835.1 Verrucomicrobiota bacterium | reverse complement strand
CCGCCTCGCGGCTTTGCAGTTCACCATTCCTGATTTCGGAACTCATCTTCTCAAGACTTGCGACACTCCCAGGCTCAACCGAGAGAACCACCCCGGGGGCCATCCCCACCAAAATCCGACTTTCCTTGCCTGTTGTGATCTTGTCACTCAAGGCAAGAACTTGACCGACCGTAATCTTCTCTTTCTTCCCATCCAGCCTGCAATCCCCTTCGACCAACAGCACCTGCCCCTGCTTCATCTCCAGATCGATTCCATCGATCGCCAATCGTTCCAATCGCCGATCCAGGGATTCGAGCGCATCCACCTTCGCCTGCTCCTCCTTGGAAAGTTTCAATCCCGTTACCCGGAGGCTTGGGCAATGGCCTTCAGAAGCTTCGGGTTGGCCGAGAGACACTGTTCGGCAATCGTCTGAGCCAATCCGGGATTCGCCTTTACCGCCGTGGAAACAATCTCCTCAACCGCCTCGGGGCAGGCTTTCACACCGTCCCGCGCAATATCGATCAAAACCGTGTTCCGCGCCAACTCCTGCAGAGCCACAAGGGAGGATTTTTCGGGACTGTTTGCGGGAAGAGCTTCCGGTTGCGCCCCCTTCGCTCCGCTCCAAGTTTTCTCACCGGAAAGCGTTGCGATCTCTTTTCCACCCGCTTCCTGCGCCAAAATCGCTGTTCCGGAGATCGAACTGAGTGTGATCGCCCCGTCCGGGCCTGCGCCTCTTGTGATCTGATAGGAGGCATCCGAGGTGCGAAGTACCTCACCGTTCCCCAGGGCAATCAGGGACGCCCGGGGAGCCTTGAGCGACTCGGCAACAAAGGTCTGGATCGTGCCCTCCGTCAGTTCGACTTTGAGATCGGCACCCCCCGCCTCAAGTTTGCCCAGGGAAAACACGGTCCCAGGCAAAGCGAGATGAAACACTCCCGCTCCGCTTTGAAAAAGCAAAGGCTTCTTGCCTCCCACCGTGATCGCTGCCCCGGACTGGAACGCCTCGCTGACCTTAATCTCCCTCTCGGGAAGATCTCCCACCTTGACCATATCGCCACCCTCGGTTGCCAAAATTTTTCCAGACTTGTTGCTCCACCCGCCCTTGCCTCCGATCCACTCCGCCAACCGCTCCCGACAACGGATCAGATTTTTTGAGGGTGCCGTGTTTGCGGCCACTTCCTTCCCGGCCGCCGTGTCCAAATTCCCCAAATCGGCCATCAGGAACCGCGAGCCCCCCGTGCGATCCATCTCAAACTTCGGCTTGTTGTCCGCCCCAAACCTCACGAGAACGGTCCCCTCCGGTTTCATCCCGACAGACAAACCGAACGCCTCGATCTCCATCTCGGAAAGCGGAGACTTCGCATCCCGCAAGGTCACTTCAGGTTGACCGGAGGAATTCTTAATAAAGGAAATGTTGAGGCTCGATTTGCCCGAGGTGACTGTCTCTCCTTTTGCGCCTTCGGTTACATCGGTGATCTTAACCGCATTCGAATCCATCACCTCCAAACAGGGAAACTTCTGATTGTAACGAATTTTAAAATCAGCTGCAGCCAAGCCTAACGCCGAACAGGCAAAGAAAGTTGCAACACCAATGCCCACGGATCGCATGACTGGCATATACCTCAAATTAAGCCTAGAATTGCGATTAATCAAGGGGTCACTGCAAATATTTGATCTTTTCTTATCTAGCGGATTCATCAAGGATTTAGACATGAATCAAACTTATTCGTTCAATGATGAATAGTTATGATTTATAATGACTTACACAAAATATAGGCCATCGATCAGAGCAAACTGCACTCACTCTAGTCTTTTGCCGATACGCCCCCTTGCTCCTGTCGCGGATCAAGGCATGATGTGATGGTGCCTGTTCTGAAAGCTCCTGATCTAACTCGCTCCGCTCCCCGCAGCCCGCGAGTCCGCCTCGGTGGCTATGTCCTTCTCCCCCGCATGCTCGACAAGTGCCGTGCCACTCTGGCGAAAAAAAATGGGGAGTACTCCTACAACTGTCCGCTCGACCAGTACTTCCTGAAGTTTGCGGGAGTGAATCCCGTCTCCCTGAAAAAACAGGTCGCGCGCGGTTGGGGGGACGGGGAAATCCTCCGCTGGATCGAAAAAAATCAAAGGCACCGTCGTAGCGGGCAGGAGATCGAGGCCTGGTCCGACTTTATGAACCGCCGCGCCCCTGCCTCGATCGACCAGCGGGAACGCATGAACAGCTACCAAAAAACCGCCCATGCGAAGCGGGAGGACATCACCACCTGGTTTGATGTTCTCGATCTCGACGACTTCGCGTTCTTCGGCGGAGCGGCGTGACATCTTTTTCGTGATCGCGCCCGCACGTCCCCCCGCCCTCGTCATCGGCTCCGGCTTCGGCGGTTTGGCCTCCGCCTGCCGTCTCCAGGCCCGGGGGTACGACGTCACGCTGCTCGAAGCTCTCGAACAACCCGGAGGCCGCGCCTCGGTGTTTCGTGACCAAGGGTTCACCTACGACGCCGGCCCCACGATCCTCACCGCCCCATTCCTTCTCGATGAACTCTTCGCCCTGGCCGGAAAAAAAACCTCCGACTACGTCCGGATCGTCCCCTGCAAACCTTTCTATCGGATCGCCTGGCACGACGGCCAATCCTTCGAATACACCGGCAACCAGGAGGAAATGGAGGAGCAGGTCCGCAAACATTTTCCCGACGACCTCGGGGGCTACCGCCGCTTTGTCGGGGAGACCCACGCCATCTTCCAAAAAGCCTTCGTCGAACTGGCCGATCAACCCTTCTCCTCCTTCACCGACATGCTCCGCGTGGCCCCCGATCTGATCCGACTCCGCTCCGACCGGTCCGTTTGGCAGATGGCCTCCCGCCACGTGAGGCACCAGCGGCTCCGCGAAGTCCTCTCCTTTCATCCTCTCCTCGTCGGAGGCAACCCGTTCCAATCCTCCTCCATCTACGCCATGATCCACTATCTCGAACGCGAGTGGGGCGTTCACTTCGCCATGGGAGGGACCGGTGCCCTCGTCCAAGCCCTCGTCAAACTTCTCGAGGATCTCGGCGGCAAACTCCGGCTCAACTCACCCGTCGAGGAGCTCCTCGTGGAAAACGGCGCGGCCGCCGGAGTCCGTCTCCGTTCGGGCGAAACGCTGCGCGCCAACGTGGTCGTCTCCAATGCAGACGTGGCGAATTTCTATCAGAAAAAAGTCCCCGCAGCTTCCCGAAACAAATGGACCAACCGGAAACTGGATTCGATGCGCTACAGCATGTCCCTTTTTCTCATCTATTTCGGAACCAACCGCACCTACCCCGACCTTGCCCACCACACCATCTGGCTCGGACCCCGGTACAAAGGCCTTCTCGACGACATTTTCAAAAACCGCATCCTCGCCGAGGACTTCTCCCTCTATCTCCACGCTCCCACCCGCACCGACCCGTCCTTGGCCCCCAAAGGCCACGAATGCTTCTACGTTCTTTCTCCCGTCCCCCATCTCGGCTCCCCGGGGGATCGGATCGATTGGGAAAAGGAGAAAGAGGGATACGCGGATCGGATCCTCGCTGCCTTGGAAAAAACGATTGTTCCCGACCTCCGCAAACACCTTGTCAGCAAGCTGATCTTCACCCCTCGGGATTTCGAATCCCGTCTCGATGCCCACGTCGGCTCCGCTTTCCAGTTCGAACCCATCCTGACCCAAAGCGCCTGGTTCCGTCCCCACAATGTCTCGGAGGACGTCCGCGGACTCTATCTCTGCGGTGCGGGCACCCACCCCGGGGCCGGTGTTCCGGGAGTTCTCTCCTCCGCCAAGCTGCTCGACCGCGTCATCCCTAATCCACCCCACGCGGTGTAAGTTTTTCTGATACTTCCCCCGGACCGCTTGCATGCCCCCGGCCGAATGGCAATCTGGCCCAATCAGATATGATTTGTCGGACTTCCGAGGAAAAACATTCAGACCGCCGCTTCCAGTGCTGCCTGAAGCCGTATCTCAAGGTTAAAAACCACCGCACCATGCGGGTTTCGAAAAAGTGCCGGACGACCAAGTGCCACCAAGCCCAAGCCATTCCGTCCGCCGATATCAACCACCTCTTTAACCATGAGGCGATGCTGGCCGTCAGCCACGCCATCGAGGATCTCGCCCATGAAACCGCCGCCGGTGAACTGATCTCCACCTTCCAGCACTTTGACAATTTTCTCCATCAGGAAGAGCGCTACCGCACCCTTGCCCGCCGTCTCGATGCGGTCCGGGTCTGGGCCGAAGGGGAACCCCCCGCCAAGTCGGACGACATCGACTTTGTCCCCATCTTCCACCCGGAACTCACCCGATACTGGGTCGTGCTTTTCGATAGCCCGGGAATCCACGCCATCCTTTTTTGCAAACAGGCGAACCAGACCGACCACTTCCGGCGAAAGGTCTTTTCGGGTTACTACAGCTTCAATCCCTTTGTGGTCCGCTCCCTCCGTCGCCGCTTCGAACTTCTCTCCTGTGGGATGTCCGGCGTCGTCAACCACTTTGAACGCTACTTCTCCCCGCAAATGCCCGACTCCCTGAACGACTTCGACACTCTCCTTGCGACCGCGTAGACGAACTTTTTTTTCAGACCCAACCCAGCTTCATCTTTCCCTCTTCGCTGATCATCGATTGCGTCCACGCCGGCTCCCAAACCAGCTCCACCTCCGCCTCTTTCACCCCCGCCACCGACAGGATTTTACTCCGCGCATCCGCCTGGATGGTCGGCCCCATTCCGCAGCCCGGAGCCGTCAGGGTCATCTTCACCTCCGCCCTCGATCCCCCCGCCGGGAGAGGCTTGAGCTCCAGGCTGTAGATCAGCCCCAGATCCACCACGTTGACGGGAATCTCCGGATCAAAAACCTCCTTCAACTTGTCCCACACTTTTTTCTCATCCGCAGGCTCGTTCGAGTCCTTGGCCACGTCGGCCACCTGCACCGGCGCCAAGCCCAGGGCATCCTGATCCTTCTCCTCGATCCGGGCCAAACCGAACGAACCCGCCACGGTGTGGCTTCCCCCCAACGACTGGGTCAACGTCACCTCCGTATCCTTCGGAAGAATCAGGGG
>RFMG01000008.1 GCA_009927835.1 Verrucomicrobiota bacterium | reverse complement strand
CAAATCCTCTCGAGCCCCGACAAAAGTCGGGACAGGCCCCGACTGGAGTCGGGATAAACGCAGCAAAGCAAGCGAGAGACAAGATTCGGAGGACCTCTGACCCCACAATTTAAAAACAGCCTTTTAAGCCATTGTTAATCAAAGACTTACAAGACCTCTGACCCCATATAAAGCGTTGTAGTGCAATGGGTTAAGAGGGTGTTTTTCTGCAGGAGCTAGTGTCCTTGAGGTGCTGGTGGGGGTGGGTCAATCGATTGATGGAATCGAGGCAAGGAGGCGCTGGGTATAGGGGTGGGTCGGTTGGGTCGTGATCTGTTCGGAGGAGCCCTCTTCCACGAGTTTGCCATGTTCAAGAACCGCGATCTGATCGCTGACGTGCTCCACGACAGCAAGATCGTGGGCGATAAAAAGGTACGTAAGATTGAATTTCTCCTGCAGATCCATCAGAAGGTTCACGATTTGAGCTTGGACGGAGACGTCGAGAGCACTGACGGGTTCATCGCAGATGATGAATTCCGGTTCAACGGCAAGCGCGCGGGCGATGCCGATGCGTTGGCGTTGGCCCCCGCTGAATTCGTGGGGAAAACGTCGGGCGTGCGTGGGGTCGAGACCCACAAGTCGCAGAAGTTCCGATACCCGATCCGATCGGTCGGAAGCCGACATTCGGGGAAAGTGAATTTCCAGCGGCTCGGCCAGGATGGTGCCGATCCGGAGACGGGGATTGAGTGAGTTGTAAGGATCCTGGAAAACCATCTGAATTTTTTTGCGATAGGGGCGAAGGGAAGACCCTGAAAGAGCGCTGATCCTCTCCCCTTGGTAGGAAACGGAGCCTGCGGTGGGGTCGACGAGCCGGACGATGACGCGACCGAGCGTGGTTTTTCCCGAGCCGCTCTCACCGACCAGACCAAGAGTGGAGCCCTTTTCAATTTTTAGAGAAACGTTGTCGAGAGCCTTTACGACCCCTGTAGGGCGTTGGAGCAGGCCGGATTTGACGGGGAAGTGGACGGAAAGGTGGTGGATATCGACGAGGGGGGACATAGGGATTGAGGGGTTAAGGGGTTAAGACTTTTGAAGTAACAAGATTCCGTAGGGCCCCGCTCCGAGGGGCCATGGCCGCAATGGAAAGCGGCCCTACAGGGCGTTGAGTTTTGAAGACAAAATTCATTTGGCGGCGAGGGTGGAGCGGTCGATGGAGGCGAGGCGTTTGGTTTTTTGACCAAGGCGTGGAATACAGTCCAGAAGGGCTTTTGTATAGGGGTGTTGGGGGCAGCGAAGAATATCCCGCACAGGTCCCTGTTCGACGAGTTTGCCGTCGAGCATGACGAGGACGCGGTCGGCAAAGTTGGCAACGATTCCGAAGTTATGGGTGATCAGGAGAACCGACATGCCCAGCTTTTTCCGGAGGTCACGGAGGAGATCGAGAATCTGGGCTTGGATTGTCACATCCAGGGCGGTGGTGGGTTCGTCCGCGACTAGGAGTTTGGGCTGACACGCCAGCGCCATGGCAATCATGGCACGCTGTTGCATCCCCCCGGAAAGCTGGTGAGGGTAGTCGTGCGCCCGAAGTTCCGGATCGCGGATGCCAACCAGCCCAAGCAACCGGGCCACCTCGTCCGGAACATCCGGCAGGTTGGGTTGGTGCAGGCGTAGCGCCTCGGCGATCTGGAATCCGATGGAGAATACCGGATTGAGGGAGGTGGAGGGCTCCTGGAAAATGTAGGCGATTTTACCTCCCCGCGCCTGACGCAGGGTGGAAGGGGAGCAGGCGAGGAGGTCGGTTCCATCCTGCCACAGGGCTTGTCCGCTGATGCGGCATGCAGGCGGCGGGGGGGTGAGGCGGGTGAGAGCGAGGGCGGCCGTGGTTTTTCCCGATCCACTTTCGCCGACCACGGCAACGGTCTCTCCCGGATCGATGGAGAAGGTCAGATCGTGGACGGCAACGATGGGTTTGCTTCCTGAATCGAAACGGACGGTGAGGTTTTGGACGTTTAAGAGAGGCATAAAAGGGATTAAGGGGTT
>RFMG01000009.1 GCA_009927835.1 Verrucomicrobiota bacterium | reverse complement strand
ACGCACGGTATCGGTTCCCGTGATGGTCGCGGTGGCGGGAGAAAACACCCCGTCGGCCCCGGCCACCTCAAACGTGCGCGGGGCGCCGCCGGTGGATTGCAAACCCAAGCCCGCGTTGGCAAACAGCAGATTCACCCCGGTTCCATCGGCGCTGCCCCCCGCATAAATCGGACCGGTGGGCACGATCGCCTCACCGTGAACCGTCGCTCGGGCCAGACGGGCCAACCGCTCCCCGATCGGCTGCTTGTCCGGGGGATGCGGATCAGCGGTGCCGGTGTCGATCGTGATCGCCAAACCGGTGTTGGGCACCTCCTGGCTGACCTGCAACTGCGCCTCCCGTACCCGCTCCCATGAATCCCAGGCGGTCTTGGTCGCCCCGTATTTCGGGAGCTGGACGAGCAAGAAAGGAAAATTCCCCTGGTTCCAATCCCGGCGCCAACCCTCGATCAGTCCGATTAGAAGATCGCGGTAATGGGAAACATGCGGCCCCCCGTTGGGTTCCCCTTGATAGGTGTTCCCCTCGCCCTGATACCAGAGGACGCCGCGGATCCCGAAAGGTTGCAGCGGCGCAATCAGCGCGTGATACATCACGTATTTGTCCACGAACCACGGGTTGGTCGGCGGCGTCGGCCACACCTCGGTGCCGATGTATTGCAGGTCGGGATCGGCGTCGCGGGTCGCCTTGCCCACCCAGCACTCGCCGGAAGTCGAACCCACGGCGCCCTGGATCAGTCCGATGGGCACGCCCGCCCCGAGGGCCTGACGCAGGCTCTCCGCAAAATAAAATCCCACGGTGTAGATATGTCCGGCATTGGCCGAAGAGATGACGCTCCACTGGGTGCCGGGCGCCGTCACGTCGGAGGCGGGGCTGGTGCGGTAGGCGTCAAGATTGGGTTGGTTCGTCGTCCCGAACGGCCAACCGATGGTGAAGGTGCGCAGCCACGGGTAGTTGGCCCGCGCGATGGCGTTGGTTTCCCCGTTGGCGGTGAGGTTCCACTCCATGTTGGATTGACCGGAGAGCACCCACACCTCGCCCACCAGCACGTTGGTGCGGGCCAGCGAGGATCCTCCGCTCGTCACCTCCATTGTGCGGCCAGTGGTGCTGGCACCCATCGGATCGAGGCGGACTTGCCACTTGCCGTCCGCGCCCGCCGTGGCGTTTTTGGTTTGTCCCGCAAACTTGACCTGCACCGGTTGGCCCGGCTCGGCCCAGCCCCATACCGGCACCTCCGCGTCGCGCTGCAGCACCATGTCGTTCCCCAACACCCCGGGCAGACGGAGCGGCGAAGGAGTTCCGGTAACGACGATCTCGTCCAACAGCACGGTGCGGCTTTGGTTGGCGTAAAGGGAGAAAATGACCCGGCCTTGGGAAATCCAGTTGGCCAAGGCGTTGGAAAACGAGGGGGATTCGGCAAACAGTTGCCCCGCCGGGTTTGCCTCGGTCGTCACGTAGACTTGGGCGGTGGAACAACCGGTCGTGGTCCACGAGATGCGGGTGGAGCCCAGCTGGCCGGGCTGCACATAGACCGTGGAGGGGTTGGCGGTGAGTTTGCCGCTGACCCCGGAGCTGCCGATCGCCAAGATCAGGTTGCGATTGTTGAAAAAGGCGACGTTGGTGAGAGAGCCCCCTCCCGAAACCGTCACCGTCCGGGTGGCCAGCGAGTTGCTGAAAAGTGGTCCGGAAAGAATCGGAAGCGTGCCCGCCGCCGGCGTGGAGGTTAAGTTGACGGTGATGGCGTTGGAAGTGATCGTGGCCGTGAAGTTGCTGCGGTTCACCACCAGGGAACCGTTCTCCACCGTGGTCAGGCCCGTGTAGGTGTTGGTTCCCTGAAAGATCAGCTCCCCCGCTCCCGTCTTCCGGAGCGTACCTTTTTCGTTGGTCTTGTCGGCGAGGGTGGCCGTCGAGGCCACCGTGATCGTGCGCCCGCTGTCGGCATTGAAT
>RFMG01000029.1 GCA_009927835.1 Verrucomicrobiota bacterium | reverse complement strand
TTAAGAAGGTACGAAAATATTTTTGAGTTTCGCGTGGCGGATTTTGAGTGAGGGTACATATCACGCCACGGGCGCCAAGGACGTGAAGGTTAATAAATAATACGTGGCGTCCTTAGCGGATCCCGCATTTGCGGGATGAGGCGATCAGTTTCCTGTAACTTGAAGTCGGATGAAGGCTTTTGGCTCGGTCGTGGTGATTGTGACGATCTTGCGGGTATAACCAGGCGCTGCTCCGGTTCCGTTTGCGATAACGGAACTGGCCTGATCCGTCCAGCTGGTTAGGTTGGTGCTAAGCTGCGCAACAAGAGTGAGTGCTGGGTCGTTGCGTATATCAAATGTATAGGTTAAGGTGTTTCCGGAACGCGTGATTGTCGCTGGGGCGGAGTTGAGCTGCGGGGATGCGGCGTTGAACGCGTATTTAATTCCTTCTTTTACCCCGTCACCGTTCGCGTCTGCATTGAATGCAGTGGAGGTGGAGTAACCCAATCCAGATAGGTACTGCTGATAGGAGGTGAGGGTGCCTTGGTTTCCGATCGAAGAGGAAGAACTGGTGCCGCCTGAGTTGACTGCACGCACGCGGGCATAGTAGGTGGTTCCAGGGTTCAGGCCGGTAACTGCCTGCGAATTTCCGCTGACCGTTAGGTCCTGACTAACATAGGTCGCAAAGGATGAGGATGAGGAAACATCGAGCTTGTAGCTCGTCGCTCCGGTGACTGCCGTCCAGTTCACTGTGAAGCCAGTGGAGCTTACTGCAGAGAAGGTGGGTTGGGTGGGCGCGGAGGGTGCTGCACTCGCTGTGCTCGAAGCTTGATAAACACGAACGTAATCAATCTCGTAATTTGCAGACACAAGGCTGGGATCGATCGTGTTGGAGACATAAGTGCCGCCCATTGCCAGATTCAGGATCAGGAAAAATTCCTTTTGGAATGCAGGTTGATCCACCGGGGTCAAAGGCGTGACATCAACCCCATCCACGCTGAAGGTGACCTTGTTACTTTCCCAAAGAACGGCATATGTATGGAACTGGGTGGAGGGGTTCGATACAGGGGTGCGGGAAGAAGGCTGCAGCGGATCGCTGCCATTCCGGGAGGTGGAGTGAAGTGCGTGACCGACGGTATTGGCATCCGAAGTGGGGTTTCCGCGCCACTCCATCACGTCGATCTCTCCGCACGCAGGCCAGCTTGATGTCGAGATATTGTTCCCCAGCATCCAAGCCGCCGGCCATGGACCGATTCCAGAGGGAAGTTTCGCACGGAATTCGATTTTTCCGTACTTGAAGATTCGTTTGTTCTGAGAGTTGATTCGTGCCGAGGTCCAGCTGGTGCCGTTCTTCTTGGCTTGGATCAGAAGGCTGCCACCCTCGACCCTCAGGTTGTTTGAGCTGTCGGTATAAGATTGCTGCTCATTATTGAATGAGTAGGCGGGAAGAATTTCCGGTGTCCAGTTCGCACTGTTGAGGGCTGTGCCGTCAAACTCGTCCGACCATGCAAGGGAGTAGGGAATGCCCCCTACGGTGGTTGTTGCGTTGATGGTGCCAAAACCGATGGACAGGTCATCCAGATAAACTGCCCCTTTGTCAGTCGCTGCATTTTGGACAAATTCGCTGATGATTTGAACCTTGGCGGTTCCAGCCGGGATGGTCGCATTCACGGTCAGCGGAAGCCATTTGTCCGCGCTCATGTTGGCGGACGTAAGAGTCGTGACGCTGCGACTGATTTCCGTATTCGAGCTATTCATGAATTTGAATCCATAACTAAAGGTGCTTCCACCGGTTAGAGGATCGATCGAGAAGACCTTGGCCATACCGCGTGCGTGGATGGCAGTTCCCGAGGTGAGTCCGGGGGTACTGGCCGGCAGGAACTCCTGATAGACGTTGCCGGTTTGACTCGGGCCCTGCCAAACGCCGCCCGGAAAGTAGTTTTGGCCGAATACCTTCAGTACCTTGGATCCGGCAAAGGCGCTGCTCACGCTGGTCGCGTCCTCCAATCCCGTTGATTGGTTATAAATCTTGGCTCCATTTGTGATGACGTTCTTGCTGACGCCCTCGGCAGGATATTGGATCCAGTTGGTGGGAGCGGCAGCTGGGCCGGGATCGGTCAGATCCGACTCAAAACTCCCGTTGCCGACGCTGAACCCCTGTGTGGATAAGTTCAGATTCAGAAAGTTCAGTTCGACCTTTTTGCCGGAACCTAAATCAAAATCGAAATCGGTCATCCTCACGACGAGTCGGAAGTAGGGGGCCGCAGGATCAAACGAGGTGTTGATACCTGAGCTTGTCAGGTAACCACCAATCGATGTGAAATTCCCTCCCTCAGGCAGAAGAACCACCACCCGATCATTCTTGCCGTCGGGCAAAAAGTAGGAATCGGTTCCAGGGGTCGATGCAGCAGTCGTTTCGTCGACCCATTGACCGAGTTGGAGGGTGCCCGTTACATTTTTTGATGCGTTGAGTGATTCGAGTCGAACTTCGACCTTGTTTTGAGTTGCCCCAGAAAAGACACCCGAGGCCTTGATTTCGGCGAGGAGAGCCAATGTGGACGTATCAAGAGTCCCGGGAGAAGCAAAGGTCTTGCTCACCTGGTAGCTCCAAGGGTAGCTGTTGGCGGCAACTTCCATAACAAGACTTCCACCTGCGACCGAGGTTGCGCTGGCTGACTCGGTGTTTTTTGATTCCGTGATCCATCCCAATGATCCGGGAGTTCCGCTGGAAAAGTCGTCCATCAGATTGACTGCGCTCGTCGAAAGATTGACCACGTAGGTTTGGTCTGAGGCATCCTTGTCATTGCTCACGATCGTGAGTGAACCCGTAAGCGCTCCCACTGTGGAGGGTAAGGCAGAGGCGGTGATCGATGTGCTGGCCCCAGGGGTGAGGGTACCTGTCCCGGTTCCGACGAGAGTCAATCCGTAGCCGCTGAGATCGATCGAACTGACGTTAAGATTTTCTGCTCCCTGATTTTCGATGTTGATCGTATACAAGGTCGTTTTCCCGACCAAAGGGGAGACCAAGGTTGCCGTGCTGTTGTCGGCCTGTGCTATTCCATCCACTTTGACGGCGATCTGGGGTCCAACCGAAGCTGCGGATGCCTGCGATAGGACAACATTATCAAAAAGAGCGCTTCTTGCTGTCGCCCCGGTTGCGTCCCAAACACGATTCAATGGTTGGATTTTGAGGGACATCGTTCCCGTCGCAGCACCTCCGGTCATCGTCGTGAGATTGGCGGGGGAGGCCAGAAAACTTGCCGTGTAGGTGTGCCATTGGCCCAGATACTTCTTAATTTCAGTTGATATGTCTGTTTCCTGGAAAGTCGTCGCCCCCGCGCCATCCATAAAAGCAACAATCGTTTTTCCTGCCTGATACGATTCGTCAAACTTGGCGCGGAACGTGGCGGTAAAGTAGCTTCCGTTTGCGCTGGTAAAGGAGATGGCGCTCTGCATAAAGCCGGCGTCGCTTCCTGCCGCCCATCCAGGAATCAGAAGGAAACGACTCGAATCCTCGCTCCATGCTTCCGTCGAAACCCATCCGCCATTGAATACGTTCCAATTTGCGTCCCCACTGTTAAAATCGCCGTTGCGCAAAAGCTGAGCCGGGGTGGTGGGT
>RFMG01000010.1 GCA_009927835.1 Verrucomicrobiota bacterium | reverse complement strand
GGCATCACCGTCACCCCGCTGGTCCGGGCAAAATAGTTCAACACGAGGTAATTCGTGCCGCCGCTGTTGGTGGTGCTGTTGGCCGGCAGGAGCGTGCGGGAAATCGATCCCGGCGCCGCCGCCCCGTACGCGTACTCCAGCAATGCCGTCAGGCCGTTCCCATCAGCATCACTGGTCATCGAAAGGGATCCCTGCCCGGCAGCACTCGCCCACGAACCAAAGGTCGCGTCATACGGGGTGCTGCCCGCACTCCCCTTGTACGGCGTGAAATCCTGGGTGGTCAGCACACCGCCCGACCCGAAATGCCACTGGTTGGGCGCCCCAAAGGTGCTGTCCTTGGTGCTGTTGTCATATCCATTCTTCGGCGGGGTCACGGTGTCGTCGCTCCGGTCGGTCGGCAACACGGCCGTCGTCGGATTCCCCTCCAACTCCAGTACATCGGTGTTGCTGATCTTGGACACCGGCGCAATCCCCTCGCCCGCCGGACCGAAGACCGGATAGCCGGCGTCATTGAGCACCCGGAACTGCGTCTCGGTGTCATCAATGTTGATGCCGCTCACCACCCCGGACACCAGCGTGTACCCGTTGGTGGCCAAATCCGTGTAGGTGATCAGATTGGCATCCCCGACCCACACATTGGCCCAACGCCATCCGCTGGTGGTGGAGTTGTTGGCGGCGGAAAGATTCGTGTCCATGCCGCCCTGGGACGTGTTGCTTTCCGTGAAGGTCAGAATCGTGCCGTTCGGCACCGCCGCCCAGAAGGAGTTTTGCGAAAGCTTGATCTTTACCTTGGCGGAGAAGTACCCGTTGGAGGCCCCCTCATCGATCTCGATCGTCCAACCCCGCAAATCCGTCGTGCCGGCCGAACCGTTCCCCGTCACCACAAACTCCACCCAATCGCCGCCATTCCCCGCCACGCGGCCAAAGTGCGTGTCCGAGGCCGTCCCCCCCGCACTATCCTGCAATTGGGTTCCCCCATTCAGGTAGGCCAACGTCGTCCCCGAATTATCCACCGCGTTGTACTCGTTCAGGATCAGGGACGGATTGTCGTTGAACACCGTCAGGCGGAACTTGATCGGGGTGCTCGCCGCGCCGTCGCTGGCGGAAAGGGAAACATCATAAAACCCTGCGGAACCTTGGGGCGGCGTGCCGCTCAAGGTTTTTCCGG
>RFMG01000011.1 GCA_009927835.1 Verrucomicrobiota bacterium | reverse complement strand
GTCGGCACAAAGGTTCCCACCACCACGTTGGTGCCGATGGAAAGACTGCTCCCGGCGGCGGGAGAATAATTCCATGTGCCAGGAACAATCGGCCCCGTGGAGGTCGAGCGGGCTGTGGCAGTCAGTTCGTTGGTGGAAAGCACGGCTGGCGACGTCAGGTTGATGGGACTCGGGCTCCATGAAAGAAAGGGAGAGGCAAGCGAAGATTGGGAAGTGATTGTGCCAAGCCCGGCAGCATTCAATGCGCCTTTGAAAAGTGTGCTCGTGTCCGTGTTGACCAGCGAGGATCCCTCCATGGGCGCGTAGAACACCAGGGATGTGTTGAGCGCGTCGTTGGCTTGCACCGTGGTCATGGGGCCAACCATGTCCTGGAGAATCTGGGCCGGAGTGCGGACCGTCCGATAAACCCTGACATCATCCATCGCCCCCTTGAATCGATTGGTATTGCTGTCGTCGTTCAAGGCGTCCTGGCTGGCGGCAAATCCAAGGGAATTATTGATGGTCCAGTTGGTGAGACCAAAAGCACTGAGGTTCGTTGCCGCGCCCTGTCCGTTGAGGTAGAGGTGCAACGTGCTGTTGGTCGCATCCCGCACCACCGCCACATGATACCAGTTGCTGGCGAGCACGGTTTTGGCCTGGGTCTGGACAAATTTGCTGTTCCCGGCCGAATCTTTCTGGCCAAAGCAAAGGCTCCCATCGGGCAGAAGATCGAGATCGACGTTGGCCGTGCCGCTCACCGAGTTGATTCCTTGCCGGACCACCTGCACATTTTCTGAGCCGGAAGGGCCACCGATCCGGTCCGGCCGCATCCAGAAAGTGATCGTATAACTGTTGCTGGTGGGACTGTTAGTAACCGCCGGCTGGAAATTATCGAGATTCCCGGTCGCATTGAGGGAAACGTATTTGCCAAAGCCCGTCATGTTGGGGGCCGAAACCCCTGGCGACCAACCGGTCTTCAGCGGTCCTCCCGCTGAGGCAAAGACCGCCCGAACCCGGTAGTAGCGGATCTGGCTGGTCAGGCCCGTGATCGTCAAATTGGTGACCGATCCTCCCGATACGGGCCGATCGCCCCCCGTTAATCCCGTGGTGAAAGTTGGCTCGGTCGACGCCTGCACTTCGTAACCGGCCGCGCGGGCAACCGCGCCCCACGTGGCCACAAAGCCGCTGGAGGTGGACTGCCGGGTCACCAAACTTTCGGGGACTTGGGAGACGTTCGGGTTCGTCCCCAAGGTA
>RFMG01000144.1 GCA_009927835.1 Verrucomicrobiota bacterium | reverse complement strand
CGCAATGTCGTTCACGCAGTGATTCACCAAATCCTCCCCGAGGGTCCCGTGTTTCCCCACCTGCTGTGCGATCTTGAGCTTCGTGCCCACCCCGTCAATGCTCGCAACCAGAACGGGATGACGGTAACCGGCTATCCTGCCGTCGAAACATCCCCCGAATCCCCCGATTCCCCCGATCACCCCGGGACGTCGGGTGGATCGGACCATGGCCCCGATCCCGGATTTCACCCGGTTGCCCAGGCTGATGTCCACCCCCGCCCTTGCGTAAGCGTCCCGCGCCATCCCGCTCAGAGCAAAAACCTCTGCCGACTCTCCTCTTCCGGCACGAGGGATACCGATCGCTCTCTCCTCTGCTCCAGGATCTCCTTGTTGCTGTCCTCGGGAGCGAACGCCACAGGATAATCCCCCGTGAAACAGGCCATGCAGAATTTTTTTGCGGGCAGCCCGCACGCACGCACCATTCCGTCCACATCCAGATATCCCAGGGAATCCGCCCCCAGATATTTTGTGATTTCCGCCCGTGTCATCCGGTTCGCCAGAAGATCCTTCGGGTCTGGAAAATCGATCCCGTAGTGGCAGGAAAACCGGTGGGGCGGACAACTCACCCGGATATGCACCTCTTTGGCTCCCGCCTCCCGCAAATTGGTCACCCGTGCCCGTGCGGTCGTCCCCCGGACAATCGAATCGTCCACCACCACCACTCGCTTTCCCTGCACCGCCGTGCGAATCAGATTCAGCTTCACCCGGACGTTGAAATCCCGGATCAGCTGGGTCGGCTGCAGAAACGATCTTCCAATGTAGTGATTCCGCACGAACGCCTGGTCCAAGGGAATTCCCGCCTGCTCCGAATACCCCAAAGCCGCATAGGTTCCGGAATCCGGAACCGGCACAACAATGTCCGCCTCCACAGGATGCAAACGCGCCAGCTCCCTCCCCATCCGGGTCCGTGCATGACTGATGTTTCGCCCCCCGATCTGGCTGTCAGGCCTGGCAAAATAAACAAACTCAAAAACACAGAGCGCCTCCCGGGCCGTCTCC
This sequence comes from Verrucomicrobiota bacterium, assembly GCA_009927835.1. Taxonomy (GTDB): domain Bacteria; phylum Verrucomicrobiota; class Verrucomicrobiia; order Methylacidiphilales; family Verrucolacustridaceae; genus Verrucolacustris. The sequence continues at coordinate 39,684 of RFMG01000144.1, read as the reverse complement.
GCATGGGGCTTGAAGGAGCGCAACCCCGATTCATCCGCCACCACAATCTCCCCGGGCTCCACCTCACGCACAAACTCCGCCCCCACCAGATCCAAAGCGCACGTCTCGCTCGAAAAAATAAAAGCCTCATCCAGCTTGCCGATCACGAGCGGACGGAACCCGAAAGGATCCCGCGCCGCAATCACCTCATTCTCCCCCATCAACACCAGGGAGTAGGCACCGTGAACTCGGGAAAGTGCCTGCGCCAGGGCGCCCCCGCCGATCGCGGGGTTGGGCCGCGAGATGAGATGCAAAATGATCTCGCTGTCGGTCGTCGTCTGAAAAATCGATCCGGCTGCCTCCAGCTCGTCGCGCAATTTCCCCGCATTCACCAGGTTTCCGTTGTGGGCGATCGCAATCTGCCCACGCCCCGTTTCCACCGTCAGCGGCTGGGCATTCTTGATCGTGCTCGAACCTGTTGTCGAATATCGCACATGCCCGATCGCCCGCGTGCCCGCCAACTCCTTTAAATCATTCTCCTTGAAAATCTGACCCACCAAACCCATCCCACGCTTGATCGCAAAAGCCTTTCCATCGTCTTTCGCTGTGACAATCCCCGCACTCTCCTGCCCCCGATGCTGAAGGGCATAAAGCCCATAGTATGTCAGCTCCGCCGCATTCGTATGATTGTAGACCCCAAAGACCCCGCACTCATGAGTAGGGAAATGGGGAGTCTTCAAGGGTTTACCTTACTCCGATCCGTCCACTTTGAGAAGGGAGAGATTTTCATCAACCCTCCAAAGCGTTCGGCAAAGCCTCGTCGAAAAGTTTTCGCAACTCCTGAACCCCCCAGCGCTCTTTGACGGAGCCACAGGTAACCTCGAAATCGGCCCCGCCGGTTTTTCCGATTCGTGTACAACCCACTCCGAGCTCCTTCGCCAAAGGCTCAACCATCCCCACCGTCTCCTCCTCCACTTCGACAAGAATCCGGCCCGCTCCCTCCCCGAAAAGCACCTCCTCCGGTCTCTCCCCCTGCCCGCAGGGAAGCGTAACCTCCGCTCCTGCCGACCCCTCCCCAAAAGTCATCTCCGCCAGGGCCCAGAGAATCCCTCCTTCGCCCACGTCATGCGCCGATCGCACCCCGGCCAGCTTGAGCACGCTCCGCATCAACCCGTGTAATTTTCTCTCCGCAGCCAAATCCACCTTGCCCAATTTCCCTGCAAGAACCCCGTGAATCTCCTGCAGATAAATCGAAGCCCCCAACCCGCCCGACTCCTGCGTTCCCAGAAGCAGAATCGCTCCCCCGCCCTTTCCAAAAACTCCGGGCACCAGCCGCACCCCCTCCTCCACTTTGCCCACCACACCCACCACCGGCGTGGGATGAATCGGCCCCGCAGGCGACTGGTTGTAAAGACTCACATTTCCTCCCGTCACCGGAAGGTCGAAACATCGGCACGCCTCGGCCATTCCCTCCACCCCTTCCCGCAGCTGCCAGAAAATTTCCGGATCGTGCGGGTTCCCGTAATTCAAATTATCAGTCAACCCCAGCGGTACCGCCCCCGCACACGCCAGGTTCCGGCACGCCTCCGCCACCAACGCCCTCGAACCCTCCCGCGGATCCTGCGCACACCAGCGTCCGTTCCCATCCAGCGTCATCGCCACATGCACCCAACCCCCGCCCGGCTTTTCGATCCGCAAAACCGCCGCATCGGACCCGGGTTTGCCCAACGTCCGCAATCCCACCATGTGATCGTACTGGTTCCACACCCAGCGACGCGATCCCATCGCCGGCGAGGCCGCAAGCTTCAGCAGATCCTCTTTCACCTTCGGCTGGGTCGGCAAAATCTTTTTCAGATCCAGTTTCTGTTTTTCAGCGAGCTGGGCCGGAACTTTGGCTTCCCGCTCATACACCGGCGCATCATCCGCCAACAATCGCGCCGGCACGTCCGCCACCACCCTCCCCGCCGCTTTGACCACCACCTTGCCCGTCTCCGTGACATAACCGATCTCCGCCGCATCCAGTCCCCACTTTGCAAAGATCTCCTTTAGCTCCTTCTCCCTCCCCTTGTGCACAATGATCAACATCCTTTCCTGCGACTCGGACAGCAGGATCTCGTACGGGGTCATTCCCGTTTCCCTCTGCGGAACCCGATCCAGTTCGATTTCGATTCCCGAACCGCCCCGGCTCGCCGTTTCGCACGTGGAGCAGGTCAACCCCGCCGCCCCCATGTCCTGCACCCCCACAACCAGATCCGGCCGCGCATACAGCTCCAGACACGCCTCGAACAGCAGCTTCCCGACAAAAGGATCCCCCACCTGCACCGCCGGACGATCCGCTTTGCTCTCCTCGGTCAGATCCCTTGAGGCGAAGGCCGCGCCTGCCAATCCGTCCCTCCCGGTCTTTGCTCCGACATAAAAAACCGGATTCCCCACACCCTTGGCAGCCCCGCGACGAATCTGGTCATGACGCAGAATCCCTAAACAGAAAACATTCACCAAAGGGTTCCCCTCATAGGCCGGATCAAAAACCAGCTCCCCGCCGACCGTCGGCACCCCGACGCAGTTTCCATAGTGCGAAATCCCCGAAACCACCCCATGGATCAGCGCCCGCGTTCTCTTTCCCGCCTCCCCTTTTGCCTGAGGCCGGCCAAACCGAAGCGAATCCATAAATGCCACCGGCCTTGCCCCCATGGTGAAAATATCCCGCAGGATTCCTCCCACTCCCGTTGCCGCTCCCTGGAACGGCTCCACCGCACTGGGATGATTGTGCGACTCGATTTTGTAGGCCAACGCCAGTCCATCCCCAGCATCCACCACTCCGGCATTTTCTTCCCCCGCTTTGACCAGCACCGCAGGGCCCGTCGTCGGGAATTTCCGCAACTCCCTTCGGGTGTTCTTATACGAACAGTGCTCGCTCCACATCACCGAAAACATGCCCAGCTCGTTCTCGTTCGGCTCACGCCCCAGCCCCTTTTCGATCGTTCCGTACTCCTGCTCCGTCAGACCCAGTTTCAGCGCAAACTCTTTCGCCTTCATATCTTCCTCCCGATCCCGGCCGCTCCCAAAAGAATACCGCGCCCGTCCGTCCCGCCCATCTCGACCTCACAACACCGCTCGGGATGCGGCATCATTCCCAAAACATTTCTCCCAGCGTTGCAAATCCCCGCAATATGATGGCTCGATCCGTTTGGATTCGCCTCCGGCACGACTTGTCCCTCCGCATTGCAATAACGGAAAAGCACCCTCTGCTCCGCCTCCAACTCCTGCAAAATTTCAGGGTCGGCCCGGTAACATCCCTCCCCATGGGCGATCGGAACGCTCAGCGTCTGCCCCGTGGCGAAGTGGGAGGTGAAACGGGAGGCGGGAGTTTCCACCCTCAGATACGCCGTTTCGCATCGGAAATGAAGTCCCTCGTTGCGGGTCAATGCTCCCGGCAAAAGCCCCGCCTCGCACAAAATCTGGAATCCATTGCATATTCCCACCACCACCTCACCCCGCTCCGCCGCCGCTTTGACCGCCGGCAGGATCGGAGAAAAGCGGGCGATCGCCCCGCACCGCAGGTAGTCCCCGTAGGAAAAGCCCCCCGGCAAAATCACGCCCTCCCCAGAATCCAGCCTCGTCTCCTGATGCCAGACCAAACGCGCCTCCTGCCCCAAAACCTGCAGCGCGTGCACGCAGTCCCGATCGCAATTCGAACCGGGAAATTGAATGACCGCAAACCTCATCCGCCGGCCCGCAGATCCAGATGAAAATTCTCCATGACCGGATTGCTCAACAGCTCCTTGGAAATCTCCTCCAGCTTCGCGCGCAACTGCTTCTCCTCGCCCCCCTCGATCTCCAACTCGATATGTTTTCCAATCCGGACCGACTTCACCCCTTTCACACCCATATTTCGGAGGGCATGCGCCACTGCCTCCCCCTGCGGATCAAGGATCGAGGGCTTCAATGTCACGGTCACAATCGCTTTCATCCGTCTTGCCCTCCTTTACAGTCCGCACCTGCGATGAATCAGTTTTTCGTGCCGAAGATGCCGTAACGCGTTGCACGCCTCCTGCAATCCCTTCTTTCCGATTTTTCTTCCCAGCTCGGGGTCCGACGCCAGCCGGGTGGTGAAATCCGCTCCACCCTCCAGCCAAGTCGCCATCGCATGCTTCTGGACCGCCTCATAAGCCTCTCTTCGGGCCAACCCCGCACGGGTCAAGGCCAGTAGAGCACCTTGGGAGGCCCACAGTCCCCGTGAAGATCCGAGGTTCGCGAGCATTCGTTTCGCATCCGCCCTGTGCCCACGAACAAGCCCCTCCAGGTCATTCAGAATAAAATCGAGGAGGATTGTTGCATCAGGGAAAAGAATCCGCTCGGCCGAGCTGTGGGAAATATCCCTCTCGTGCCACAAAGCCACGTTTTCCAGCGCCGCGACCGCATGCCCGCGGACAATCCGGGCCAATCCGCAGATCCGCTCCCCATTCACAGGATTCCGTTTGTGGGGCATCGCACTGCTTCCCTTCTGTCCCTTCGCAAAAGGCTCCTCCACCTCGCCGACCTCCGTCCGCTGCAGATGCCGGAACTCCGTCGCCCACCGCTCCGCACTCGCGGCCACCAACGAGAGTGCCAACGCAAAGGCCGCATGCCGGTCGCGAGGAACCACCTGAGTGGCCGCCCCTGGTTTGAGTTTCAGTTTTTTACATACAAACGCCTCGATCGAGGGGTCCAGGTGGGCGTAGGTTCCCACCGCGCCTGAAAGTTTGCCGACGGCAATCTCGTCCCGGGCGGCCACCAACCTCTCCTCTGCCCGGCAAAATTCGTCATGCAAAAGGGCCATCCGTATGCCGTGACTCGTCGGCTCGGCATGGATTCCGTGGGTCCGCCCGATCGTCAGCATGCCGCGGTGTTTCCGCGCCCGCATGGCGGCCGCTGCTTTCACTTTCCTGACTCCCGCGATCAGAAGATCGGCCGCATCCCGCAGCTGCCACGCCAACGTGGTGTCGAGAATATCGGAGGACGTCAGGCCTTGATGAATCCAACGTCCGGCCGGACCGACGTGGGACGCCACATCCTCCAGGAAAGCCAAAACATCGTGACGCGTCCGCTCCTCGTTCCTGTGAACCTGCCGAAGATTGAATTTTGCCTTCCGACGAATCGTCCGGGCATCTTTTCGCGGAATGATCCTCCGGTTGGCCATCGCCTCGCAGGCGAGGATCTCGATCTCCAACCAGCGCGAAAGTTTGGCCTCCTCGGACCAGAGGGCAGTCATTTCGGGGCGGGAATATCGGGAAATCATGAAGCTGATAAAGTGCTGAAGTGGAACGCATCCCACAAGTGCCAACCCAAACTTATTAACGAGGAGTTTTAATTATAATGTGGCTGGCTCAATACCCCACCGACCAAAAAAAGCTTTTAGAATTTCCGGTCGACGGGAAACGGTACCCTCCATGAACACGGTCACCGCCTTGTCGGGCCCATATCCGGTCATCCAAAGACAACCGCCATAGGAACCGGTTTTGGCTCGCAGGAGAATCTTCTCCTCTTTCCAGATCAGCGCATCTTGTAACTTTTTTGCCGCCAGTCCGTTCCATGGGGCGGTTCCGCGCATCCACGCCACCGCCATCGAATGTTCCCTTCGTAGGGTTGTTTTCAAATCTGCGGCATGGGCCGCCTCTTGGCCTCCACCCCTCATCCAACCCTTTGGAATCTTCCCTTCGATCAGACCGCTCCGCTCGGCATATTCACCCAAAACTTCTTCCCCCAACTTTTCCGCCAAAAGGGCGAAGGGCGGATTGATCGATTTTTGGAGCGACTGCCTCAACCCCAACCCCTCCGCCCCCTCTAATGGGGTCTCCGTATCCTGGATCAACCCCCGATCCAGCGCCGCCCAGGCAATCACCACCTTGAAAGTCGAAGCTGGCCCCCGTGCCACATCCATCTCATCCATACTTCCCGTAACGAGATGCATTTCGCCACTTATGGGCGTCTCCAAAATCGTCATGCCATTTGGATACTTTTCCTCGCCGAAACCGATCGACCCGACCCCCATCAATCCCAGAACGACCCAGACTTTCATCCTACAACTGTATTCCGGATCTTAAAAACGATCGAGCCTCTCTCCAATAGCCCCGAATAACCCCCTAACCGCTATGTGAATAACTTTAGAAGAAGACAGCAGATCTTCACTTTTAAATATTGCCAGCAATGACTTAGAATAACAAAACAGACCTTGATAACTTTGCACCAACAACTTTCCGTATGGGGTCAGAGGTCCCATTTGAAAAACACCCTTTTTAGTTGTTGATGCACAATAGTTTACATGGGGTCAGAGGTCCTGCAAAATATTGATATGCAATGGTTTACAAGCCTGTTTTTAGAATGTGGGGTCAGAGGTCAAAAATCGATAGTGGATAAACTCCACCCTTCGCGTTGTCTGGGAGATTGAAAAGGCTAAATCTTAACCACTTTAACTGACGTAATATCCTTATCCGCCAGCATCTCTTTCAAAACTTCATCCCCGGGGGACGAATCCAGATTCAACACGCTCAAGGCCTTTGATCCCGGTGCGCTTCGACTCAACGTCATGCTGGCGATGTTGACCTTGTGTTTGCCCAACAGTGTCCCGATCCAGCCCACGATTCCCGGCCGATCCTTGTTCTCCATCAATAACAGGAATCCCTCCGGGCGGGCCTCCATCCACTGATCGTTGATTCGGACGATGTGCGGACTCGTTCCAAAAAATGTCCCACTCACCTCCGCCTCTTTAGCATCCTGCCCTGCTCTTACGGATATCAGCTCGGCATACTCCCCCGGCTCCGCCTGCTTGGTTTCGCTCAACTTCAGCCCCAGATTCGCGGCCATCTTCGGGGCATTCACCTCGTTCACATCTCCTCCCCCCGCCCCAAAAAGAAATCCCTTCAAAATGCTCCGCGTGATCGGAGTGGTGTCCTCTTCCCCGATTTTTCCGGCATAACTGATCGTCAACCGATCACACCTCGCCGGCGCAATCTGCGACAGCAACCGACCCAGCCGGAAGCCGAACTCAATCTGGGGACGCAGCTTGGCCATCGTCCTCGCATCCACGCTTGGAATGTTCACCGCGTTCCGCACCGCGCCTTCCGTCAGGTAGTCCCGGATGGCCTCGGCAATCTCGATCCCCACACTCTCCTGAGCTTCGGCGGTCGATGCCCCCAAGTGCGGAGTCAAAATTACCTTCTTGTTTTTTCTCAAGGGATGATCCGCCGCCAGAGGCTCCTCCTCAAAAACGTCCAGGGCCGCCCCACCCACCTGCCCCGCCTCTATGGCCTTCAGAAGCACAGACTCCGAGACCAACCCGCCTCTCGCGCAGTTCACTATCTTCACCCCCTTGCGGCAAAGTTTCAGGCGCTCCTCGCTCAAGATCCCCTTCGTTTCCTCGGTCATCGGCAGATGCATGGTGAGAAAATCACAGTGCGGCAACAGATCCTCCACACGATCGATGAGCTCAACCTGCAGACTCCGGGCCTTCCCGGCCGAAAGATAGGGATCATACGCCATCACACGCATGCCGAACGCAATCGCCCGGCGCGCGACTTCCCCCCCGATCCGACCCATCCCCAAAATCCCCAGCGTCTTTCCGTTCAGCTCCGTTCCCTGAAAACTTTTTCGATCCCAGTGACCTGCCGACATGGAGGCATGCGCTTGGGGCAGATGTCGGGCCAGTCCCAGGAGCAGGGTAAAGGCCTGTTCCGCCGTGCTGACGGTATTCCCGGCCGGGGTGTTCATCACCACCACACCTTTCTCCGTGGCGGCATCCACATCGACATTGTCCACCCCCACCCCGGCCCGCCCAACGGCCCGGATGGTCGGACATCCCTGCAAAATTCCTTTGCTGACTTGGGTTTGGCTCCGGACAATCAGGGCGTCACAACCCTTCAGTTTTTCGAGCAGCTCTTTCTCCTTGAGGGTCGGACTTTCGATCACCTCGATTTGTGGGCAGGACTTGAGGACATCCACCCCGCTGGGGGAAACCCCATCGGTCACAAAAACCCTGAACTTGCCAGTCATCGAGATGTTCTAGCAGACCTACCCCGCGGGGCAAAGTCGCCGCTTACCTCTTGGCCGGCTTTTCGACAGGTTGGGGATTGCCAGGATTCGGCCGCATCCCGTCCCCCGCTCCCTGACCCTGCGAGTTGGGGAATGGGGGCATTCCAGGGGGGAAAGGAGGCATCCCCTGCTGGGTCATGCGGTTTTCGACAGGCAGAACAGGCCGACGCATGACAGGTGGCTGGGATGGCCTGATCACTAGGATCACTTGGCAAACCGCAATGGTGATCAAACTCAACACTGCCAGTGCCATAAATATCTTTACGACCGGTTCCGGACGAACTGTGGTTTCTTGGCTCATGGACCCAAATTAAATCGAAACTGCTGCACCCGCAAACACGCTTTCCACAATGGCGCTCTGTGGTTTATCCTTTTCGCTTGGCGTAAAGGCTAGGTAGCTCAGTTGGTAGAGCAGAGGACTGAAAATCCTCGTGTCGGGGGTTCAATTCCCTCCCTAGCCACTCTTCTTTGGGGATTCAGGGGTTCCGGGATCAAGGGATTCAGGTAGCTAAAGCCCCTCGGAGTTTTAGTTTAAACTACCTAAATCCCTTAACTCCTAAATCCCTGGATCCCTAGATCCCTTAACCCCTAAACAAGATCGCTTTTCGGCTGTTTTTTTGAGATTCTACAAATATGAGAGTCCTCGTCACAGGCATGATTGCAGGCATGGACGACGCCAACTATCTTCGGCGGGTCGTTGCCCTAGGACAACGCAATCACCGAGACATCAAGGTGTATAATGCAGTCGAAGATTTCACCAAGGCCGGCAAGAAACCCCTGGAACGTCTCCTGGGTACCACCGACTACGTCTTCGAGCTCACCCGCGAAAAGGAGTATGAAAAAATCGGCTACGAGATCCAAAGAAACCATTATCAGGACGTTATTATCCGGGCTCCCGCCACGGTGGAATGGAACCGGATCAACCGCAAATTCAAGGATCAGCGGATCCTTCGCGATTTCATCAAACCGGACCTGATCGTCACCCTGATCGATGCCGAGTGGGCCATCAAGCTGAAGCTCGAAACCCTACAGGAGGCCGATCCCTTCCTCGTGGCACTCAAACAACGCAACCACACCCTCTACGACATCCTCTCCTGGATGAACGAAGAAGTCAGCCTTTCGGAAGACTGGGCCCGGTATATGGGTGTTCCCCATTACGTCATCGCCGTGGGTGAACCTCCCGAGGCCCTCTACAAGCTGGTCACCCAACCCAATCCTTGGGTCGTCTACGCCAGCTACTCGATGAGCTACGGCACTCCGGAGAAACGCAAGGAGATCGACCAGATCATCCACCGACTCCGCAAATACGCCGTGATCGTGGATCCCCAATCGATCGAGATCGGCACCAATTTCGAAGGGGTGCCTGCCAGCGACCGCGAATCGATCTACGCCTACACCGTCCATCGTGACCTGCACTGGTACGTCGGCAAAGTGCACGCCGTTGTCGCCATCCACCCGTATCCCGAACGCCCCCCGCTTTCCACCGGCATGATGGACGAGCTGGGTCATGCACGGGATTACATGAAGGCCCGATATATGATTTTCCCGCGTGGCGGCTTCAGCCCCTTCACGACCGACTCCTACATTGAAAAAGGTCACCTTTTTGAGACATCCGAAGATTTTTTCCGGCATTTGGACGAGGTGGAGAAGCGCCCGCAGTTTCAAGATGAGTTGGTCCTGCAGGGCGAATTTTTTAAAGGACATTGATCGGGCACATTGGATAGCTGTTGTCAGACTCTCGTCCGCACTAGAATTGCATGACACGCCCCGGCTCGACCCTTTCCCCTTTTTTTGATACATTTTGCCGATGTCCTTAATCTCCAGGATCACCAACAGCACTGCCGCCCAGGAGTTGAGTTCTCCGGAAATGCGTCGCTACGCACGGCACCTGATCATGCCGGAGGTGACGGTGGAGGGTCAGCGCAAACTCAAGGCCTCCCGGGTTCTGGCTATCGGAACCGGCGGGTTGGGTTCCCCCCTTCTCGCCTACCTTGCCGCCGCCGGAGTCGGTCGTTTGGGCATCGTGGATTTTGACCGGGTGGACGAATCCAACCTCCAACGCCAGATCATTCACCGCCAAACCTCCGTGGGTCAGGCCAAAGTGGAGTCGGCCCGCCGCACCATCGCCGAGCTGAATCCCCACGTGGATGTCGCAACCCACGAAATCGCCCTGCGCTCCGACAATGCCCTCGATCTTTTCCGCGACTACGATGTGGTGGTCGACGGCACCGACAATTTTCCTACCCGCTACCTCGTCAACGATGCCTGTGCCCTTTTGGGCAAACCCAACGTCTACGGGTCCATCTTCCGCTTCGAGGGACAGTGCACCGTCTTTTGGGCCGAAAAAGGCCCCTGCTACCGCTGTCTTTACCCCGAACCTCCCCCTCCGGGAAGCGTGCCCAGCTGCGCCGAGGGTGGTGTGCTCGGAATCCTGCCCGGGGTGATCGGTGTTCTGCAGGCGATCGAGACGGTCAAACTCATCCTTGGCATCGGCGACCCCTTGATCGGCCGCCTCCTTCTTTTCGACGCCCTCAAAATGCGCTTCAAGGAGATGAAACTACGCAAAAACCCCGAATGCCCCATGTGTGGCCCGAAAAAAACCATCACGGGCCTGATCGATTACGAACAGTTCTGCGGGGCCCCCGCCCGCGAGGGCCCCGTGCAGGATACTCCTAAAGTTCCTGAAATCACCTGCTCCGACCTCAAAAAGAAGATCGATGCAAAGAAATCCTTTGTGCTGATCGATGTGCGCGAACCCCACGAGTACCAGATTTCAAAGATTTCCGGCTCCACCCTGATTCCCCTGGGCGAAATCCCTCAACGCTGGCAGGAGATTCCCAACGACAAGGAAATTGTGATCCACTGCAAGGCGGGCATCCGCAGCGCCAAGGCCCTCCTTTTTCTGCAACAGCAGGGATTCAAGAACCTGCTCAACCTGAAGGGTGGCATTGATACATGGTCGGAAGAGATCGATCCCTCCCTGCCCCGCTATTGAATCTTTTTTCTCCTATCCTCCTGATCCTCAGCCTTGCCGTGGCCAAAGTGCATGCGGCGGGCGAAGCCAAGCTGCACATCGGGGACCATACATTGACGGCCGAACTGGCGGTCAGTCCGAACGAGCAGATGACCGGTCTGATGAACCGCGACTCTTTGGAATCCAATCATGGAATGCTCTTTGTGTTTCCCCAGCCCAAGCAGGCCTCTTTCTGGATGCACAACACCTCCATCCCCCTCGACCTCGCTTTTCTCGATGCGGACGGAGTCATCCTGGAAATCATTCCCCTTGTCCCATTCGAGGAAAAACCGGTTTTGAGCAAATCCTCCAACGTCAGTTACGCCATCGAGGTCAGCCGCGACTGGTTCGCCAGCCGCAACTTGAAGGCCGGCATGAAAGTCTCCGGAATTCCAAAATAGTTACCCCCAGATCTGACGATCCAAGGTCCGGTACTGGATCGCCTCCGCCAGATGATCCAGCAAAACCTTCTCGCTTCTTGCCAGGTCGGCAATCGTACGGGCGACTTTGAGAATGCGGTCCAAGGCCCGGGCACTGAGAGAAAGGTCCGTCATCGCGCTGGATAGCAGATTCTTGCTCTCCCGATCCAACGGAACCCGTTTTCTCAACTCCCTTGGCCCCATCTGCGCATTCGCATGGATCGAGGCGCCCGGTCCAAAACGCGCCCGCTGAACCTCCCGCGCCGACTCCACCCGCTTTTGAATCGTGCCGGATGATTCCCCGGGGTGCTCCGATAAAAGGTGCTCGTGTTTCATCGCCGGCACTTCCAGATGCAGATCGATCCGGTCCAGAAGCGGGCCGCTGATTTTGTTCAGGTATCTTCGAGCCGCCTGACTGCCCGTCGACTGCTCCACATTTCCGCGGGGAGTTGGATTCATCGCGGCGACGAACATGAACCGTGCTGGAAATGTCATGGATCCCGAGGCCCTGGAAATGGTGACCTGTCCGTCCTCCAAGGGTTGCCGTAACACCTCCAAGGCCGAACGCTTGAACTCGGGCAACTCATCCAGAAAAAGCACCCCGTGGTGCGCCAGACTTACCTCTCCAGGAGTGGGGTTGGCGGAACCTCCGATCAAACCGATATCCGAAATGGTGTGATGCGGACTTCGAAAGGGTCTCTCCCGCACCAAAGAGTCCTCCGACCGCAGCAAACCGGCCACGCTGTGGATCCGGGTGGTTTCGAACGACTCCTCCATGGTCATCCTTGGTAAAATTCCCGGAAGCCTTTTGGCGAGCATGCTTTTGCCCGAGCCGGGCGGGCCGATCATCAACACGTTATGATTCCCCGCCGCGGCGATTTCGAGGGCCCGTTTGACCGTCTCCTGTCCCTTCACCTCGGAAAAATCGACTGCGACCGAGGCTTCCTCCCGCTTGCGTTTCTCCTCAACCGGGATTCCTTCACTCGGCAAGGGGAGCGCTTTGCCTTCGATCACCTCCGCTGCTTCTCGCAGGTCGCGGACGGGAACGATGTTGACCCCTTCCACCGCTTTTGCCTCCAGGGCATTCACCAAAGGAACAATCAGCCCTTTGGTCCTACGCTCCCGCGCCAACAGGGAAATGGCCAACGCTCCCCGCACCGGTCGAACCTCCCCGTCCAAAGCCAGCTCCCCGATCACCATCCATTCCGCCAAACGGTCCTTGCAGATCTGCCCGGAGCAGGCCAACAACCCCAGAGCAATCGGCAGATCAAAACAGGGGCCGGCTTTTTTCAGGTCGGCGGGGGCGAGGCTGGCGGTGATAAATCCATCCGGACAGAAGTATCCGCTGTTCCAAACCGCCGCCTTCACCCGTTGCCGGGACTCTTTCACCGCCGTATCGGCCAGACCGACGACGACAAAGTTTTCCTTCCCGTTCCCCGCGTCCACCTCCACCTCCACCGGCAGGGCCTCCACCCCCACGACCGCCGCCGACCATGTGCTGGCGATTTTCCTCATCGGCTCCACTCCACTCCCGCGTCGCTGAGGGTGAAGGCGTGTTGGATCCAGCGACAACGCGGGATGAGCCCGGGGGCAAAAAGAACCTCCACGATGTCAAAACGCACGGGAGGCGGCCGGCAGGCAAGCTCCCTCAGATATCGGTTGGCCGTGGCGATGATCCTTCTCTGCTTCTCCCAAGTGACCGAATCCTGGGGCTTGTTTCGGGCCAGATGGTGACGGGTTTTGACCTCGATCATCACCAACCTTCCCCGGTCCCTCCCGATGAGATCAATTTCCCCCGTCCGGGTGCGGTAATTCCGAACGAGGATCTTCACCCCGGCCCGCTGGACATGGCGGGCAGCCACCTTTTCGCCGTGGTTACCGGCGTTTCGCGTGTTCGTCCAGGCCGGGCAAGGTCGCCGATCCCACGGGTAAAAACGATCGGCGATGGATCGGACAAGGCCCATGATCCTGCAGAGCGCGGAGATGTTTTGCCGTGCCATACCCGCAATTGCTGGAAAAACCATATACAGGATATAACTCCCCAAAACGCAAAAGGGTTCGGTCTCGAGAAACTTTTGCCACGATGGATGCGGCAGCGATCGATGGACATTTGCCATCCCCGCCTTTCACCGCCACATGCTCCCTTCCCAGGTGTTTTGCCGGCAACCCATCCACCAACACCACTCCTTCCGCATCCCCCAAGGCCTCCAGGGCCCGTCCCATGGCTATCTGGCTGGCCACCAAAATATTGTGTTTCTCAATCTCCTCGATGGAGGCCTCTCCCACACCCCACCTTCCTACCTTTCCGTTCGTGAGAAGTTGAAAAAGATCCTCTCTTCGGGTGCGGGTTAGTTTTTTTGAATCATCGAGGCCTGGGATCTCGATTTTTTCCCAAAGGAACATGTAGGCCGCAGCCACCACCGGTCCAGCCAAAGCCCCGCGGCCCGCCTCATCCACCCCAACCGCAGCGGACTTTCCCGCAAGCGAGCTCTCTGTTTTCCAGAGGGGCGGAATCGCTTACTTCTTTCTGGTTTCGACCACTTCCCGCACCGCCATGTCGGAGCGCTTGCGAAGATAGAAAAGCTTGGCCCGGCGGGGATTCCCCTTGGTCTCCACCTCCACCTTCTCAATCCGCGGGGAGTGCAAGGGGAAAATACGCTCCACTCCCTCGCCGTAGCTGATCCGGCGGACGGTGAACTGCTCATTCAGCCCGCGTCCTTTGCGGGCGATGACGGTGCCAGCAAAAAGCTGCGTCCGCTCCTTGTCCCCCTCTTTCACCTTGGTGAAAACCTTGATCTTGTCCCCCACCCCGAAACCGGTGCGTCCCTCCTTGAACTGCTCTTTTTCAATCGCTTCGATGATCTTTGCGCTCATGTTTTATTTCTCCTTGGGAAAAGAAAATCCTGCCTGCTTTTTCCCTTCAAGTAAATCCTCTCTTCGCTCCCGAGTCCGCGCCAGGGCCTGGCTTTTTTGCCATTTCCGGATCTCCGCGTGATGCCCCGAGAGCAGAACCTGCGGGACTTTCATGCCCCGAAACTCCTCCGGTCGGGTGTACTGGGGCCCTTCCAGCAGTCCCTCTTCGCCAAAGGAGTCTGCCCCCGCCGAATCATCGTTGCCCAACACCCCCGGAATGAGTCGCACCAGGGCGTCGATCAGCGTCAGCGCAGGCAGGGTGCCGTTGCTCAAAATGTAATCCCCGACGGAAATCTCCTCATCCACCCAACCCTGCCGCACCCTTTCGTCGATACCCTCGTAATGGCCGCTGATCAGGAGGAGGCGGGAGTGGGTTTGGGCAAACCGCTGAACCGTAGGCTGGTCCAACCGGGCTCCTTCGGGAGTCAGAAAAACCACATGCGCCCTATTTTCGCCCTCTCCCCGCAGATGCTCGATCGCATCCACCAAAGGCTCCGCCTTCATCACCATTCCCGGCCCCCCCCCGAAAGGCCGGTCATCCACCGTGTGATGCTTGTCTTTTGCATAATCCCGCAACGCATGAACCCGGATCTCCACAAGACCGGCACGCTGCGCCCGACCCAAAATGCTTTCGGCCAGGACCCCGTGCGCCATTGCAGGAAAGAGGGTGAGAAGGTCGATCTTCATGCCCCGTCTCCCTCGAATTCCCCATCCTCCACCTCCACGGAAACATGCCGGCCGTCACGGCTCGCCGCGTTCAGGAGGGAACGGATCGCCTCGATGGTTCGGCCGTTCCGTCCGATGATCCTGCCCAAGTCTTCCGGATTGACCCGGATCCGGAAAAGAAACCCCCGATCGTCCGAGGTTTCCTCGACGTCTACCTCCTCGGGATGTGTGACAAGCCGACCGAGGACAAGCTCCAAAAAATATCGCATGAAAATCCTGCCCTCACCGGAAACTTATGCCTTGGGGGCACGCTTGGCTTTGCGGATAAAACTGGCGACGGTCTCGCTCGGCTTGGCCCCTTTTCCGACCCAGTGATCGATTCGGTCCAACTTGAGCTTCATCCCCTCCTCTTTTCCCATCGGATTGTACGTTCCGACCATCTCAAGAAAACGCCCATCTCTCGGACTTTCCTTGTCCGTCACAACGACACGAAAGTAGGGACGGTTCTTTTTTCCCTCTTTCCGCAAACGAATCACCACCGCCATAAGTTTATCTCCCGTACCTCGCCAACGTGGTGCCCTGCAGCCCCTGAACAAGGGCGATTTTGCAGAACGTCAACGAACTCAAAAACATATCCAAACCCCAGCCCTCTTCCAAGGACAAAGTCCCTATCCTCAGCCTTTTCCAACCGCCAAAGCCTCCACACACTCCAACCATGCGTGAATCAACCAACCGTGAATCTCCTGAATCCTAGAAGTATCCTCACTCGGCACCACAATGGCGTGATCACACAAACCTTTCGCCAATCCACCATCCTTTCCTAAAGCACCAAGAATCAGCATGTTGCGACTCTTCGCTGCCCGGATTGCTTTGAGAATGTTGGGGGATTTTCCACTCGTGCTAAAGACAATCAACACATCTCCCTTTTGACCAAACGCCTCGACTTGCCGCGAAAACACATCCTCGTACGACCAGTCGTTCGCTATGCAGGTCAAGGCTGAGCCATCGGCACATAGGGCCAACGCAGGGAGGGCTTTGCGATTACCCCGATACCGCCCCGTCATCTCTTCCGCAAAATGCATCGAATCCGCCGCACTTCCCCCATTTCCGCAGGTTAACACTTTGCCTCCCGCCTTCACCCTCTCCGCCAAAGCACGTCCCGCCGCCTCCACTGCGGGCACGAGGGAATGACATCGCTTGACGGTTTCCTCCAATGCAGAAAGATCGTGGGCGAGGTTCATCGGGATGCTATATCTACCCTCGCACGGAAAATGAAAATCGTCGAAAAATATCTTTGGCGCTCGGTGCTCGTTCCCCTCTTTTTTGTCATCACCGCCCTGTTCGTTCTTTGGCTGATGTTCGATGTCTTCGACAAACTGGGCCGCCTCGTGGAAAAAAATCCCCCCTTCCCTCTTTTGGCAAAATATTTCCTGATCCAGCTGCCCGATCTCGCCCAGTCGATCCTGCCCGTCGCCGTCCTCTTCGCCACCCTGTACGTCTTGGCCTACTTCTCCAGGCACCGCGAATCGGTGGCGCTCCTTGCCTCCGGAATGAGTCCGGTCACCCTGGCCATACCGTTCCTCATCTGCAGCGCAGGCCTTTCCGTCATCCTTTATCTTCTTTCCTATTCCCTCGCACCCACCGCACAGGCAGGGCGTGAAAAGGTGAAAAAGCAGATCAAAAAAGAGCCGATCGAGGAAAACACATTCCAACAGATCGTCTATCGTTCCCCTCTTCTGCCCGGCTCGACCCAAAGTGAAATCTGGTATATCGGCCGGATTCATCTGAACCAGAGGAAGGCGGAAAACCTCGAGATCCTGTTCCGGTCCGAACCCGACGGCAAAGATTTATCCAAAATCTTTGCCTCCTCCGCGCTTTATCAGGGAGGGGTCTGGCACTTCAAGGGGGCTCGTCGCGCCGATTATCAATCCCCCCGGGGACAGGAGACCCTCGGCCCCCTTCTCGATGAACTTGTTCTTCCCGAATGCGTTGCCCCGCCGGAGACCCTTGCCGCCCGGCTCTTGCCCCCGGACGAGCTCCCCTGGCCGGATGTGGTGCGCCTCGCGTTTGATCGGACCCGGTTGAACGATCGGCTTCGTGCCCCCTATGAGACGGAGCACTGGAATCGTCTGGCGTACCCGCTCGCCTGTCCCCTCCTATGCCTCTTTGGCATCGCGTTTGGGATGACCGATGCCAGGCGTAACGTTGCCGCGACCATTTTCAGCAGCGTCTTTGTCCTCTTTGGTTTTCTCGTCTGGACCCGCCTCTCCATCGCCTTGGGGCAGGGAAACCGGATTCCCTCTTTCCTGGCAGGCACCAGCTCAATTTTTCTCTTTGGAATCGGCGGGCTCTATCTTTTTGCCGAGAAAGTGGGCTGGCTGTGGGAGCTTCAGGGGTGGAGCGAACACCATCCCCGCGCCGCCATCTGGTTGCGACGGTTGGGACTCGTCCCATGAAGACACGATTTTTTTGTATCCTTGGTCTTGGAGTTTCCATCGCTCTCGCACGCGACCCCATGGAACCGGATCCCATGGGCGGCGCCCTCCCCGCCACAACAAATCAGCCTACCCCCGCGACCGCCGAATCCGCACCTCCGGTCGATCCCATGGCTGGCTCGCCCGGGTCCGCACAAAATGCGGACGTACCCCCGAAGCCAGATCCGTTGGCGGGCGCCAGCAACCAACCCGCCCAACCTCAGCCGGTGAAAAACACAAAAGCCACCCCACCCAAACCTCCCCTTACCCCCGAAATCGCCAACCTCAACCTCCCCTCCGACGTGGAGGTTCCCAATGAGGATCCGGACAAAGTTCTTTTTTTGCCGGCAGGAACCTACCGGCAGATCCTCCAAATCCCGATTGATTCCCCGAACATGCAGTCGGTCAACCAGACACGTATCCAGCGGGGACCAGAGATCCGAGTGGAGCCCATGGTGCAGAAATCTGCACTCCCCAACACAAAACCGCTCTGGATCCGCTACGAGTCCCTTGAGAAAGTCAAAATCGGACCCGATGAACGCCGCGGGGGAATCGATCTGCCCGTCCATGGGCCCGCCGACCTAAAACCCAGGCTTTGGTACGCGAAATCGGAAACAGCCGACACCTGGAGCTCGCTCTTC
Organism: Verrucomicrobiota bacterium; assembly: GCA_009927835.1. Taxonomy (GTDB): domain Bacteria; phylum Verrucomicrobiota; class Verrucomicrobiia; order Methylacidiphilales; family Verrucolacustridaceae; genus Verrucolacustris. The sequence continues at coordinate 21,512 of RFMG01000144.1, read as the reverse complement.
TACTTCATCTTTGGCGGGGCGGGATATACAACCGCCAATCTTGCGGGATGGTCCGCAGGAAATGTGAGGGAGATCCCTGTGGAATTTCAGTACCGGCTGATCCGGAAATAGGCGCTACGGCGGCCCGCTGGTCGCGGCTGTGGTGGGCGCACCAGCCGTCGGATTCAGCGGTTGCCCGCTCACATCCAGGATCCTCGGCGTCACGAAGATCAGCGTGTTCTTCTTGATCGCCTGCTCCGTCTTACCTTGGAACGCACGTCCAAAAATCGGAATGTCACCGATGATTGGGACTTTCTCATCAATTTTCTGAATGTCCTCCCGTAGCAAGCCTCCCAAAAGGAGGGTGTAACCATCACTCACTTCCACGGCGGGCAAAGTCACATCACGACGGATGAACACGGGTTGCTGAATATTGTTGGTCAGGATTGTGACCGACTGATTGAAGTAAGTCAGTGTATAGGCTGAATTTATCTGAGTTCCATAATTAATAAATCCCTCAAAATCGACAAAGCTCGGCTCCAATTCCAGCAAGACCCTGCTGTTATCTCCAGTGACATCAGGCTTTACTCCCATCTTCACCCCAATGGGCACTGGATCACTGATCTGGGATGGAAAGGAACCGATCACCGTTTCAGGGCCAGGAACGTCAACGAGTGAAATCACGTTTGCGTTTGTACTCGTACTCTGAATTGTGCGAATCGAGGATTGAGGATCGCTGTATTCTTTTACGTACTTAAACTCTTGTGTCACCTCGATGACACCTTTTTGTCCTCTTTTCAGGATGATGGAGGGATTCGCAAGCACATTGGCACTATTTTTTTGGGAAACAGCTTGAATTAACGTACGAAACTGCATCCCGTTCAAAATGGTTCCGCCCAGATCCATCGTGTTCAACGAGTAGGAGCTGGTCTGGTTCGTGCCAGCCAGAACTCCAGACTGGAGGAAGGATTGAAGTGTGTTATTGGGCAGCAGTCCGACACCCTGAATCTGATTCAGCTGCGCATTGACTCCGCGTTGGGTAGATGCGGCCGGTGTCTTCCCATCACTGCCTTGTTGCAAACCTGCGGGCACGGGAGAAAGGAGATTAATTCCTGAACCACCCAAGGTGGAATTCACCGTAATGGTATCCAGGTCGGACTGATTGATCTCACCAACCGAACTCCAACCTGAATCAGAAGAGTCTGCTCCTCCGCGGCACTGATCAGCTGACCAATCAAGTCCAGCATCTCCTGATTGTTCACCACCTTGAGCTGGCTTGTCTTTGGATTGTAGACTGCATAAGCCCCGGCAGGAAAATTTACACCCAAGGCCACTAATTTTTTCTGTTCACTCAGTGAACTGCCCGTTTCGTTGCTGGACGTCGCACCGTCTGCCCCTGCACCTCGGACACTTGTCGTGCCTTTCGCCTCTTCCCCCTCAGCCTTGAAGAAGGATGGACTAACCGTAAAGGTTTGTGAATTGAGTTCGGGCCTCTTCTCCACGAGAGGGCCAAAGGTGACTCCAATGTCTGTGATCCGAGCTTTCACCCCGGCAATTTGTGAAATATAACGAACCACCTCGGCTAAGGAAGTATCTCGTAACTTCAAAGTGACAGGCTGGGGATTGACAGCATCCGTGCTGACAACAAAGTTTACACCTCCCCTTCGCTGGGTCTGGATCATACGTGCGACTCAAACTAATGAGGGCTCGCCGAACCGTTTCCAAGTCGGCCCCGGAAAAATCAACTTGGGGGATCACTGTCTTCTGCATCCTCTTTTCCAACGCATAGGCCGGGGAGGCGGTCATTGCGCCGGATATCTCCACACCCCCGGTCGACGCGCTACTTTGAGGATAAATGTTGTTCCAAGCCTCCCGAACTTCCCTTTTTCGCTCCAAATTGGATAAATCCCGCGCTTTTTCGGCAACCAGCGCCCGCTCCTCATAAATCTTCTTGATCCCCTCCGTCGCGACCTGGTTGAAAGGGTCCACCTCCAAAACATCCTCATACCGCTGCTCTGCTTTTTGTAACTGGCCTGTTTCTCGGAGAGCTTGGGCCTCCTTCAATCCAGTATTCACCGCGTTGAGGCGATCGAAAAACTTGGTTGTCAGTGCAGGATTAACCGCCTCATTGGCAACAGTTCCCCTGCGTAAAACCTCGTCACATTTTTGAAGCAGGGACAAAGCTTTTTCGTTCTGCGGGTCATACTGCAAGGAGGCGATGGCTCTCCGACGGGCTTCGGGCCAGTGGTTCTGTTCGCTCGCCGTCCCCGCCAAGGAGGCCTCCAGCGTCCCAAGGGTTTTCTGCACTTCCGTCGCAAGCGGTGTACTCCTCAAACTTTCAGGTACTCCATCGAAAGTTTTTATGAGGAGTCCACAGGCTTCCATGCTCTTTCCGTCTGCGACCAACCTTTGACTTTTTTCATAAGCTTCCCTCAAGGGCTTCAAAGACTGGTCCCTTTTGGCCGTCTCCTTTTCTATCTGCTCCTGTACTGAACTGGCCAACAAACAGGAAAAAGACCCCAACCCCATGAGCAAACAAAGAATGGTATTCAGCTTTTTCATGGGGCTGATGGCATCATTTCGGCAGAACCGCTCTGCGCAAATTCAGGGTTCTCATCATCTTCGGGGAAAACCAGTGTTCCGTCCGGATTGATAATTCGCATGGTGCAGAAAATCACCAGGTTGCTTTTGATCTTTTGTGATGCCTCACTTCGAAAAAGGCGCCCTAACATTGGAATGTCTCCCAGAAGCGGCACCTTGTCGTCGACCATCTGGACCGTGTCGGAGATCAATCCCCCCATGCCGACCGTCTCGCCATCAATCAGACGAACACGGCTTTGAAGAGATTTTTTTGAAAAAATGGGCACCAAGTAGGGCGATGCTCCCACTGTCGTGTTATAACTTTGGGTGGGATCCAGCGGGGCGGCAGAAATAAGCACCCCGTAGTCGACAAAACCCTCGAAATCCTCAACCAGAAGGTTGGTAAAATCTAAATCCACAGCTTTGGGAATCGAAGTGGACTCCCCTTTGACCTCAAGGGTTGTGCCAATTTCACGCGTTTCAAAACCCGTTGGATTGCTGGGCAAAATAAAGCCTGCCCCGACTCCTTGGTCATTGTTGGGCACTCTTGGCTGCGTATAGGAAGTTGGATAGTACATTCTGCGGGAAATGACAATTTTCGACTGTTTCCCATCCGCAAGCGTGACGCGGGGAGCTGCAACTAAGTCCCGGCCGATCGCATTTTGTAAAAGTTGAAGAATTGCAGCAAACCCTCGGCCAAAAACCTGTGCATTCACGCCCACCTGGTTCGACGCCTTTTGTGGATAGGTGGGATCCAATAAGGCTTGAAGGGCTGTGAGAGAACCTCCCCCGGGATTGAGTCCAGCCGTGCCCCGCAAGCCATCCGTCCCGCCGCTCGCCGAACCTGGATCATAAATCGCGCCTGGGCTCCCAGGACTCGGAATCGCCGTGCTTCCGCTCATCTGTAGGTTAAACGTAAAGTTCTTCACGTCGTTCTCCGTAAAGGAGAGAAACTTCGTTTCCACCTCAAACTGCTTCTGTGGAGGCTCCCCCTGCGCATCTCGTATCCTTTGTTCAATTTTGCTCAGCTCATTCGGCGTGTTTCTCACAACCAGTTTGCCTGTATCCGAAAAGCAGATCGCTTTGGATTCGGGCAGGGCTGTGTTCACCCCGATGCCGTCCAAAACCAGTTTTCCAAGATCGGATGGGCTTTTGCTCGAATCACCAGGCTTCACGGAGTTGGCTAAAAGGCTGGGCGGGAGGGTGTAGCTGCGTGTTTCGAGTTCCCCCCCCGTTTCCGTTACCGGAAGGATCAAGACTGCGCTATTTTCCACATCATACCGTAACTTTTCTCCCCCCCGAATCTGATCACAGAGATACTTCAAAGCCGTCTGAAGTTTGATGTTCCTCAACTCCAGACTGACCGTGGCCGCTTCAGGGTCCGATCCCTCGGCAGGCCGCGGGAGACGGAGAACGATGTTGACTCCTCTTTTTTGGGGATCGTTTTGTTGGCTCAAACGTTGCAGCTCATCCACCGCATCGCGGATGGGTTTCTCGTTAAAAACGAGTTCCGGAATCTGAATTGTCGAAAGAGCTTGCAGGATTTCTGCCGAGCTGGACGCTCCTGCCGCGCCGGTTGCCCTGGACTGCTTCGAATCCACACGCGCGGGGGCGGGTGGAACCCAAGCCTCCATGATTTGCGTCATTGCCTTGACCCGACTTGCATCATATCTCTTATTGGCAACTAAAATTCTCTTCTGTTCGACCCCCTCGATTTTTTTTCGAGCTGCACTGTTGTAAGGGTCGATCCGCAACACATCGTCCAATTTCTGCCGGGCGGAGCGATATTGACCGGTCTCGATCAACTGATCCGCCAACGAGAGCAGTTTTTTGATCTCCTTGGTTTTTTCAACTAATTCCGCCGTTACAGCCGAGTTTCCCTCATAAGGGTCACTGGCACGTCCTGCCTGCTCCTGTAGCGACGCCGCTTCCCTTGCAACGAGCGGGTTGGTCGGGTCCAAATCTGCCGCTTGCTTCATCAAGCCGGCTGCCTCCGCACTTTTGCCCTCCTTTTCTTGCGCCAGGGCCTGTGCCGCAAGCGACTTCGCCACTCCCGTGCGTGCCCGGTGATAAAAACCGGAGGTCGACGTTTGGGGGTCGGTCTGCTGCATCACCAGGCGAAACTTTGCCTGGGCATGTTCCCACTCGCCTGCCTGATACAACTTCTCCGCCAAATCCAAATTCTCGTTGAGACGAAAGGTAACCTCACGTCGGCGATCGATTTCACGCTGGGTTAATTCTGCCGCACTTTGCGGTCGGGTTGCATTGCTTGGCTCAGGAAGGTTATCTGTAGCCTCTTCCGCCAAGACCCCTTGGATCAAACAAAAACCCAAAAAATAAAACAAAGGAAATCTCACGAAGAGTAATAATAACTACTCTTTTCTCCAGGAGGTCAACGCACCCTACCCACCTACGTGAAGAACCAGCCAATGACTAGGGAGTTTTTGTCAATATCTCCCTCGGCAAAATATCCACGACCTCCCCCTCAGGCTTCATCCGCAACGTCACTTTCTGGGGCGTCGCAGCGGTGACGACAAATGTTTTGCCGGCATACGGAAAGCTTTGGCCGACGCGATAAGGCCCCATCTCCCCCTCTCCGGGAACCAGGGAAATCATCTTTACATCTCCGACGCTCCATTCGACGCCTCGTGATTTGCCTCTTTCATCTATCTTGATCTCGGCAGTTTCTGCAATTTCATCCAGCCGCTGCAATATCAACTTCGAGTCATCATACTCATTTTCCGTTTTCGTCTTCTCATCCATGCGCTTTCCCTTGTCATCTTGATAATCTTTCACCAGGAGAGGGATCGCATGAGGACATGCGTTCGTTCCGCCGGATTTTGCTTTGGCCTCATCCTCATTTTTCACAATCTCGACCCCCTTGGCTGTTGAAAGAACCCATATCTTGTCCCCCAGCGCAACATCCACATCCTTCGGCTTGGTGGTCGACTTGAACCGCACGGTATACCGCCCCTCGCTCTTGCCGGAGAAACTGACCGACATCTTGCCTGGATCCACGGAGGCAATCTTCAGCTTAACCCACTTCGAGGGACTACTGCCCGGATCTTTGGGATCCGTCTTCTTTTCATACTCCTCAAGGTTGGTGAACCCGTCCTGATCGTCATCCTGTTGAGCGACATCTGGATCCTCCGGGGAAAGCCCATATTTCAGCTTCCATCCCACCTGGATCCCGTCTTCCGTGATTTGCTCCGGATTCAAAGGTTTTACGGGTTCTGCATCTTTTGGAAGAAAGATAAGACTTCGCGAGACAAACACCCGATGCCGACTCAGCTCATCCTTGAGATCTTTTTTCTTCCCCTCCATATCCCCCGCTTTTGCACTCAATTCAGCCGTCTTTTGCTTCAACTCCATCAAAGCCGATTTTGCCCCGCCCCCGGATGCCTCAGGAAGTTCCGGCCACCCCGGTTGAAAGAACCCAAAAGCCAAACCCACCAAACCCAGTGCAACGAGCCCACCTACCCCGCCCCACCACCAAGGGGACAACTTCATGAGGACTTTCCCTTTTCCGGTTGTTTTCCCGGAACGGCGGATTTCCAGCCCACAAAATCAACGCGCATCAAGACCTTGAGCCGCTCTTTCCCGGCCAAAACCATCAGCAACGGCGGCCTTGGGGCAGCGTTGGCCCCGCCCCTTACCCCCTCTGTGGATCCCCCAGTCACCTCGGCAGGTTTACTGGCATCCGCAAATTTTTTTGCCACCTCGCTTCTCTTGGGAAACTCCTTCAGATCATTTTCCAGATTCAGATCAGCTACGATGAAAAGCCATGGATCGCGTGCCAATCGCTGAACAAAACTATAAAGCACCTCAGGCGAACACTCGAACTGCATGGTATAGCTTTCCCGCAAAAACCCTCCGACAGGTGTCGCCGTTTTTGCTTTGTCACCCCCAGGCTTGGTTCCATCCGCCACAGGCAATGCCGGCCCCTGCATCGACTGGAGTAAACAGAGGGTCGGATACCCCTCTTGTGAAGTTTTTTTTGCCTCCATCAGCAGCCCGACTAATTTTTCTGAGACGGAAAGTTGCCGCGCCAAAGCAGGCACCTGCGGGCCGGGAGGATTTTGTTGCTTGAACTCCTGCAGGCCCAAATAAAAATCATCTGCCAGGGTGACGCGGCTGCTGTCCCCCTTCTTCCCTGATCTCTTGCGCAAACGATCGTTGGCCCCAATCAACTGATCCTTCCACTGATTGGCGTCTTGGGACCATCCCTGCCCTTCCCCGGAGGCCTCGGAATATCCCTGACGCCAGCTTTCTACCAGCCCCTCCTCTGTCTTTCCCAACTCCTCGGCCAGCTTCGCGACTTCCCCCGCCTCTTTACGGGCCGCACCCGCACCTCCGGGCCGGCTTAAAATGGCCGCTAATTCCGGCTTTGTTTTTCTGTCGGAGAGCGCCTGGGCCTGATTCTGTGCTTCCCCCAAAGCTCCCCACCCCATCCAGCCAGCGACAGCCGCCAGGACGAGGAATCCCGCTCCCACCGCAGCCGAAATGACCTGGGTTCGACTCCAATTGACCTTCATGGCTTAACTGGCTTTTTGGCCGCCTCCGTTGGAACCACCCCTCCCTCCGGCCACTCCGCTCGTAAGGCGAATTTCAACGCCACTTGTTCTGTTTTTCCCTCAACCCGCTCCGGATTGTCCCGCTGCGTGGTTGTCACATTTTGCAATAATCCACCTTTCTCCAAAGCCATTCTGAAATCTTCCACCACTTTCGCATCCGCGGCTTCCGATTGGGTTTCAAAGAATCCCCCAATTTCCAGAACCGGAATCGCCGGCTTGCCTCCTGGAATCTTGACCGGCTGGGCTTGCTCCCCTCCGGAGGAGGGCGCCTCGCTTAATTTCAATGACGTCACCCAAAGGCCGGGGAGGCTTTTTGCGCGAATCTGATCCAAAAGCAAAGGCCACCGCATCCGCTCCTCCTCCAGCGAAATAGCCTGGCTTGCCAGATTCATGACCTCCGTCACTTTTTTTTGCTCCGCCGTCACTTGATTCAAGGCCGACTCCGCCTCCTCCACCTGCGCCGTTTGGGGGGAAAGGACCGATTGCAGTCGTGCCGACTGCCAAAACCCATGCACCCCCGGGATCAATAAAAGAAATCCAACTCCGATCCCCGCCGCAATCATGGCCGGCCGGTCCTTCATCCGTCCTGCCGCCGCCTTCTGGTCCGAGCCCAGAATATTGATCTTACACGGACTCTCGGGCAGAGCTCGCAAGGCTGCGCCTACCAAACTGGCCCAAGCGGGGAAATTTTTTCCAATCTCACCCTGGTTGACTTCTGGCCCGACCCCAATCCTCCGAAACGGTTGGAAATACTCCACCGGGATTTTCAGTTTTTCCCGAAAAAACAGATCGGTCAGACCCAAGACGGCTCCTCCTCCGGCCAAGAGGACACGGGTCGGCCTCCCCCCCGCCTGTTGACTTCGGTAAAACGTTATGGAGCGCTCGACTTCCGTATGAAGGCGCGTCATCACTCCTCTCGCCAACTTGCTGATCCGGGCTGATGGCTCGTCCGCCGGCTCCTCATACGAACCCCCGGGATGCACAAAACCTTTTGCCCTCTTGATAACCTCGGCTCCGGCAAAGGACTCCTGAAGGTCGGTCGCGATCGCCTGCGTCACACTGGCTCCTCCCAAAGGCACGACGCGGCAAAAGATCTTTTTCCCCTCAATCAGAAGAATATTCGTGGCTCTTGCCCCGATCTCCAAAATCAAAGTGCATGTTTCCACCTCGGGGTAATTGTATCGGAACGCATTGATGAGTGCGGTCGGGGCAAGATCCACCATGTCGGTTTTCAACCCCACGGCAGAAGCCGCCGCCATGGTTTCGTTTACCGTCTCCCGCTTCATGGCAACGATCAGCGCCTCCAACTCCGCCGCCCCGGCTTGTCCCGGTGGAAAGACCTGAAAATCCCAACACGCCTCCTCAATCGCAGGAACCGCCTGCTGTGCCTCAAAACCCACCATCTGCCCCACTTGGGCCGGATCCGTCAAGGGAAGCTTGATGACACGGGTGAATACCGCCGGACCACCCAAACAGAGGGTGGCAAGCCCGGGCTTGATACGGGTCTCTTTGGCCAGCGTGGCGACAGCCTGCATTACCGCAGGAAAAAATTCAGCCGGTTTGCCGGGATCCACACCCAGCTCCATCGACCGCAAAAGGCTCAAGACGGGGAACCCCTTTTTGTCAGACGTAACTTCCCCAATCCGGACCTCCCCCGCCCCCAGATCCAGCACCACCCTTCGAGAAAAGTTCGCCATGTAAAAAGATCGAGACGTCAGGGCTTTTTTGGCTGGGGATACCGCTTGTAATCCTTGGGCCAAAATGGAGTTTCGTAAATCGGAAGAAGCGCCCCCGTCAACTCTTGCCCGTCGGGGCTCTTGTTCCATTCGGGATCTTTTTTCCCTCCCCTCCCACTTGGCCCTTTTTCTTTGCCGGATTGCAAATCAAACGGCTCCCCGGCCGCAGCCCCACCCTCGAGAGCCTCCACTTTCAGATTCATCACCCCTTTGCCCCAATCCTGTTCGCCTCCGGATTTCGTTCCCGCAAACCGCAACACCGATGCGGGTGGCAGAAAAACCCCGGCATAATGTTTTTTTCCTGCAGGCACGTCTCGGTAAATAGCCTCTCCCGTTAGGACAACAAATTTTTCGGTCATTTTACCGCCCTCGTTTCCGGGAACGCCCTCGTATCCCTCCAGATAGAATTTGAACTTCACCTCCGGCGTGAACTTGTTGGTCGTCGAAAAGGGCACATCAATCCTCAACCATCGCCCCTCCTGCGTCGCCTTGTTGTCATCCACGGCTGGGGCTGGCTTTCCGCCCGAACCGACCGAATCAGGAACAGAGACAAGCTCCATCTCCAGCTCCTGGGATTTCCCGAATTTTAAGTTCGTTTCCTCCTTTTTCGCCTCCTGGGCTTTTCCCCCATGGGTCCCGACGAACAAGACAAGACCTGCGCAGAAGATTTTCCAGCGTCGCATAAGAAGTAATCTAAAGAGGCGGTGGCATGGGTCAATGGAATTGAACCTCCTCCACACCAACCCTACGCTGGAAAGTCACCCCTTCGGGTCGTACGCCAGATTCGGCCTCAACCACTTCTCCGCCTCCGGCAAAGGAATCCCTTTTCTCTCCGCATACTCCGCAACCTGATCCTTGCCCATCGGGCCCACCGCAAAATACCGTGCCTCCGGATGCCCAAAGTACAACCCACTTACCGAGCTCGCCGGCATCATCGCACAATTCTCCGTCAGTCGGATCCCCGCGTTCTTTTCCGCTTCCAACAAAGCCATCAACCCCCTCTTTTCCGTATGATCCGGGCACGCGGGATAACCCGCGGCGGGCCGGATTCCCCTGTACTTTTCCTCAATCAGATCCTCCTTCGACAAGCCCTCTTGTTTCCCAAAACCCCAAGCCTGTCGGGCCATCTCGTGCATCCTCTCGGCAAACGCCTCCGCACACCGGTCCGCCAACGCTTTGAGCAAGATCGCCTGGTAATCGTCATTCCCCTTTTCCAACTCCTTGGCCCACTCCTCCACCCCATGCCCCGCCGTGACAGCAAAGGCCCCCAGGTAATCCCTCTTTCCGCTGCTCACCGGCGCCACAAAGTCGGCCAGTCCGCGGTTGGGTTCCCCGTCGCTCCTCGCCATCTGCTGGCGCAATCCGTGGACCCGTGCCTTCACCTTCCGGCGGTTGTCATCCTCATAGATCAGGATGTCATCCCCATCCGCATTGGCAGGAAAAAAGGCCATCACTCCCCGGGCGCGGATTCTTTTTTCTTTCAGGATTTTTCCGAGCAAAACCTGGGCATCCTCATAAAGCTTCCTGGCCTCGGTGCCCACCACCGGATCGTCCAGAATCTTCGGGAAACGACCCCGTAATTCCCAGGCATGAAAAAAGGGGGACCAGTCGATATACCCCGCCAAATCCTCCAACGGATAATCCTCATACACCTTCACCCCAAGAAACTCCGGCTTCTCCGGATCCCTCGTCCAATCCAGCTGGGCGGACCGTTTCCGAGCCTCCGCAATGGGCAACAACTTTTGCCCCGCCCGCCTCGTCTCGTAATCTTTTCTCGCCTTCTCCTGATCCGCCTGAACCTGGGTCAAGTACTCCTTCCGATTCTCGGAAGACAAGAGTTTTTGTGCCACCCCCACGACCCGCGATGCGTCGATCACGTGCACCACGGCCCCCGTGTAAGCCGGCGCGATCTTCACTGCGGTGTGCGCGGCGCTTGTCGTTGCACCCCCGATCAAAAGCGGAATCTTGAACTTCTCCCGGCTCATCTCCTCCGCCACCGTCACCATCTCGTCCAGGGAGGGAGTGATCAATCCGCTCAGCCCGATCAGATCCACTCCATGTGACTTCGCTTCCCCCAGGATTTTCTCGTAGGGCACCATCACCCCAAGATCGATCACCTCGTACCCGTTGCAGGCCAACACCACCCCCACGATGTTTTTGCCGATGTCGTGCACATCCCCCTTGACCGTCGCCATCAGGATCTTTCCCGCCCCTTTGCTCTTGTCCCCGGCCTTCTCTTTCTCTTTTTCCATGTAGGGCGTCAAATACGCCACCGCCTTTTTCATCACACGGGCGCTTTTGACCACCTGGGGGAGAAACATCTTTCCCGCACCAAACAGATCCCCCACATGCCGCATCCCCCCCATCAACGGACCCTCAATCACCTGCAAGGGTCGGCCATATTTCTTTCGCGCCTCCTCCGTGTCCTCGTCGATGAAATCGGTGATTCCCTTCAAAAGGGCATGCAGCAGCCTCTCCTCCACGGGAGCGCGGCGCCACGCCTCGTCCTTCACCTGCGCTTTCCCGCCCGCCTTGACTGTTTCGGCAAACTCCAAAAGCCGCTCCGTCGCGTCCGATCGTCGGTTCAGCAGGACGTCCTCCACCCTCTCTTTCAATTCGGCGGGAATATTCTCGTACACCGCCAACTGCCCCGCGTTCACAATCGCCATGTCCAACCCCGCTTGAATCGCATGGTAGAGGAAGCAGCAGTGCATCGCCTCCCTCACCGGATGGTTGCCACGGAAAGAGAAGGAAATGTTGCTCAAGCCCCCGCTCGTCTTGCATCCGGGAAGACTCTTTTTGATCTCCCGCACCGCCTCGATGAACTCCAGCGCGTAGCTGTTGTGCTCCTCGATCCCCGTGGCCACCGTGAGGATATTGACGTCAAAAATGATGTCCTCGGGTGCCAAGCCCGCTTTCTCGGTCAACAGATGATAGGCTCGGCGACAAATCGCCACTTTTCTCTTCGCATCCGCCGCCTGCCCCTCCTCATCAAAAGCCATGACAATGACCGCCGCCCCATACCGCCGCACTTTTCGGGCCTGCTCCAAAAACACCTTCTCCCCCTCCTTCAGGCTGATCGAATTCACCACCGCCTTGCCCTGCACACACTGCAGCCCCGCCTCCAAAACCGACCACTTCGAGCTGTCGAGGATGAAGGGAACCCGCGCGATCTCCGGCTCACTTCCGATCAGGTTGAGGAACCGCGTCATGCTGGCTTCTCCATCCAGCAACGCCTCGTCGAAATTCAAATCGATCAGATTCGCCCCCGCCTCCACCTGTTGCCGTGCGACGGCCACCGCCTCCTCAAACCTCTCCTCCTTGATCAGTGCGGAAAATTTCGGCGATCCGGTGACGTTCGTCCGCTCTCCGATCGAGGTGAACGAACCTCCCGTGCCGATCTCATACGGCTCCAGGCCCGCCAGAACCGTCGCCGAGCCTGCGGCGGCCGGAGCCCTCGGTCTCGCTTTTTTCACCGCCTGGCCAATCGCTGCGATGTGATCCGGCGTGGTCCCGCAACAGCCGCCCACCATGTTGAGAAAGCCTGCCTGGGCAAACTCCCCCAAAACCTCCGCCATCTGCTCGGGAGTCTCATCATAGCCCCCAAACGCGTTCGGCAGCCCCGCGTTCGGGTAACAACTGACAAAACAGTCCGCAATCTTGGAAAGAACCGCCATGTAGGGCCGCATCTCCTTCGGACCCAGCGCACAGTTAATTCCGACGCTGAAGGGGCGTGCATGCCGGATCGAGTGCCAAAAGGCCTCCGTCGTCTGACCTGAGAGGGTGCGGCCGGAAGCGTCGGTGATCGTCACGGAAATCATCACCGGCAATCGAGTGCCCAGCTCGTCGAAACCTCCTCCATCGCCCACAACGCCGCCTTGAGATTCAACGTGTCAAACGTTGTCTCGGGAAGAAGCACGTCCACCCCTCCCTCGATCAAGGCCCGGACCTGCTCCCCATACGCCTTGGCCAGCTGTGAAAAGGTCACCGCCCGGTACTCCGGACGGTTCACATCGGGCGACATCGATGCGGTTCGGTTGGTCGGCCCCACCGCCCCCGCCACCCAGGCAACCTTTCCCGAATGCGCCGTCATGAAATCATCCGCCGCCTTTCTGGCAAGACGGGCCGCCGCCAGGTTGATCTCCCGCACCGCACCTTCCAACCCGTAGTCCGCCTGCGAAATCGAGGTGGCATTAAACGTGTTGGTCTCAATGATCTCGGCACCCGCCTCCAGGTAGGCGCGATGAATGCCCCCGATCACATCCGGACGGGTGAGCGAGAGCAGATCGTTGTTGCCCTTCAGATCGTGGGGATGCTTCGCATACGTCTGCCCGCGAAAATCCTTCTCCTCCAACGATTGCCTCTGGATCATCGTCCCCATGGCTCCATCCATCATCACCACACGCTCCCCCAGGGCGCTCTCCAGCTGCCTTCGCCTCAATGCGATTCTTTCCCTCGTTTCCATGGGGAAAGTGTAAACAACTTTCCCCGACTGTCGAGTTTTATATCAACTTATCATGATATATCGATGGATCATGGATCCTCCCTCAACCTTTCCCTTGGCCAAATCCACGGGTGCGATACGCTTTCGGGTTCCCGGCGCTGTCGTCTAGAGGCCTAGGACAGGTCCCTTTCAAGGACCATACACGGGTTCGAATCCCGTCAGCGCCACTCTTTGTTTGCCGACCCCAACCACGCCTCCGCCAGCTCCCAGTCGGCGGGCACCGTGATCTTGAGATTGGGCTCATTCGCCTCCACCAAAACCCCCTTACACCCCGCCAGCTCCGCAGCCGCCAGACAGTCTGTGACCACTCTTCCCTCGGTCCGTGCCCTCTCCAACCCCTGCTGCAAAATCCTCCTCCGAACCACTTGCGGGGTCTCCATCCTCCACAATCCCTCCCGATCCAGCAGCTTCTCCACCTTTCCGTCCCCATCCGCCATCCGCACCGTGTCGGTCATCTTTCGCGCCGCCGCGGCCGCCCCCGTTGTTTCCGCCTGGGCGATGACCCTCTCGATCAAGGAGGTCGTCGTCAAAACACGCGCTGCATCATGCACCACCACCCACTCCACTCCCCCCCGCAACGCCTCCAACCCCGCCCAAACCGAATCTTGTCTCTCCTTTCCCCCCGCGATCACACCCACCCTTGGGGCCTCCTTCTCCAGATTTTTTTTCACCCAAACTTCCGTCTCTTTTCGCAGCTCCTCCCTCACGGTCACCACCACCGTTTCAATCCCCGGACAGTTCAACAAAACCCTCAACCCGTAGGCGAGCACAGGCTGACCCGCGATCGCCGTCATCGATTTGTCGTGCCCCAGCCGGCGCCCCTGCCCCGCCGCAAGGAGAACTGCCCCGACCGAGCCGCTCACGGACGGGAGCGCTCAACCGGGGCGGATTTCTTCTCCGCCCGCTTTCCCCCCTCAGCCTCTCCCTTCGCCGAATCGTCGCTGTAAAACAAAACCCCGTGTTTCCGCAAATTCGACATCAGGTTTTTCATGTCCTGCGCCATTTTCTCATCCTTCATCATCGTGTAGAGGGGGCCCTTCCCCGTTTTTGCCTCCTCCAACAAATCCTGGGCCGACTTGGCAAAACCATCCACCCGCTTGGCCGCCGATCGAATCTCCTCCAGGGCCGGACCCGCCGAGGCCAGCATCGCATTCAATCCCGCCTCCTGCTCCCCCCTCACCCGGGACCCGGGCGCGATAAACGTGCCATCCAACTTCTCCGGTGGCACCACCCGCACAAAGCGATCCCCCAACATCCCGTACTGGTCGATTCGAAACTTGGAGTTGGCGGGCAACTGCGTCCCGTCGTCAATCTTCAAGGTCAGCTCCACAAAGTCCTGCCCGATCCGGTAGATCGGGGTGTTGGCGACGATGCCGATCTGGGCCCCCCGCAACAGCACCTTCGAATTCTTTAAAATGTCCCGCGCGTCCTCAAACTCCACGATGACCGGGTAGGTCTTGCGGAAATAATTCCCCAGCTTTCCAAACGACACAATCAGGCTCGCCATGGCAAGCAGACCCGCCAACACGAAAAATCCAACCCTGGTCTCCAGACTGATCTCTTTCATTCGGCTCCTTTCCTTATCCTGTGATCCCGATTCCCTCAGCATGCCCGCGAACAAAGTCGCGCACCAGCGGATCCTCACAACGATCCACCTGCTCCGGCGTGCCCTCAAAGTAAATCTTGCCCTCATGCAAATAGGAAATGCGGTCCCCGACCATCCGGGCACTCACCATGTCGTGGGTCACCACGATCGAGGCCATTCCGAACATCTTCCCCAGATGCAAAATCAACCGGTTGATGCTGTCCGCGACGATCGGATCCAACCCCGTCGTGGGCTCGTCATACAGCATGATGTCCGGACGGCTGATGATCGCCCTCGCCAAGGCGGCCCGTTTTTTCATTCCGCCGCTCAACTCCGCCGGCATTTTCTGCTCCGTCCCGCTCAAGGAGACGATTTTCAGCGCCTCCGCCACCTTCTCACGCAACACCTTTTCACTCTTCTCCCCCTGCTCCCTCAGGGGAAAGGCCAGATTCTGGAACACCGAAAGGGAATCAAACAAGGCAGCCCCTTGAAACAGCATTCCAATTTTTCTTCGATACGGATTCCACGCCTCCTCTCCCAGCCCCGTCAGCTTCTTCCCCTCAAACAAAACCTCGCCCGCCTCGGGCTGCAGCAATCCCATGATCACCCGCAGCATCACGCTCTTGCCACAACCGCTCCGCCCGATCACCACCACTTTTTCCGCCTGCCCCACCCTGAGGTTCACCCCCCGCAGAACCTCCTGCCCCCCCATGTTTTTTCGGATTTCTTTGAGCTGGAGCATGGGGTCGGTTAGTTGGAGTAAAGCAACGCGTTCAGCAGAACGGTGAGAAAAAAGTTCACGATCAACAGGGAAAGCGAGGCGTTCACCACCGCCTCCGTCGTGGTCTTCCCCACCCCGGCCGTTCCGGGAGGACAATTCATCCCCTTGTGACACGCAATCGCCGCGATGATCACGGCAAAGATCAAGGACTTGATCAGCGCAATCACCACATCCTTGCTGTCGGTGAACTTAATCGTGTTGTCCCAGTAGTACGCCCCGTCCACCCCGAAGATTTTGACCGCGACAAAATATCCGCAACCAATTCCAGTGACCAAGGCCAACCCTGTCAAAATCGGCGCCGAAATCACCAACGCCAGGAACCGTGGCACAATCAGGTATTCGGTCGGGTAAACTCCCAGAGCCCGCAACGCATCCACCTGCTCGGTGATTTTCATCGAGCTTAACTCCGCCGCCATCGCCGCCCCCACCCGACCCGCCAAAAGAAGACAGCACAGGACAGGACCCAGCTCCCGGCACATCGCAATCGAAACCGTGGGCCCGATGGCCGACTCCATCCCGAACCTTTTGAACTGAAACCACACCTGCGCCGCAAAAACCGCCCCGGTGAAAGCCCCCGTCGTCAACACCACCACTTGGGAACGGATCCCAATGAAGAACATCTGCTCCAAAAGCTGATCCCACCGGATCCGGTACCGAACCATGCTCCGCAACGTGTCTCCCAAGAGAAGAAAGACCCCGCCCGCCGTGTGGCACGAGTCCGTAAAAACGGATCCCACCTTCCCCAGCACACTTACGCCGCTCCCCATCCCTAGGTTCTAGGGAATCCCCTCCCCCGCATCAAGCCGACCGACCCCACCACCCTGAAAACTCCTCCACCCTCAACTCATCCAGCCTCTCCACCTCCCGATCCACCCCCTCCAAATGACCTCCGGGATGGGTCGTCGTGACCCCCACCACCCTCATGCCCGCCGCACGCCCCGCCTCCACTCCGGCCGGGGCATCCTCAAAAACCACACACCTCCCCGGACTCATCCCCAAACGCCTCGCCACCTCCAAAAAAACATCCGGTGCCGGTTTTCCCCTTTTGACATGCTCCGCCGTCACCGCCGTCTGAAAAAAATCCTCCAATCCCAGCAATCCCAAACCCAACCGGACATTCTTCTCCTCCGTGGAGGAGCCGATCCCACACGGAATCCCCCCTTCTTGCAGCCGCTCCAACCACTCCCGAACCCCCGGCAGGGGCTCGATCCCCCGCTCCTTCACAACCTCCCGATACAGCTCCTCTTTTCGCAGGCTCAGCCTCTGAATTTCCGCTGGATCCTCCGACCAGTGAAGCATGTCCCTCATGATCTCCACATTCCTCCGCCCAAAACCCCGGAGGAAATGCCCCTTTGGCAAAACCTTGCCCTCCACTTTGGCCAGCCGCTCCCAGCTCTCCTCATGATGCCGCGAACTATCCAAAATCACCCCGTCCCAATCAAACACGGCTGCCCAGGCATCTTTCATCCTCAGCGGGCATAGCGGGTCACCTTCCCACTTTCAAACTTTCCTCCTTCCGCCATCCTTCCTCCATGTCCGCCAAGCCCATCGAAAAACTGAACAGCTCCTCGGGGGACGCCATCGACCAATCCCTCCGTCCCTCCCGTCTCGCCGACTTCACCGGCCAACCCAAGCTCAAGGACCGTCTCGGCATCCTTCTCGATTCTGCCCGAGCCCGCCAACAACCTCTCGACCATCTCCTTCTCAGCGGTCCTCCCGGGCTGGGAAAAACCACCCTCGCCCACATCCTCGGCGCGGAAATGAACGCCACCGTCCGCACCACCTCGGGTCCCGCCATCGAAAAAGCCGGCGACCTTGCCGGACTCCTCACCGGCCTCCAAGAGGGGGATATCCTCTTTATCGACGAAATTCACCGCCTCTCCAAAGTCATCGAGGAGTACCTCTACCCCGCCGTTGAGGATTTTCGCATCGATATCGTGATCGACCAAGGCCCCGCCGCCCGCTCCGTCCGCCTGAACCTCCCTCGCTTCACCCTCATCGGCGCCACGACCCGCGCGGGTTTGCTGAGTGCCCCACTCCGATCCCGCTTCGGCGTCGCCCACCGTCTCGACTACTACACGGTCGAGGATCTGACCTCGATCCTTCGGCGCTCCGCCTCGCTCCTCGAAGTCAAACTGGAGAAGGATGCGGCCCCCGAAATCGCCCGTCGCTGCAGGGGCACCCCCCGCATCGCCAACAATCTTCTCCGCTGGGTTCGTGACTACGCCCTGGCCCGAACCCAAGGCACCGCCTCCGCCGCAACCGCGGTCGCCGCCCTGGAGATGCTCGAAATCGATCAGCACGGCTTGGACGAAATGGACAAACGCCTCCTCCAAGCCCTCACGGGAAAGTGCAAAGGCGGCCCCGCAGGTCTCCACTCCCTCGCCGCCTCCGTCGGTGAGGAACCCGGGACGCTTGAGGAGGTTCACGAACCTTACCTGATCCTCGAAGGTTATCTCCAGCGTACCCAACAGGGCCGTGTCGCCCTCCCCCGCGCCTACGAAGTTCTCGGACTCAAACCCCCCGCATCCCAAGCCACACTTCTCTAAAATCAACGCCGGACCTTTACGGCATGAAACTTTTCCTTTTTCTCTTTGCCACCCTTCTTCCTTTCATCACTTTTTCGGCGGAAGAAAAACTTTGGCCTCCCCGCGGAAACACCCGACCCCTCATTGCCGCCACGCAAGCCCTCTGGTGGAACAAAGACGACCCCGAGGCCCGCAAACTCAAAGCCCGGGCCCTCGACTTCTCCGGTCGATACCCCGAGGCTGAAAAAGCCGCCCGCCACGCCATCCTCGTCGCCCCCCAGGACCCCGAGGTTCAAAGAATCCTTGGCCGCAGCCTTCTTCATCAGGGAAAACTTGCCCAGGCAAAAATCGCCCTCGAACGCGCGGGCCAGCTTGGAGACCCGCTCTCCCGATCTCTCGCAACCATGCTCCGACCCGATCGCATGAGTCTGGGAGACCTCGATCCGAAAATCTCCCGTTCCCTTGTCCAAATCCAGGACGACCAGGGACGCGGGATCGGCTCCGGCTCTTTTGTTTCCGCGGACGGACTTGTCCTCACGGCCGCCCATGTCGTCGCGGGAAGGAAACAGGTGTGGGTCCGCAACGCGTTTGGAAAAATCTTTGCCGCAAAATCGATTTGTCCCGGCGATTTCTCCGCCGATGCCGTCCTGCTTCAAACCCCGGCCCAGTCGGGGGATTTTCTTGTCCTGGCCGATACCGATCCCACCTCCCGCGAATCCCTCACCGTATCCGGCTTTCCCCTATCCATTGACCTCCCCCTGACTTCCCGCGGCGAAACCCGGGGAAAGTCAAAAGACGGAATCCTTTCCACCACCATCCCCCTCATGCCTGGCCAGTCCGGCTCCCCCGTTCTCAATTCCCTTCACCAGATCGTCGGCCTCGCCTCCCGCGGGTCTCTTCCCCTGATGGCTCGGGGGGCTCCCGCCCGGTCCGAGGCGGTGGCCGTCGCTGCCCTTTCCCACCTGTGGGATTCCACCCGCCAGAAAGGTTCCTTTTTCGATATTCGATCCCTCGCGAAATGGACGGACAAAAACACCTTCTTCGATCCCGCCGTCTCCTCGGCTGAACAGACCGTCCTCGACCAGAATTTCGCCGAGTCGGAAAAAGCGATCTCCCAAGTCATCGAAAAACACCCTGACGACGCCGGCCTCCTCTTGCGTCGCGCGATCACACGACTCGCCCTTCAAAACATGGCCGACGCGGAAGCCGACGTTCGCCTCGCGATCCTGAAGGATCCCATCCAAGCCGAGCCACACCGTTTCCTGTCCGGACTGCTCGTCGCCTCGGGGCAAAACCATCAGGCCATCCTGGAAATGGAACAAGCCTATCGCCTCGACCCCGAGGACGCCGATACCGCGGAGGGGCTGGGGGAACTTTTCCTTTTCCAAGGGGAATTTGAGAAAGCGATCCAACCCTCCGCGGATGCCACACGCCTCAATCCGGATTCCTCCCGCGCCTGGTCGATTCTCTCCGCCGCCCGCCTCGCAACGGGCCAGCTCGGCGATGCCCGCCTGGCAGCAGAGACCGCCACGCAACGCGGTCCGGAAGATCCCCGGGCCTGGGTCCAGTTGGCAGCCAGCCTCAACGCCGCACACGACTTCTCGACCGCTATCGCTGCCGCGGAGCAGGCCACCCAACTCGCACCGGGGGAATCCCGGGCCTGGTTAAACCTCGCCACCGCCTACGCGGGAATGGACCGCTATGCCGATGCACTTCCCCATGCCGAACGGGCCACACAGCTCGAACCGAAAAATCGCGCCGGCTGGAATCTCCTCGCAGCACTGTATCGCGAACTCGATCGACCCGCCGACGCCAACGCCGCATCCGCCCAACTACAATCCCTTGATTCATCCGCAGCAGGACGTTGACCCGGCTTATCTCAACGATAAACTTCAATCATGAAATCCATCTCCCGCATGATCCTCCCCGTCCTCCTGCTCTTTCCTTTGATCTCCCCCGTCCAAGGGGAACCATGCCGTAAACATTGCAACGAATGTTGCCCCACAAACGCCCCTTGCTGCCCTACCCCCAACTGCACCAAGTTGTGCAGCGAGTGCTGCAAAGCCGACGACTCCTGCTGCACCGGCAAAAAACCGAACCCCTCGTCAACCACTGTTCCTTTGGAGCGGGGCGGCAAAAAAACATCCCCCTTCGCCGACAAAGGCACTCCCCGCCGCTACTAACTCCACCGAAAAAAAGGGGCGTGTACCCCCGAGGATACACGCCCCAGCTAGCCTACCCCAGGCTCAGCACCCGCAGTCGCAGGTCTGACATTCGCCCGGTTGGCACTTGGCGCATTTGCACCCACAGCAGTCGGCCGCGAAAGCCAATCCTGCGGTGAAGAGCACCGTCACAGCCAAGAGAACATATTTCATATTTTTATCTCCTGATGGAAGTTTCAAAGAACCGACGTGAAAATCCCGGAATCGTTGCCGGGCACGCCGTGAATCAGGAGCGAACTCGGGGAGGCGTCAGAAGGGGTCGCTCGGCGCGGGCCAGCGCCAAGAACTGTTCCCTTTTATAGCTCGCCGAGAAGGAGTTGGGGGCGGGCAATACCACGATTCCCAAAGGCAGGGCCCAGGTCGCGGCGGGGAGCCCCGGACAGGCAGAGCACGGGGCCGGAACAAGGGGAGAGTGGCACGGCCGGTCTGTCTGACCGCAACAGCAGGACTTTCACGGCGCCCGCTTGCACAGGCACGGGGAGATTGGAAATAAGGAATCCTGTGAGCGCTAGGCCGAGCAAGAGCGATCTCATAAAATCCACATACTCTCGAATGCCGAAATAGCAAACGACCCGCTTGCCTCAAAAAGAATTGAGGCCACAATCACCACATGAACACAAAATCCTGTCTTCTCCTTGCCTTCCTTCTCGTTGCCACTCTCTCGGTGGGCAAGTCGGAGGAGAGCAAATCCCCGGCCCCCAAGACCGCCCAGCTTGTCAAAACTCCGGAGGAGAAGGCCAAGGCTGCCGAACTGGCCAAATCCTATCCCCTCACCACATGTGTGGTCTCGCACGATGCCTTGGGAGGAATGGGTGAAACGGTCGACGCGCTCTATGACGGCAAGCTGATCCGCTTTTGCTGCAAAGGTTGCGTCAAATCCTTCAACAAGAATCCCGAGAAGTATCTCAAAGAGATCGATTCAGCCAAAAAAAGCTAGTTTCACCTCGTGTGTCATAACCAGCCGGGGCTCTTGACCTCCAGGCGAGCTGGGTTTATTTTTTAACCAGCATTCCGAGTATCTCC
>RFMG01000012.1 GCA_009927835.1 Verrucomicrobiota bacterium | reverse complement strand
TCAGGTCCCTTGGCACAATCAGGAACAGGAAGAGGTTTACTTCATCGTCGAAGGTGAGGGCGAAATGTGTCTCGGCGAAGAACGCAGAGCAGTGCGAACCGGCCAAGCGGTCTTCATTCCCTCCAAAGTTTTCCACCAACTGACCAATACCGGAGACAAGCCCATGCGCATGATCTACGTCTATGGTCCGGCCGGCGATGTCGCACACTGGAAACAGGAACTGGAAGGCACCCTTCCAAAAGCTGGCATCGATGTACCTGCCCTTCCGGCCGGCGCTCAGCCGCAGTGCACGAAAAAACCCTGATGACTCACGCCAAGTTCGCAAAGGACGGAAAGGCCTTTTTCCAAACAGAGGAGGACAAAATTGCTCGTTCGATCCTGGATCACTCCTTTCAGATCCACACAGAGCTTGGTTCGGGGCTTCTGGAGTCGGTATATGAGAAAGTTTTATTTCACCGCTTACAGAGAGCCGGCTGGAACGTGAAACAACAAGTCGCGGTTCCCATTCAGATAGATGACTTGGAGATTCCTGAGGGCTTTCGTGCCGACCTAATCGTAGAGGACAAGGTGATGATCGAACTCAAATCCACCGAGGAAATGAAGAAGTTATTCGGAAAGCAACTCCTCACATACCTTCGCCTCAGCAAGCGAAAGCTTGGTCTTGTCATCAATTTCGGTGTTCCCCATCTAAAAGATGGCATTGAAAGAGTGGTCAACGGCCTATGAATCCACTCCCTCATCTCAATCAACTTGGCGTACGCAACAGCCTTTGCCTGAGCCATGTCAAAAAAGGGCGCCCTTGGCGCCCGACAGCACATAACCCAAAACAAAACGTGGCGGCCATTGCGGCCGTTGCGTTCAACCTAAACCAAATATACGTGGCGCCCTTGGCGGCCGTTGCGTGAGGCAAAAGCTATGAAAGAACACAAAGTCGGAATCATCATGAACGGCGTCACGGGACGCATGGGCACCAACCAGCACCTCATCCGCTCCATCGTCGCCATCCGCAAACAGGGCGGAGTGCAGATCAAGCCGGGCGAAGTGATCATGCCCGATCCCATCCTCGTCGGCCGAAGCGAAGAAAAGCTCCGC
>RFMG01000147.1 GCA_009927835.1 Verrucomicrobiota bacterium | reverse complement strand
CCTCTTCTCCGGCCAAGGGGCCCAGCGGGTCGGCATGGGGACCGATCTCGCCGAGGCCTGCCCCGCCGCCCGGAAAGTCCTCGAACTCGGCGCGGACATCCTGCCAGACGACTTCCCCTCCGTCTTGCAATCGGGTCCCGAGGAAACCCTCACCCGCACCGCCTACTGCCAACCCGCCCTCTACCTCCACGGCCTCGCCCTACTCGCCGTGCTCAAGGAAAAGAAACCCGACTTCTCCTTCACCGCCACCGCTGGCCTCTCCCTCGGCGAATTCACCGCCCACGCCGCCGCTGGAACTTTCTCTGCCGAGGATGGTCTCCGTCTCGTCGCCCGCCGCGGCGTCCTCATGGAGGAAGCCTGCTCCCAGCGCAAAGGCACGATGCTCGCGTTGCTGGGCGCCGATGAGTCTCTCGCCACCAAGGTGGCCACCGCCACCGGTTGGGAAGTCGCCAACCTTAACGGAGGCGGCCAAGTCGTTCTGTCCGGGCCCGCCGAAAAACTCGAGGCCGCCCAGGCCGCCGCAAAAACTGCCGGGGTCAAACGCACGATTCCCCTCAAGGTTGCCGGGGCCTATCACTCCTCACTGATGAAGCCGGCCAAGGAAGGTCTGACCGTGGCGATCGCCAAAACCTCGCTCAAAATGCCATCCGTCCCCGTTCTCTCCAATTTTCTCGGCCGCCCCGCCTCCTCGGAAGACGAAATCCGCTCCAGCCTGCTGGATCAGGTGACCGGAACCGTCCGCTGGGAAGCCTGCCTGAAGGATCTCTCCGCCCGAGGCATCACCCATCTGCTCGAACTCGGGCCCGGAGGAGTCTTGGCCGGCCTCGCGAAAAAAATCGTTCCCAATCTTCCTTGCCACAGCGCCGGAACTCTGGCGGAACTGGAGAAAGTCATCCATGACCTCCCCCGCTAATCCCCACACCGCCCTGGTCACCGGCGCCAGCCGCGGCCTCGGTCGCGCCATCGCCGAACGCCTGGCCCGGGACGGCTGGTCCGTCGCCCTCGTTGCCCGCCAAGCCGATAAACTCCACGAGGTCCGCCAAGCGATCGAATCCGCAGGGGGAAAAGCGCGGACTTATACCGCCGACATAGCCGATCCTTCCGCCGCCGACCAGGTGATTGCCGCGGTGGAGAAGGAGTCCGGCCCCCTCGGCGCCCTCATCAACAATGCGGGCATCACGAAGGACGGCCTCCTGATGCGGATGGAGGACGCCGACTGGTCCTCCGTGATCGATACGAATCTCACCGGAGCCTTTCGTTGGATCCGTGCCGCCTCCCGCGCCATGCTCAAGGCCCGCACGGGTCGAATCATCAACATCGGCTCCGTGGTCGGCCTGGTCGGCAATGCGGGTCAGGCAAATTATGCGGCCGCGAAAGCCGGTTTGATCGGCCTTACCCAATCGGTCGCCCGCGAATTCGCCTCCCGCGGAATCACCTGCAACTGCGTTTGCCCCGGCTTTTTCAACACCGACATGACCTCCGTTTTAAAGGAGGATTTAAAATCTAAAGTATTGACTACCATACCTTTAAATCGATTTGGCGACCCCGCTGAGGTCGCTGGACTGGTCTCTTTTCTCTGTGGCCCCGATGCGGGCTACATCACGGGTCAAGCTTGGGCGATCGATGGCGGTATGACCATGTAAGGGAAAGCGGCACCCCCCCCCGAATTTTCTTATTGCCTTCATGCCTCCGAGAATCCTTACTGCGCTCCTCACAAACACAGGAGCAAAAACACCATGAGCGAAAAATCCATCGACCAAAAAGTCAAAGACATCATCGTTGAACAACTCAGCGTCAATGCGGAGCAGGTCACGCCCGAAGCCAAGTTCATCGAGGACTTGGGGCCGACTCCCTCGACATCGTCGAGCTCGTCATGGCTTTTGAGGAGGAGTTTGGCGTGGAAGTACCCGACAGCGACGCGGAAAAACTCCTGACCGTCGGCGACGTCGTCAAGTACATCGAGGACAAACAGTCCAAATAGCGCCGGTCCGGATGCGTCTCGATCCGGGAGCGTTTCCGATCGGACGCACCTTTCCCCGTTTTTCATGAGCACGCGTCGCGTCGTTGTCACTGGTTTGGGGGCTCTCACCCCTTTGGCCAATGATTTTCCCAAAACCTGGGATCGCCTGATCCGTGGAGAAAGCGGGATCAGCCTCGTCACCGCCTTCGATACCACGGGATACGACTGCCGCATTGCCGGGGAGGTCCGGAACTTCGACCCCGCCCCCGCATTTCAAAACCCCAAGGATGTTCGACGAACCGACCGCTACACCCACTTGGCCATGGCCGCCGCTCGCGAAGCATGGAAAGACGCGGGGTTGGAGGGCGCCAACCTCGATCTCGACCGTGCAGGCGTCCTCGTCGGCTCCGGCATCGGGGGCCTCAGGACTCTCGAGGAGCAACACACCATCCTCCGGGATCGGGGCCCCAAAAAAGTCTCCCCGTTTATGATCCCCATGATGATTAACAATATCGCCTCCGGACACATCTCGATGTACTTCGGTCTCCGCGGCCCCAACTTCGCCATCGTCTCCGCCTGCGCGACCGCCACCCACTCCATCGGGGAGGGCTGGCGCCTGATCCGCGAATCGGAAGCCGATCTGATCATTGCCGGCGGAAGCGAGGCCGCCGTCGTCGGCCTCGGCCTCAGCGGATTCGGCGCAATGAAAGCCCTCTCGACCCGGAACGAGGAGCCGACCCGCGCCTCCCGCCCCTTCGACAAAGGACGGGACGGATTCGTCCTCAGCGAGGGGGCGGGCATCATCATCCTCGAGGAATATGAACATGCAAAAAAGCGGGGCGCCCGAATCTATGGTGAAATTCTCGGCTATGGCGCCACGGCGGACGCCTACCACCTGACGGCACCCGCCCCCGAGGGAGCCGGCGCCGCCCGCGCCATGCGCATCGCCCTGCAACACGCCCGGCTGCACCCCGACCAGGTGGACTATATCAACGCCCACGGCACCTCCACCCCCCAAGGCGACATCTGCGAAACCCAGGCCATCAAGTCCGTCCTCGGGGCCCACGCCAAAAAAGTCGCCGTCAGCTCCACCAAATCCAGCCTCGGCCACCTCCTGGGTGCCGCCGGATCCGTCGAGATGGCAATCTGCCTCAAGGCCCTCGAAACCAATCTTCTCCCCGCCACCATCAACCTCGAGGAGCCCGATCCGGAATGTGATCTGGATTACATCCCTCAAAAACCAAGGGAGCAAAAAGCCAAAATCGTCATGAACAACTCGTTCGGCTTCGGGGGGCACAACGCTTGCATCGTGGCCTCCCGTCTGTTTTAATTTCCCTTCAATGAAGGCGGAAATTCATCCCAAATTCGAGGCGTGCACCATGACCTGCGCGTGCGGTGCCGTCTATCAAACCCGCTCCACAAAAGCCGTGGTCCGCTTGGGCATCTGCGCCTCCTGCCACCCTTTCTTTACCGGCACCCAAAAGCTGGTCGATACCGCCGGCCGGGTTGAAAAATTCCGCCGCCGTTTCGACGCCGCAGCCGCCGCCCCGAAGGCGAAAAAGCGCTCGTAGGGCCCCTCGCGGACTCCCCGTTGCCACGCCCTCCTGGGCGGGCGCGGCTCCGCATCCCCCCCTATGGATCCCAACGCCCAACTCGCCCGCCTCGAAACCCGCCTTCACGAACTCGATCGTGAAATGGCCGATCCGGATCTCTATCGCCAGGGCACCCGTGCCCGGGACCTCGCCCGCGAGCATGCGCGAATCCGCTCAGGCACCGAGGCCGCCCGCCGCCTCGTCTCCCTGACCTTCCGCCTGCAGGAAAATGCCGCTCTCCGCACCTCCGCCCAGGATCCGGAAATGAGACAAATGGCCGAGGAGGAGGCCGCAGAGCTCACCCGGGACGAAGGCGTTGCCAAAGCCGAAGTCCTTCGCTCCATTCTCCCCCCCGATCCGGATGAACACCGCGACACCATCGTCGAAATCCGGGCGGGTGCGGGAGGGACCGAGGCCGCCATCTTTGCCGGGGACCTTTTCCGAATGTACAGCCGTTACGCGGAAACCCGGGGCTGGAAGCTCGACCCGCTCTCCTCCAGTCCCTCCGAGCTCGGAGGCTTGAAGGAAATTGTGTTTGAACTGTCGGGCCAGGCCGTCTTTGCCGCCATGCGCCACGAGAGTGGAGTCCACCGCGTTCAACGCGTCCCCGCCACCGAGGCCCAAGGCAGGATTCACACCTCCACCGCAACGGTCGCCGTCCTTCCTGTCGCGGAGGAAGTGGAACTTCAGATCCGCCCCGACGAGGTTCGGGTGGAGGTCTGCCGCTCGGGGGGCCCGGGCGGACAAGGAGTCAACACAACCGACTCCGCCGTGCAGGTCCTCCACATCCCCACGGGGCTGATCGTGCGTTGCCAAGACAGCCGCTCTCAAATCAAAAACCGCGCCACCGCCATGCGCATCCTCGCCTCCCGCCTCCTCGAGAAAAAAAGGGAAGAGGAGCGGGGGAAAGTGGAGGCCGCACGCCGTCAACAGGTCGGCACCGGGGAACGGAATGAAAAAATTCGCACCTATAACTTTCCCCAAAACCGTCTCACCGATCACCGCATCGGCTTCACCTCCCACGACCTTAACCTCGTCATGGAGGGAAGAATCGAACCTCTGGTGCAGGCCCTCGCCGACGACGACCTCCGCCGGCGCCTCGAGGAGTCCGGTCTGGGCGCATGAAACTTCTCGCCGTCCTCGAGGCCACCACCGGACATTTCACCAAAAACGGAATCCCCTCCCCTCGACTTCAGTCTGAGCTTCTGATCGCCCACGCCCTCGGGTTGCCGCGCCTCCAGCTTTACCTTCAGTTTGAAAGAGAACTCAACGCCGCAGAGCTGGAAAAGCTGCGCGGCTTGGTTCGCCGCCGTGCATCCCGGGAGCCGATTCAACATATCATCGGAAGTACCGGATTTTTCGGGCTGAGCCTGCTTTGCAGCAAAGCCGCGCTTGTTCCCAGACCCGAGACCGAAACTCTGGTCGAACACGCGATCCGGATTCTGCAAAACCAACCTCCGGGCCTCGTCATCGACGTCGGCACCGGCACGGGTGCCATTCCCCTCGCCTTGGCCCGCCGACAACCCCGGCACCACTACCTCGGCATCGACATCTCGCATGACGCCCTTCAACTCGCCCGTGAAAATTCCGCCCAGCCCGCCTCCGCCCCGCCGGAGGGAACCAAGGTGGATTGGGAGCAAAACGATCTTCTCGATGGCCATGGCAGGTCCGCCCTTCTTCTCACCGCCAACCTTCCCTATTTGACGCCCGAGGAGATTGCCTCGGCCGATCCCGAGGTTCGTCACGATCCCGCCGTGGCCCTCGACGGGGGAAAGGATGGACTCGACCTTTACCGTCGCCTCCTACCCCAAGCTCTCACCCTCTGCCCCACGCTCCTGATGGAGTGTAACCCCCACCAAACCGGCCCTCTGGCCGCGCTCGCCCAAACGTCCGGATACGCTCATACCCTCATCCATCCCGATCTGAACTCCCTGCCCCGCTTCGTCGAGGCTCGCCGCAATGCAGACCCTTGCCTCGCTCCCCGCTTTGCGTGAAAATCCAACCCTGATGAAACGCGCCATCTATCCCGGCACGTTTGACCCCGCAACGTTGGGACATCTGGATGTCCTCGCACGGGCTGTCCGCCTCTTTGACGAGGTGATTGTCGCCGTCGCGGAAGACAGCGCAAAAGACGCCACCTTCCCCACCGCCCAACGGGTTCAACTTTTGCAGGATGGCATTCGCCACGAATCCTGGGCCTCCCAAGTCCAGGTGACCTCCTTCCGCGGACTCCTCGTCGAATTTGCCCGGATCAAAAAAGCCGTCGCCGTGATCCGTGGCCTGCGCGCTGTGTCCGATTTCGAGTACGAGTTCCAGCTCGCTCTGACCAACCGCCGCCTCCATCCCGATCTGGAGTCGGTTTTTCTGATGCCGCGCGAAACCTTGTCTTTCATCAGTTCCCACCTCGTTCGGGAGCTCGCCCGGCTCGGCGCACCCCTGGAAGATTTTGTCCCTCCCGCAGCCGCCGACGCCCTGCGCCAGCACTTCGCCAGGAAATGAAGATCGATCCCCGCCAAATTCCCGAAGACGGTCTCGAACTCGCCGGTTCCCTTCCCCTCTCCGATTACGACATTCCCGTCGGGGAACTGCGGGGTTGGGACAAAATCAACTACCAACTCCAAGCCCATAAAGTCGGGCAGGAAGTCACGATCACGGGGACCTTGAGTTCGAACTTTGAGACCCCCTGCGCCCGCTGCCTCGACTTCATCCCTTGGGAGCTGAAGATCAATGACTTCTGCCAGGTTTTGGCCGCCCCGGATGAGGCCTTGCTCGACTTGACGCCGCTCATCCGGGAGGACATGATTCTGGCTCTTCCGCTTGCAGCCCGCTGTGAGTTGGACGGTGCAGGTCGCTGCCCGCGCTCGGGGAAAGTCTACACTCCCCCCAGCCAGGACGACTTCGCCGAAAAAAGACGAGCCACGGTCTGGCGGGATTTGGACCAACTCAAAACGGAGAACTGAAACCATGGGAGTCCCGAAACGCAAAACATCCAAAATGCGCCTTCGCATGCGCCGCGCGGCGCATCGCCGTGACCTGCCCCAACTGCGTCGCGACAAAAATGGCAATCTTCACCTCCCCCACGCTGTCGATCCCGTCACCGGCCGGTATCGCGATCGTCAGGTCCTCACCATCGAGACTCCCGCCGCCTGATCCCCGTCCCGTGATTTCACGGGTTTTCTCATGAAGATTGCGCTCGATGCGATGGGGGGAGATCACGCTCCCGAACGCCCTGTTGCGGCCGCGTTGGAGGCCCTCGCCCACTTCCCTCAGATCGAAAAACTTCTCCTGTTCGGACAGGAAAACAGAATCCTCCAGGAGCTGAACAAGCTCGGTCACTCCCAGATTCCGTCCCGCCTCGAGGTCCGTCACTGCAAGGAGGTCATCGAAATGGGGGACTCGCCCGTCGAATCCCTCCGCCGTAAAAGGGACAACTCCATTCTACGGTCTATCGAGGCGGTTCGGGATGGCTTGGCCGATGCCGCCGTTTCCGCCGGCCACACGGGCGCCATGGTCGCTGCCGCCACCATCCGGCTCCGCACCCTTCCCGGCATCAGCCGCCCCGGCATCGCGACCATCATGCCCACCGAAACCAACCTGTTTATCCTGCTCGACGCCGGCGCAAATCTCGACGCCCGCCCCGAGCACCTACTCGACTATGCCCTGATGGGATCGATCTACTCGGAGGAGATTCTCGGATACAAAAAACCCAAGGTGGGACTCCTCTCCATCGGCTCGGAGGACGTGAAGGGCAACAGCCTGACGAAGGAGGGCTTCAAACTCCTCTCCTCTGCCCCCATCCACTTTGTGGGGAATATCGAGGGCCGGGATCTTTTCGAGCGCCCGGTCGAGGTCGTGGTCTGCGACGGTTTTGTTGGTAACGTCGTCCTCAAAACCAGCGAAAGCATCGCTGCCGCCATTTTTCACTGGCTGAAACACGAAATCCAAAAAACCCCGCTCCGGATGGCCGGAGCCTGGCTCGCGCGGGCCGCCTTCAAGGCCATCAAGAAAAAAACCAGCTATGAGGAGTACGGCGGATCCCTCCTCCTCGGGGTCAACGGCATCTGCGTCATCGCTCACGGCAGCTCGAGCGTGAAGGCGATCCGGAATGCCGTCCGCGTCTCCGTCGAGGCCATCGAACACGGGGTGAACGACCGCATCATCCGTGCCGCTGAAATCGCCGGCGCCCACAAGGAATCCCAAGCCGATGCCATCCCCGCCTGAGGCCGGCCTACGGTTGGCAGGCACGGGAGTTTTTCTGCCCGCTCGGATCCTGACCAACCGGGACCTCGAGAAACTGGTCGAAACCTCCGACGAGTGGATTTTCACCCGCACCGGGATTCGGGAACGGCGCATCGCCTCGGAAAAAGAAACCTCCACCTGGATGGGGGTTCAGGCGGCTCAACAGGCCCTCTCCCGCGCCAAGATCCCTGCCTCCGCCTTGGATCTCATTCTTGTCGCGACCGTCACCCCGGAATCCTTTTTTCCCTCCACCGCCTGCCGGATTTCCGCCGATCTTGGGGCAACCGGCTGCCCTGCGTTTGATCTTCAGGCCGCCTGCTCCGGTTTCGTGTACGCCCTCATTGTGGCCGATCAGTTTCTTCGTTCGGGGACAGCCCGAAATATTCTGATCGTCGGAACGGAACGCCTGTCCTCCGTGGTCGACTGGCGGGACCGCAACACCTGTGTTCTTTTCGGCGACGGCGCGGGCGCGGTGGTTCTCCAGCCCTCCCCGGACGGCCGCGGGATCTTGTCCTTCGACTGGGGGGCGGATGGAACCAGCGCCGATCTGCTTCATCTCCACAATCCCCAATCCCGGGGCCAAGCCACCCAGCCCCCCGCAACCCTCTCGCCCGATTGCATCGTCATGGCAGGAAAAGAGATCTTCAAACAGGCGGTCACGGCCATGGCTGAATCGGCGAAACGCACGTTGGCGAAAGCGGGTGTTTCGCTCTCCGACGTGAAATGCGTCATCTCCCATCAGGCCAATATCCGAATCATCGATGCCTTGGCGGAAAAGCTGAAATTTCCCCGCGAACGTTGCTTCGTGAATGTTCATCGCTACGGAAACATGTCCGCCGCCTGCATCCCCGTCGCTCTGCACGAGGCCGGCTCCGAAGGCACCCTGCAAAAAGGGGACAAGGTCCTCCTTGTTGCCTTTGGTGGCGGACTGACCTGGTCCAGCGCCCTGCTCGAGTGGTAGACCCCTCCCCCGAACCTCCCCATCCCGCGCGACTGGTCTCCGACTATGAGCGCGCCCTCCATGTCGAGGGTCGCCGCCAGCTGGGTCTTTTCGCCCTGGAGGGATATCGCCTCTTGGAGCGCGCTATCGCATCGGAGACCCCGCTCACCCACGTCCTCATCGGGAAAAGAGTGCCCGACGATCCATCCCGCCGCCTCGAAACGATTCTCCAAAAACTGGAAGAGCGGAAGACCTCGGTCACATCCATCCCCGATTCCACGCTGGAAAAACTTCTCGAGGGTCGAACCCTCGGCCCCATCCTGGCTTTGGCCAAAATCCCGGCCCCGCCGGATTTACCGCAGCTTTTGGCCAATCTCGGCGCCAACGGAGCTCGAAACAAAATTCTGGTTTTGGATGAAATGATGGATCCCGGAAATGTCGGCGCCCTGATCCGAACCGCTCACGCCATGGGAGTGGCATGCGTGATCGCCTTGGGCGGAACCGACCCATTTCATCCCCGTGCCGCCAGGACCTCGATGGGCAGTGTTTTTCGCGTTCCGCTCCTCCGCTTGCCGAACAGGAAATCCCTCCTCCCCCTTCTTCATCAGCACAAGGTTTTCACGATCGGCGCGACGGGGGACGCTCCGACCCTCCTGCCCAAAGCCTCCCTCCCCGATCAAACGGTCGCCCTTTTTGTCGGAAACGAGGGCAAAGGTCTGTCCGCGGACCTTCGCCAATCCCTTGACCTGCTTGTTGCGATTCCCATGAGCAACACCATCGACTCCTTTTCCATCAATGCCGCGACCGCCGTTGTCCTCTATGCCATCTCTCACCCGCCCACCCCTCCTTGGGGTTCGGGCGGTCGAACGACGTAGAAGGGGGCCTACGTTTGCCGGGCGACCCGCTCGGCATGTGAAATTTTCTGCGCCAAAATCTCCGCACATCGTTTCCCGGCGCCCAAATGCCCCTGAAAACACTCCAAGGCGCGCCGCCCCAGACAGCTCCGCTCCTCCTGATTCTCCAATAATCGATCCACCTCGCCCTCCAACTCGGTGGCCGACCCTGCCACACGAATGGCTTGCGCCTCCTCGAATTCCCTGCGCAGGGTCATGAAGTTTTCCATGTGGGGCCCTGCCACGATCGCCCGCCCATGACGCGCTGCCTCGAGAAAGTTTTGTCCCCCTGTTCCCGTCACCGTTTTCCCGATGAAAACCAGATCGGCGGTGGGGTAGAGGTCCCGCAACTCCCCCGTCGTGTCCACCAGCAGGATGTCCGGATCCATCTCCCCGCCCCGATCGACCTCCGAACGTCTCACCACCCGCAATCCCGTGCCGGCCAACTCCTGCATGATCGAGCCAGTTCGCTCCACATGCCTCGGCACCAGCATCAGTCGCAGTTGTGGATGTTTCTTGATCAGCCTCCCCACCATCGCCGCCAGAATCCTCTCCTCCCCCGGATGGGTGCTCCCCCCCAGCAACACGACCCGACCATTTTCCCATCCAACCGCCTTTCTTAACTCCACTCCCTTTCCTGGATGATCCGCCGCCAGGGCCGCCACGTCATACTTCATGCTCCCCATGAGATGAAGGCGCTCCTCCGGAAACCCGGCGATCGCAAATCGCCTCATGTCCTCGGGACTTTGCACCCCAATCCAGTCGAACAACTGAAGGACAGGCCGGACAAAAGTCCTCGCCATGCGAAACAGCCTGCGATTCCTCCGAGACAACCTCGAATTCACCAGGAAAACCTCCACCCCCATCTTCCGCGCCCTCCACAACATGTTCGGCCATATTTCGTTTTCCACCAAAATCAGGACGGAGGGGCGGATCCTGCGAAACGCCCGCAACATCGAGTAATAAAAATCGGTCGGCACGTACACCAAGCGGGTGGTTTCATCCAACAACGGCTCCCCCACCCTGCGACCCGTGGGCGTGCCCGTTGTCAGCAGGATCCGTAGATCGGGCCGCAGAGCCCGCAACTCTCGCACCAGCACCCTCGCCAACAGCATCTCCCCCACGCTGACCGCATGAATCCACACCGGACGCCGGGGATCTTTCAACCACTCCTTGATCTCCTTGGGGTAGTGCCCCAACCGCTCCCCCAACCGCTCCCAAAACGGCTGCCGCCGCCAAATCAGGTAGGTGAAATACGGCCAGCTCAACGCAAAGCCGACGGTGAAAAGCAGGTTGTATCCCACCTTGAGGAAAAACTCGAAAATCGTCCTCATGCCCGGGGATGCGCCTTTCCATAGGCCCCCCGCAGGCGCTCCGTCGTCACTCGGGTATAAATTTCCGTGCTCGTCAATCGCGCGTGCCCCAAGAGCTCCTGCACCGCGCGAAGATCCGCCCCCCGGGACAGCAGATGGGTCGCAAAACTGTGACGCAACTTGTGGGGGGTCAACGAGGGGTCCAGCTGTGCCTCCGCCAAATACTCCTTCAAATTCCTTTGAAAAACCCGTGCACAAAGCCGCTCACCCCGCGGCCCCAAGAATGCGGCGCCCGTTTCCCGCCTCCATCCCGCCGGCAATTTCTCCTCATATCGGGCCATTCCCTCCCGCACCGCGTCCCCCAGCACCACCAACCGCTCTTTTCCGCCCTTGCCCCTGACTTTCAATGTCCGCCTGCCCTCCTCATGAAAGGCGCGCCAGGAAAGACTCAAGGCCTCTCCCAGCCGCAATCCGGTTCCATACAAGAGCTCGAGGAGAGCCGCATCCCTCCACCGTGCCCAGGCCGGCTCTTTCCGCCCCGACGACTTGGCAGGTTTTTTTTCCAGCAAACGGCACGGTGCGGACAAAAGATTCGCCATCTGTTCCTCACTCAAAAAACGCGGCAGGCTTTTTCTGGGACGGGGCAAACGCAGGCCGACGGCCGGATTGTCGACCCTCTCCCCGCGCGACTGCATCCACTGGAAAAAAGTCCGCAACGCGGAAAATCTCAGCCGTACGGAGGCCGGCCCGTGTCGGCCTTGCCCTGCCAAACCGTGAAGATACGTGCGGCAGTCCGCCTCCCGAACCTCCTCCCAATCCCCGCCGCGGTGCTTTTGAAACTCGCCCAGCACTTGACCGTAATTCCGCACGGTGTGGGGAGAGAGGCCCCGCTCCTCCGCCAAATGGCGCAGAAAGGCGGCCGTCCGTGGTTCGGCCGCCTCGCTCGATTTCGTTTTCAGGCGGCCGCGCCGGCCCGGGCTTTCGCCGTTTTGGCGCTTTTGGGCTTGCGCGGTTCCCGCGGGGGGAAGTCGAACGAGACCTTCCCATCCTTCCACATGAGAAAGGCCGAAAACGGCCTCCGGGTCTTGTTGGAGATGAATTTTTCCAGCAGGGCTGTCTTCCCGTTCTTCAACAAATCCTGCACCTCGGAAACAGAAATGTCCCGGTTCAGGATTTTTTTTGAAACCTTGAACGTGCAGGTCGAGGGTTGCGCCACGCTGTTTTCGCAGACATACCGCAGTTGGCTCATGAACATCCTGCCCCCGCAGGCTGGACACTGTCCCAACGACTCCTGTCCCGTGAAATCCAACGTCCCCTCTTCCTCCCCGACAACCAACTCGATCTTCCGCCCCTCCCCCAGTTTCAAACCGGCGGAAAAAGGCCGCCCCAGCCGGCTGCGGAATCCATCCACCAGCCCCATCGTTCCCTTCTCCAACAGCTCCAGAAACTCATGCGCCTCGATCCGGCGGCCCGCCAGCACTTTCCGCACCGCGTACCGTTGATCCAACGTCCGATACTCCCGCAACGTTTCCTCGAACTCCTGCCCGGATTGAGGGTCCTTGAAGTCCAACTTTCTCAACACATGGTCTTTGTCTTCAAAAGCACGGGCCTTTTCGACGATCTCCCGCGCCACCTTCTGGATTTCCCGCATGAAATCCTCCCGCTTCATCCGACCATGCTCGATCTCTTTCAATTTGTGCTCCCACTCTCCCGTCATTTCCGGAGACTGCAAAATCTCGATCCCCAGGGCATCCAAGGTTTCGAACAGGCCGAACGCCTTTGCCGTGGGCATCAACTCACGCCCCAACCGCCGAACATACTCCTCCGAAATCAGGGTCTCGATGGTGGCCGCCCGCGTCGCCGGGGTTCCCAGCCCCCTCTCCCCCATCGCCTCCCGTAAGGCATCGTCCTCGATCAGTTTCCCCGCCCCCTCCATCGCGCTCAGCAAAGTCGCCTCCGTCAAACGCGCGGGCGGTTTCGTCTGCAACCCCTCGGCCAGGATCGCCACCGTCTTCACCTTCTCCCCCTCCGCCACGGGCACCAAAAGCTTGCCCTCCTCCCCGCCTCCCTCCTCCACAGCCTCTTTTCCATACACCGCCAACCAGCCCGCCTCTTTCAAAATCTTCCCATCGGTTCGAAACGCGTGTTCTCCAACCCGGGTAATCCGGTTCGTCACCTCGTATATGGCCTCCGGGTAGAACACCGCAATGAATCGCCGGACAATCGCCGCATACACCTTCATCTCGATCTCATCGAGTTTTTCAGGAATTTGCATGGTCGGAATGATCGCAAAGTGGTCGCTGACCTTGGCGCTGTTGAACACCCGCTTCGTGGGCTTCAACCAGCCATTCTTGAGAACCGTTTTTGAAAACTCCCCGTACTCGGTCCCCGAGAAATTTTCCAAAGTGGTTTTTGCCACCTCCAGATAGTCCTCCGGAAGGTAGCGGGAATCGGTCCGGGGATAGGTGATCGCCTTGTGCTTCTCGTACAAGGCCTGTGCAATCTGCAACGTTCGCCGTGCCGACAAACCAAAACGGCTGTTCCCTTCGCGCTGCAGGCTCGTCAGATCGTAAAGCAGGGGCGACAACTGCCTCGCCGGCTTTTTCTCGTCATGAGCCTCCCCCGTTTTTCCCCGGCACTCCCCCACAATCTCCTCCGCCCGCTCCTTGCTCCACAACCGCTCCGGCCTCTGCTCCGCCCCCCTCTCCGCCGCCTTCTGCTCCGCCAACTTCTCGTCGAACCATTTGCCCTCGTACTCGCCCGCCTTCGCTCCAAACGTCGCATGCACCTCCCAAAAATCCTTCGGAACAAAGGCCCGGATCTGCTGCTCCCGCTCGACCAAGATGCTCAAGGTCGGCGTCTGGACCCTGCCGGCCGTCGTCAGAAAAAATCCGCCCCCTTTGGAATTTAAGGCCGTTAAGGCCCGGGTGGTGTTGATTCCTACAAGCCAATCACTCTCCGACCTGGATTTTGCCGCCTCCAACAAGGGGACCATCTCCTCCTCCTTCCGCAATTTCGTAAATCCTTCCCGTATGGAAGCCGGGGTCATCGATTGCAGCCAAAGCCTCTGGACCGGCTTCTTGCACTCCGCCGCCTCCATCACGTAACGAAAAATCAACTCCCCCTCCCGCCCGGCGTCGCACGCATTGATCACCCCCGTCACGTCCTTGCGTCGGAGCAATTTTTTCAGCACTTCGAACCTCGGCGCCGTTCGCTCGATCACCTTTAACTTAAACTCCTCGGGCAACAGGGGCAGGCTCTCAAAACTCCACTTTCCTTTCCCCTTCCCGTACTCGGTCGGCTTGCACAACTCGATCAGGTGCCCGATCGCCGAGCTCAAAACAAAATTCTCGGATTCCCAGTACTCCCCCTCCTTCTTGAAACCGGTCAGGACCCGGGCCAAATCGTTGGCCACGCTCGGCTTTTCCGCGATGATCAGTTTTTTTGCCATAGGTTAATCGATGCGGGTGAAGTACTTGCCGGGCATTTGTCGCACTCGATGTTTCAGTTCAAGTTTGAGAAGGGTGGCCGACACCACCGGGGATGGCAACCCGCATTTTCGCGTCAGGACGTCCAGATGAAGCTCCTCCCGTCCCAATCCCTCCAGCACCTTCTTTTCCTCCGGCCCCAGATTCCCCTCCCGCATGACCGGCACGGGCATCTCATCCCGCGGAATCAAAAACTCAAACTCCGCGAGGACATCCTCCGCCGACTCCACCAGCCGGGCACCATCCTTGAGCAACTGGTGGCATCCGCCCGATTGGGCCTGATCCACCCGCCCCGGGACCGCAAACACCTGTCGCCCCTGCTCCAACGCCTGCTTGGCCGTGATCATCGCCCCGCTCGCTCGGGCGGCCTCGATGACCAGGATCCCCTTGCTTAACCCGCTGACAATCCGGTTTCGCATCGGAAAGGTCTGGCGATCCGGCGCCGTTCCCAGACAAAACTCACTCATCACACAGCCTCCCACCTCCACCATCTTCTCCGCCAGCGAGCGATTTTCAGGCGGATACATCTGGTCCATCGAACAGCCCAGCACCCCTGCCGTCCTTCCCTTGGCCGCCAACGCCCCTTGGTGCGCCGCGGTGTCGATCCCGCGAGCCAAACCGCTCACCACCCCCACTCCCGCATAGGCCAACTGGTATCCCAACTTTTTGGCCAGCTCGATTCCATACCCTGTCGCCTCCCGGGTCCCGACAATGCCCACGCATGCTCCCCGAACGGCCCCGAGATCCCCCCGATAATAAAGAACCATCGGCGGATCATGAATTTCGCGCAAAAGCGGCGGGTACGAAGGATCCTCGCAATCCACCACCTGTAGTTTGAGTTGGGCGATCTTTTTGAGCTCCGCCGCCAGATCGAAGTTCGTTTCCCACTCTCGGATCGATTCCGCCACCGCCTGCCCCACTCCCTCCACTCCCGCCATTTTCCCGGAGGGCAACCCGAACAAATCCTCCACCCTGCCGAACACCTCCCGCAACTTTCTCACCCTCACCGGCCCCACCAAGCGAAGGGCGTTGAGGATCAGATAGGCCTCCGTCCTCGTCATCCCTTCGGGAGTTTTCCCTCCCTCACTTCCTCCAAGGCCATCTGAATTTTCTTTTCTGTGACTCCCGAGACCAGATCCGCTTTTCCGATCTTTTTCAAAAGAACCCAACGAATCCCCTGCGTCGTCGCCTTCTTGTCGCGTGCCATCACGGGGGACAGGCGATCCCAGCGCAGCTCGGGATGGGTGACGGGCAGTCCGTGGGCCCGGATCGCCGCCTTCAGTTTCTCTGCCGCTTTTTTCTTGAACCGCCGCGCCTTCACCGAAAGGTGCGCCGCCACCACCATGCCGATCGCGACCGCTTCCCCATGCCGCAAACCCTCGTAGCCGACGATACCCTCGAGGCCGTGCGCGACCGTGTGGCCAAAATTCAACAACGCCCGTTTCCCCTTCAGGTCTCGCTCATCCTCCCCGGCCAGCTTGGCCTTGATCTCCACACAGCGCTTCACCACCTTCCTCATCGAGCGAGGCGGACCTTTCGCCAGGGATGCAAAAAGTTTCGAATCCGCAATCGCGCCGTACTTCAGGACCTCGGCCATGCCCGCGCGCCTTTCGGCCGGCGGCAAGGATTCCAGCCAGCGCAGATCGGCAAGGACCGCCTGCGGAGGATGGAACGCCCCGACCAGATTCTTTCCCTCGGGTAGATCGATGCCCGTCTTGCCCCCGACACTGCTATCCACCATGGCGACAACTGTCGTCGGAATCTGAATCACCGGAAGCCCACGCAGATAGGTCGCGGCCACAAAGCCGGCCAGATCTCCCGTCACCCCGCCTCCCACGGCCACAATCCATCCATCCCGGGTGAGGCCTGCCCCTGCAAGCTGACGCACCACACGACCATACTCCTCGACCGATTTCGACCGTTCCCCTG
The DNA here is from genome assembly GCA_009927835.1 of Verrucomicrobiota bacterium. GTDB lineage: Bacteria > Verrucomicrobiota > Verrucomicrobiia > Methylacidiphilales > Verrucolacustridaceae > Verrucolacustris. The sequence goes on along the minus strand of RFMG01000147.1, from coordinate 3,061 downwards.
CTGGGATTCTCACCCGCACCACGCGGGAGGCTCGTTTTTCCAGCCACGCGAAGATGGCCAAAGTCAGGGGCAGCGCCGCGATTCCTTCGTCCACCAGCATCGCCACCGGAACTTTGGGCGGGAGGTGGGATTGCAGCCCTTGGGGCAGGATCTTCTCCCCGACATAGACCGAGTAGTCCCTTGCCGCTGACTTCACCCGAACGCGCTGGGCATTCATAAAACCCTTTTTAAGCGAACTCCACGGCGGGACAAGTCGCCCATCGGACCCTTTTTTGTGCCCGCCCCCCTTTCTTCTCCATTAGGGATTAAACTGCCGAATCGGAAAATCGGTTCTGTCAATTTTTGGGGTCAGAGGTCATCTTCAAAAAACAGCCCTGCAAATCATTGCCCATCAATTACTTCTGCGGGGTCAGAGGTCTTGCAAATTGCTGTCAATCAATGCTTTGCAAGGGCATTTTTGAATTGTGGGGTCAGAGGTCAAAATCCTTACCCTTTGCCCGAAAGCTAGATTCGTTTAGAATCGGGATGCTTTGAAAAATATGAACACCCAACCCCACCCCCTTCAAGATACTCAGGCTTCCCCTGATTTCCGTAACCTGCGGATCGACAAAGTCGGGGTCAAAGGCCTCCGCTACCCCATCGTCGTCCGGGATCGGGCCCATGCAACCCAAAACACCGTCGCCACCGTCGCCCTTGCCGTCGATCTTCCCCACCAATTTAAAGGCACCCACATGAGCCGTTTTATCGAGGTCCTCCAGGAACACGGCGGCCTCATCCATGTGGAGAGTATCCCCGCCATTCTCCGTGCCCTCCAAAAGCGCCTCGAGGCGGAATCGGCCCACCTCGAACTCGATTTTCCCTACTTCATAGAAAAAAAAGCCCCCATCACCGCTGCCCAGGGCCTTGTCGATTATCAAACCCGCTTCGATGCGACCCTCCACGGTAAAGACCTCCGCTTCAAGGTCGCCGTCACCGTCCCTGTCACCACCCTGTGCCCGTGCAGCAAGGCGATCAGCGACCGAGGAGCCCACAATCAACGCGGCCAGGTCCGGCTGGAAGTCACCTTCTCAAAAACCGTCTGGATCGAGGACCTTGTCGCTCTCGTCGAATCCTGTGCCAGCTCGGAAATCTTTTCCCTCCTCAAGCGGCCGGACGAAAAACACGTCACCGAGCGCGCGTATGATAATCCCGTCTTCGTCGAGGATCTGGTCCGCGCCGTATCGGTGAGGTGTGACGCCCATCCCGATATCAACTGGTACCGCGTCGAAGCCGAGAATTTTGAAAGCATCCACAATCACAGTGCCTACGCCATGATCGAGCGCGGCTGACGCCACCTTCCGCGTCATCACCCCTTTTTCCGTTCGGCAGCAACCCCCTTTTCCTTAGAGTCGCTCTCATGTCCCCCGTACTCCTCCTTGCCATCCTGGTCGGTCTCGCCGGCCAGATCGTCGACGGCACACTTGGCATGGCATACGGAGTCACCTGCTCGACCTTCCTTCTCGCCCTCGGCATCGCACCCGCCATGATCAGCTACAGCGTCAAGGTTTCCGAAATCTTCACCACCGGCGTCAGCGGCATCAGCCACCTCTTCCATGAAAATGTCAACAAAGCCCTGTGCCTGGAGCTCGCCATTCCGGGAGTGATCGGAGGCGTCACGGGCGCCTACCTGCTCTCGAATTTCGACGGTGCCAAATTCAAACCCTGGATCAGCGGTTACCTGATCCTCATGGGCGGGTACATCTTCTGGCGCTCGAATCACAAACCGATCGCCGTCGACACCAAACCCACCCAGGCCATTCCTCTGGCTCTGGCCGGCGGCTTCCTCGATGCCGTGGGGGGTGGCGGATGGGGACCCGTGGTGACCTCCACCCTTCTGGCAAAAGGCCATCCTCCCCGTTACGTCATCGGCTCGGTCAATATGGCCGAATTTTTTGTCACTCTCACCCAGGCCCTGACTTTCTTCTTTTTTCTCAAGCTCGAAAACCTTCCCATCATCGCGGGCCTGATTCTGGGAGGCGTGATCGCCGCCCCCTTCGCCGCCAAACTCTGCAGGATCCTGCCGGCAAAAACCATGATGCGCCTCGTCGGAGTCCTGCTCATTCTCATCAGCACCCGCACCCTGCTCCTTGCCTTACAACTGCTCTGACCCGCCCTTCGCCCTCCGCTCTCCCCATGCTCACCCTCTCTCAACTCAGCAAGTCATTCGCGGGGCGAACCCTCTTCAGCGATGTCTCCCTCCAGATCAACCGCGAAGACCGCATCGGCCTCGTCGGCCCCAACGGAGCGGGCAAATCCACCCTCTTTTCCCTGATCCTCGGCGAGGCCAGCCCGGACGAGGGTCGCGTCACGCTCGAAAAAAATGTCACCCTGGGCTTTCTCCCCCAGGAATCGGCGCCCGCGGGGGACGAGACCATCCTTGAACTTGCCTGTGCCACCTCCCCGGCCATGTCCCGCGTTCAGCAAGCGATCCAGCGCCACGAAGCCGCCGGCACCCTCGAGGACCCCGAATATCACGAAGCCCTCGATACCTTCACCGAGCTCGGTGGTTGGCAACTGGAACCCCGGGCCAAGCAGATCCTTAGCGGGCTTGCCTTCCGGGACTCCGATTTCCACCGCAAAGCCAAGGCCCTGAGCGGGGGCTGGATCATGCGCGCCCACCTGGCCCGCCTCCTCGTGCAGGAACCCGATCTCCTTCTCCTCGACGAACCCACCAACCACCTCGACCTCGAATCCCTCGTCTGGTTCCAGGAATATCTGCGCACGTACCCGGGTGCCATCCTGATGATCTCCCACGATCGCGAGTTTCTCAACGAACTCGTCGGCTCCATCGTTGAGATCTCCCAATCCAAACTTCACCGCTACCGCGGCAACTACGACAAATACGTCGTCGAGAAAGCCGCCCGCGAGGAGCAACACCTTGCCGCCTACAAAAACCAGCAGAAAGAGATCGCCTCCCTGCAGCAATTTGCCGACCGCTTTCGCGCCAAGGCCAGCAAAGCCTCCCAGGCCCAGAGCAAACTCAAGCAGATCGACCGGATGGACAAAATCGAAGCCCCCGTGG
>RFMG01000139.1 GCA_009927835.1 Verrucomicrobiota bacterium | reverse complement strand
GCAAAATCGTATCAAAACCCCTGCATCGGTCAACCCAGGAAATTCGCCGCTCCCCGGTGGGTGTAACCCTTTGATCCAGGATAAGATCGGTTTGGTGGCGGGGCGCGGGGTTTACCCCCGTTTGGTTCTCGATGGGGCGAAGGCCCAAGGGATTCCCTTGGCGGTTGCGGCATTTTCGGGGGAGACGGAAGCACGGGTGGCGGCACGGGGGCAACCGACCGAGTGGTTGAGGGTCGGGCAGCTGGGCAAGCTGGTCTCTTTTTTCAAAAAAGCGGGGGTCCGGGAGGTGATCTTTGCCGGTCAGATCACTCCGAAAAGACTTTTCGATTTGCGGCCGGATTGGAGGGCTCTCTGGATTTTGGCGAAGTTGAAGGAGCGGAATGCGGCAACCCTTTTTGGGGCGGTCGCGGCAGAGTTGGGCAAGCAGGGAATCCGGGTTTTGCCTGCGACCACCTTTGTCGAGCGGCACCTGGCCGGACGCGGGATTCTGGCGGGTCCGAATCCCCCCAAGCACCTCTCCGGGGAGATTGCCTTTGGTTGGCCTTTGGCCAAAGCGGTGGCGCGATTGAACATCGGGCAAAGCCTGGTGGTGAAACAGGGGACGGTGATGGCGGTGGAGGGATTTGAGGGCACGGATGATACCCTTCGGCGGGGCGGAGGGTTGGCGGGAGGGGGAGCGGTGGCGATCAAAGTGACCGCGCCGGCGCAGGATATGCGTTTCGATGTGCCGGTGATCGGGCCCCGAACCTTGCAAGCGGCGGCGCAGGGGAAGGTGAGCGTTCTTGTGGTGGAATCGGAGAGGACCCTGATTTTGGAACTGGAGGAGGTGAGAAAATTGGCGACACGAAATAAAATCACCGTATGGGGTCATGCGGGGCGGGCGGGCCGATGAGTCGAAGGATTCGCGTGGGGGTGGCTGGGGTGGGACATATGGGCAAGGAGCATGCGCGGATTTATTCGGAGCTGGCGGAAGCGGAGCTGGTGGGAGTCCACGATTCGAACCCGGACACGGCCCGCAAGATAGCTGCGAAATGCAAAACCCGTGCCTTTTCGACGTTGGACGAGATGGTGGGGGCGGTCGAGGCGGCCAGCATTGTCACGCCAACCACAACCCATCTGGCGATCGCGGAGCCTTTCCTGAGAAAAGGAAAACATGTGCTGGTGGAGAAACCGATCGCGATGGATACGGCGGAGGCCCGCAAGCTGGTGGAGCTGGCGGACCAGCACGGGGCAAAGTTGGCCGTGGGGCATGTGGAGCGTTTTAATCCCGTCCTTGCGGCCCTGGAGGAGAGGCTGGGGAAGCCCCGTTTCATTGAGGCGCACCGGTTGTCCCCCTACCCGGGGCGGAGCACCGACATCGGGGTGGTGATGGACCTGATGATCCACGATTTGGAAATCATCATGCATCTGGTGCGATCTCCCGTGACCTCGGTGGATGCCGTGGGTGTGCCGGTGTTGAGCAAAGGGGAGGATATCGCCAACGCGAGGATTCGTTTCGCCAACGGATGTGTGGCCAACCTGACCACCAGCCGGATCAGCCCCGAAAAGCTGCGAAAGATCCGCGTGTTTCAGGACGACGCCTATCTCTCCCTCGACTACATGAAGCAGGAGGGGGAGATCTACAAGCGGCTGGAGGGCAAGATCACGCGGGACAAGATTCCCGTGATGAAGGGGGAGCCCCTGAAAAACCAGCTGGCGGAATTTTTGCAGAATGTCCGGGAGGGCACCGACCCGCGGGTGGGCGGATCGCACGGTTTTGAGGCGTTGAAGTTGGCATCGCAGATCTGCGGTCAAATGACCTCGGTGGGTTCATGAGTGGAATTGAGGAGAGGGAGCCACGCGTCTATCTGGTGGCGGGGGAGGCGAGCGGGGACCGTCTGGCGGCGGATCTTTTGAGGGAGTTGAAGAAGAACCCGAGGTTACGGGCGTTTGGGGTGGGCGGGCCGATGTTGAAGGCGGCGGGTCAGGAGCAGAGTCTGGATCTGGCGAAGCATGCGGTGGTGGGATTGACCGACGTTCTGAAAAATCTTCCGAAATTCCTGAAAATTTTCGGGGAGGTGAAGCACGAGATCGCGGAGCTGGACCCGGATGTGGTGGTTCTTGTGGATTATCCCGGTTTCAACCTTCGCCTGGCCAAGGCCCTGCACGGGGAGCGGAACGGACCTGCCCTTGTTTACTACGTGAGTCCGCAGGTTTGGGCATGGAAAGCGGGACGGGCAAAAACGATGGAGCGGATTTTGGAGAGGTTGCTGGTGATTTTTCCGTTCGAGGTGGAGTGGTTTGCCCGTCATGCGCCGAGGTTGAGGACCCGGTGGGTGGGGCATCCATTGGCCGACCGGTGGATCGAGCAGGCCCATGCCCAGCGGGACGAGATCCCCTGCGTGGCGCTGTTGCCGGGCAGCCGCACCAAGGAGATCGACCGGCACTGGCCTATTTTGCTGCAGACGGCGCAGCGCATCGTGCAGGAGGAGAGAAATGTCCGGTTCATCTCGATGGCGGCCAGTCACGAGACGCGGCAGAGGATGGAGGAGATTTGGGCCAAGTATCCGATGAGTGGGGTGAGTTTGGATATTCTCTCGGGGCAGTCGCTGACCCAGCTGACCCGTTGTTCGATGGCGATCGTGGCCTCCGGGACGGCGACCCTGGAGTGTGCGATGGCCGGGTTGCCGATGCTGGTGGTTTATCAGGCCTCGTGGCTGACATACGGGTTGGGGCGGATGCTGGTGAAACTGCCGTATCTTTCGATGGTGAATGTTTTGGCAGGCGAGAAAGTGGTGCCTGAGTTTCTGCAGGGGGCGGCCGAACCGGAGCGATTGGCACGGGCCGCCCTTCAGATCCTCCGAAACCCAAAAGGGGCGGAAACCATGGCCGTTCGGATTCGGGAGGTGGCAAAAAAGTTGGGCGGACCGGGGGCGGCTGTGCGGGCCGCGGAGGAGGTGGAGGATGCGATCCGGACGAGGCGGAAATCAATGATCGCGGCGCAGAAGGGTATCGGCGATCGCGAGAAGGGGGGCGGCGGAGGATCCGAGGGGGCGTAGGGCCGCGCGTGCGGTGGCGGTCAGACGATCGGCCTCCCGCTGCGCTCCGGCGAGTCCGAGGAGGCGGGGGTAGGTGGCTTTTCCGGAGGACCGATCCTTTCCGATGCTTTTGCCGAGTTTTTCCCTCGTGGAGGTGATATCCAAAATATCGTCGATGACCTGAAAGGCCAATCCGAGGGCTTGGCCAAAGCGGCTCAAGTGGCGTAGGGATCGGGCGGAGGCTGCGGCAGACATTGCGCCGAGCCGCAGCGAGGTGGTGATGAGAGCTCCGGTCTTGGCGCGGTGAATTTCGACGAGCTTTTTCAGCGGGACACGTTTTTTTTCGGAGTCGAGGTCGAGGACCTGGCCGGCGATGAGGCCGAGACTACCCGAGGCATGGGCAAGTTCGGAGACCAGGTCCGCGGGGGAGTAGCGGCGGTTGGGCGGGGTCCGGGCGACCGAGGCGAACGCCTGGGTGAGAAGAGCGTCTCCGGCGAGGACGGCAACGGCTTCCCCGAAGACGCGGTGGCTGGTGGGTCGTCCCCGGCGGAAGTTGTCATCATCCATGCACGGAAGATCGTCATGGATCAGCGAGTAGGTGTGAATGCACTCGACGGCACAGGCTGCGGGAAGGGCGTGGGACTCCTTTCCCCCGACGGCCCGGGCGGCGGCGAGGCAAAGAATGGGACGGAGGCGTTTCCCCCCCGCGAGGAGGCTGTACCGCATGGCTTGGTGAATCCGGGGTGGTTTTGCGTTCGGGGAGATCAGGCGATCCAGGGCTTTTTCAACGACGGGAAGCCGGGATTTCCAGAAGGTTTGAGGGTTCACCGGACAAAGATATGACGAAGTTTGGGTGGGCAAGGCAAGCGTATCATTTGAATCCTATTTTTTCCCAGAAGGGGAGTGGGAGCAGGCTGGAATGGCAGGTTGGGTTAGCGTAAGGTGGCGGGATGTCCATGATGGTGCAGGGTTTGGATCCGTGGAGGATTGGGGATCGGGAGTTCCGCTCCCGGCTGCTCATCGGGACAGGCAAGTTTTCCTCCATCCGTTCGATGCAATCCGCCCTGGAGGCGAGCGGGGCGGAAATCGTCACGGTGGCGTTGCGGCGGGTGGATCTCACCGGGCTGAAAGATCCGCAGGCGGACATGCTGGAGGAGATCGACCCGAAAAAGTATCTGGTATTGGCCAACACGAGCGGGGCGATGAACGCGGATGAGGCGGTGCGTTTGGCCCGCTTGGCGGTGGCGGCGGGATTGCCGAAGTGGGTGAAGCTGGAGATTCATCCCGATCCCCGATATCTCCTGCCGGATCCGATCGAGACATTGAAGGCGACGGAGATTCTCGTGAAGGAGGGGTTTACGGTTCTCCCCTATATCAATGCGGACCCCGTGCTGGCGAAAAGGTTGGAGGAGGCGGGTGCGGCGACGGTGATGCCGCTGGGCGCACCCATCGGTTCGAATCGGGGGATCGAGACGCGGGCTCAGATCGGGATCATCATCGAACAGTCCCGAGTTCCCGTGATTGTGGATGCGGGTTTGGGGGCGCCGTCGCATGCGGCGGAGGCGTTGGAGATGGGGGCGGATGCGGTTTTGATCAACACCGCGATTGCCGTGGCGGAGGATCCGGCCGCGATGGCCAGGGCGTTTCGCCTGGGGGTGGAGGCGGGACGAGCGGGATATGAGGCGGGACTGGGGCCGACGGGTCGGACGGCTTCGGCGACAAGTCCCCTGACCGGTTTTCTTGACGAATGAGTGGAACTCCGGGAGATCCGCTGGAGGGGTTGCCCTTTTCCAGGTCGAGGGCGGTGGAACGGTTCGAGGAGGAGATGTTCGGGCCGAAACGTCTCGAGTCGCTGGCGGAGCAGGCCCGGGCCGAGACCCGAAAAAACTTTGGTCGAACCATGCGTTTGTTTGCGCCGCTGTATCTCTCGAACGAGTGTGTGAACACATGCCGGTATTGCGGATTTTCGAAAGATAACCCGATTCGGAGAGTGACCTTAACGCCGGAGGAGGTGGAGGGGGAGGCGAGGCATCTGGCAGGGCTGGGGTTTCGAAATGTTCTTTTGGTCAGCGGGGAGCATCCCCGGGAAGTCCCTGTTTCCTATTTGGTTGAGACGGTCAGGAGGTCGGCGAGGCTGTTTCCCTCCGTTGCGATTGAGGTGGCCCCCCTGGAGACGGCGGAGTACCGGGACATTGTGGAGGCGGGGGCGGAGGGGTTGGTCCTGTACCAGGAGAGTTACGATCGGGCGGCGTATGCGGAGATGCACGTCTCCGGGCCGAAACGAAATTTTGATGAAAGATTGGGAGGCCCGGAGCGGGGTTATCAGGCGGGATTTCGCAGGATTGGATTGGGGGTGTTGGTGGGATTGGCGGATTGGAGAAGGGAGTTGGTGGCGTTGGCGGCCCACGTTTCCCATCTGATGAAGGTGGGGTGGAAAGCGCAGATCACCTTGGCGTTGCCCCGGTTGCGGCCGGCGGCGGGAGGATTCCAGCCACGGGTGGGCATGTCGGACCGGGATTTTGTCCGCGCGATCTGCGCGTTTCGCGTGGCGTTCCCGCAGGTGGGGATTGTTTTGTCGACGAGAGAACCGGCAAAGTTGCGGAATGGGTTGATGGATTTGGGAGTAACGATGATGAGTGCGGGTTCGGAGACCGACCCAGGCGGTTATACGGGAGCGGGAAGGGAGAGGCTCCACCGAACGGTCCGGGGTCGGGAAGTGGCGTTGGAGGCAAACGAGGAGGAGGGAGCGGAGGCGACGGAGCAGTTTGAGGTATCGGACGAGAGAAGTCCGGAGGAGTTGAGCCGGGAGCTGCGGCGGCGGGGCATCGACCCTGTCTGGAAAGATTGGGATCAGGCCTTGGCGGGATAGGAAAATCACGGCGATGGTGACGATTTTTGCCAACGGGAAAGCCCGACAGGTTCGGCCAAGTCAAACCGTGGCGGAGATGGTTCGGGAAATGAAACTCGAGCCATCCAGTGTGCTGGTGGAGAGGAACGGGGAGGCGCTATTACGGCAAGAGTGGGACCAAAGGAGAGTGGAGCACGGGGATCGGCTGGAGTTTGTCCGTGTGGTGGCGGGGGGATAATCGATGGGGGAAGATCGGGAGAACGAGATCGACGATGCGCTGGTGCGGCGAATGGCGGAGGGAGACGAGGAGGCGCTGCGGGAGTTGATCGTGAGGCATCAGGATCGCGTGTATGGAACGGTGGCTCGGATGATCGGGGGTGCGGGACCGGATGTGGAGGACCTGGCCCAACAGGTTTTTTTACGGATCTGGAGGGCGGCACCGAAGTACCGTGCCGAGGCGAAGTTCACCACCTGGCTGATGACGGTGACAAGAAATCTGGTGTTCACCTTTTGTGAGGGGCGGTCCAAGCGGATGGAGGTATCGGACGAGATCGTGGATGAGGAGACGGAGGATCCGATTTTGCGGAAAGAGTCGGTCCAGGAAAGGACACCCAGGGAGGATCTTTCGGGCAAGGAGTTGATCCGGGCCGTGGAGGCGGCTTGTGCCCGTTTACCGATGAAGCAGAGGTTGGTTGTGCATCTCAGGGAACATGAGGATATGGATTTTTCTGAGATTGGAGAAATCTTGGGAATCAGCGAGCTTGGTGCTAAGTCGTTGATGTCCAGAGCACGTGAAAACTTGAAAATAAAGCTATCTGCTTTTTTAACCGAACCGAGTTAGAAGAAGGGAAGTCTAATCCATATGAGGAAAAAGAGAGACAAGGTTGGAGATGGGGCGGAGAGCTTGGGTGGGGAGTTGGGCAAACTGTGGGCCTTGGCCCCTGTGCCCAAGGCACCGGCCTGGTTTGCGGCGAGGACGATTGCTCGGCTACGTCGGGAGGAGGAGGGGAAGAGATGTTGGTTTGCACTGCCTCGGTGGGTTTGGATCGGGACGGGGGTGGCGTTACTGGCGTTCGGTTGGTTTCGTTGGGAACGTCAGCCTACGATTCAGGATTCTGAGGTTTTCGCCGCCTTGAATGCTCTGGTTGAGGAGGATCGGGAGAGTCGTTGGTGGGCCGGACTATGAGCAGGAGGGTCATCTTTTTCCTCTTGGGAGCCGTGTTGTGGGGGATTCCATTGCTTGCGCAAGAGGGGGACCCTGGGACGAAATCAGCGAAACCTCGGCCACCCCGTGTTCCGGATGGGCCCTTTGTGCCCAAGCGGGATATGATCCAGCGGGAGAGGGGGCAGTTTTGGGCAGGCCCGCAGGATGAGGGGCGTTTTATTCAGATCATGACGCTCGCCCTCGTTCCACGGGAGCAGTTGGAGAAACAGCTGCAGGCATGGCCGATGTACGGGAAATTGTCGGAGGAGCAGAGGTTGAGACTGATGGAGCGGATCGATGAATTTTGGATGAAATCGAGCAAAGAGGCCCTGGGTGTCGCGCAGGAGTTCCAGTTCGACGTGCGACCGGAAAACGAGCAGGCTTTTGTCCGGGCCTACTGGATGGAGAAAATTGCGACGGAAAAGGCGATTCGGGAGGAGTTATCCCCATTGAGGAAAAGGCTGGAGGGTGAGGCAAGGAGCAGGTTGGAAACAAAGTTTAAAAATGGCGTAAAGCCCTAGTTTCAAAAGGGAAGGAATTGGAATAAAAAGCCTAACTTTTGGCATCAAATTGTAACTTTCGAAGACTTGCCCTGTCTTCTCCCCAACTTATTCACATAAAGAAGTGAAAGACGTGCTGATCCTTACGGGGGGCCAAGAGGAGCACCACTATGTGGCTCGGGCACTACGGGACCTATTGGAGGAGGAGTCGGGCACGGAGGTGAGGGTGGAGGTCCGTGAGGTTGGTCAGGGGGGCATCGAGAGTTGGCTGGGGTGGATCACGGCAAAGATGGGACGGGGGAAGGCAAAGGGGGAGACGTTTGGAAAGTGGATTCGTAGGGCGGGAATCGACGTCTTGGGGAGTTCGGGTTGGCCCCAACTGCGTAGACTGGTGGCTTTGACCCTGGAGGAGGCGCGGCCGGAGGTGGTGGTATTTTTCCATCCGGCGGTCGGACTGGCGCTTCAGGAGAGGGTGCAGGATCGGTCGGAGGCCGGCTTTCAGCGGGTCGGGGTGGTGCTGGAGGCGGAGGAGTTGCCGGGTTGGGACGGGGTGACGGCAGATCTTCTGTGGGTGGCGGATGAGGGGTCGGCCAAGGAGTTGAGAGAAAAGAACCCGAAGGCCCGGGAGGTGGTTGCGGGGGGATGGCCTGTGCGTCCCAGCTTTGATACGGGGGATGATGAAAAAAGGGGAGGGGGCAAAAAGGGGGAGCCGTTTCGGGTGCTCTATCTGATCAACTCGCGGAGGCGGAAAGCGATCCGAACGGTCGAAAAAATCCTGCAAATCAAAGAGGTGGAGGTGACGGCGGTGGTGGGAAAAGAGGAGGAGTTGCGAAGGGATTTGCAAAAAGCATTTTCCGAACCGCAGGGAAGGCTGGAGATCCATGGTTGGGTAAAAAATCTGGCAGGGATGATCCGATCCCATGATCTTGTGGTGACGAAGCCGGGAACAATCAGTGTGCGGGAAATCCTGGCCACGGGGCGTCCAGCCGTTCTGGTCCAGGGGGGTAAGGATTCGGACAGCCGAAAGGGGATTTGCCGATTGATCACCCGTTTGGGGGCGGGGGCGTTGGCGGATTCCCCGGGGGAAATTGCGGCACGGATCCGGCAGGCTTTGGAGGGGGGTGGGGTGGGCTTGCGGGAGTGGGGGCGGCGTTCGAGGCAGGAGGCGGTTCGCTCTCTGGGGGCGACGGACAGACTGGCCCATCGGATCGCCCAGATGGCACAAGCGTCGACGGAAATCGAGAGGGTGCCGGAGTTACGGCTGATTCATCATGGACACCCCGGGAAAAAGGGGTTGCGGATGGTGGATCTTCACACGCATACGATATTTTCCGACGGGCGATTGACTTTGCGGGAGCTCGTCGATTTTTACGGGCGGCGGGGGTTTGATGCCCTGGCGGTGACGGATCATCTGGTGGATCGGCGTCGGTTGCTGGGTCGGTTAGCGAACATGTCGGGCCTGGTGCTCACGGCGGAGGATCTTCCCGATTATTTTCGCGCTTTGGGCGAGGAGAGAAACCGGGCGTGGACGAAATACAGGATGATTTTATTTCCCGGGCTGGAGTTCAACCATGATGGGCTGACAGCGAAGGGCTCGGCTCACCTGCTGGGGGTGGATCTCCAGAAGCCGATCGATCCGGCGTTATCGCTCAAGGAGATCTGTCTCGAAATCCGGGAGCAAGGGGGATTGACGATTGCAGCTCATCCGCATCACATGAGCTCGGCCTGGGGGAAGGACACCCTTTATTTGTGGGAAAGGCAGGAGGAGTTCCGTCCGTTGATCGACGCGTGGGAGATCGGGAATCGGGATGATCTTTTCAACCCGGTGGGTTTGAAAAAGTTGCCTCTGATTGCCGGAAGCGATTTTCACAAGCCAAAGCATCTGACCAGCTGGAAGACCCTGCTCTGGTGCGAGAAGGAGCCTGAGGCGATCAAGGAGTGTGTCCGGCGCAACAAGGATGTTTCGATCACCCTGTATCGGGATCATCGGTTCGGCGGGGAAAGTGAGGAGAGGGAAGAAAAAAAGGGGGACGGACGGCTGGCACGGCAAGCGAATCAGTAGAGAAGCTGGAGGCGGGTGATGAACCCGAACTCATTATTTTCCACCACTGTGCCTTGGGCTCCTCCGCCCGTAAAGGCGTTGTACTCGATGGTCAGTCCGATCCGAACGATCCGGTTGGGATACCAGTTGAGGCCCAGGGAAGCTCCATTCACTCCCGTTGCGCTCTCCGTCTGGGAGATGCCCAATCCCCCCTGCGCGATGGGTCGAAACATGTTTGCCCCGGCGGCCAATCCATCGTACCGCAGGGCAAGCTCCCAGGCGCCGATGTCCCCGGTTTCGAAATTCAGGGGCTTTTCGGGGACCACGCCGCCGAGGGATGCGTGCTCGCCTGTGATCACCCAATCCAGCACAATATCCCAAGCGGTGGTCTGGTAGTTGGTGAACCCCCCGCCAGAGGAACCGTAGACTCCAGAGGTGTTGACGCCCTGCTGTTCGGCCGTGAATTCAGCCCAGCACTCGACGGGCCCGTAATTATAGTAAAGTTGGGGGCTGATCCTCCAGACTTCGCCCTCGACGCCGAGGCCGTTTGGAAAGCTGAGAAAGGTGTTTCCGCCATCGGTGCTGTAGTTTTGGAAGAGGTTGGAGGAGGCAATGGAGGAGATTTGTGTCTGCCAGCCAATGCTCCCGCCGACCCCCAGATGAAGGCCGCGGAGTTCCTCCGGAACCTCCATCTCGCCCCGAAAAGGTTGGCTGTAAATGCGGAAGTAGCCCACGGGACCGCTTCCGTAATCCAGCCCACTTTGCACGGTGTCGTTGCGGGCTCCCGCACCCACCATGGCCGCCCACGAAACCTTTTCAGAGAAAAGGGATCCATGGGTCATGACTCCGAGATCGCGGTTGGGGATCAAATTGGATGTGAGGGATCGCTCGGAAAAGGGTAGGAACGCGGCAGGGGTGAGTGTTTCCAGGCCCACGGGAACCGTAAACTTACCGACCTGAACCTGGATCTCCTCGATGGGGTCGTAGTTGATAAATGCGTCGGCGATGGTGGTTTGGTAAGCGGTGGCATTGGGTGCGGACAGCGCAAATTCCGGAGCAAAACGGTACTCCCACTCGTCGTAGAAGTAGCCCGAGGCGTAAGGACGGGCCCGTCGGATCAGGAACTTCGACATATCCGGGGTTCCCGCGTCGACAAACTCCCGGTCGTCGAACTGAAGCAAGCCACCGAGGCGGATCAGGTGATGATTGTCCTCGGACCGGAAGATGAGACCGTTTTCTGAAACGTCGATCATGGGCAGATTCATCTTTTCCAGCTGCTGGGTTTTGGGCGCGAATTCGGTGGTTCCTTCGACCTGCTGTTCCATGGAGGTCTGCTCTCTGGCCTCGGGGGGTAAAAAAGGAGTGTATCCAATGGGGTGGGGATGAAGGGGAACGGAGCTAGTTTTCTTTTGCTGCTGATCCTCGGCCGGGGGACGCAGCCGGGCGGGAGAGGTATCGGCGTTTTGTTGGCTTTTCAGTTTCTTGACCTCGTCCATCAGGGACTGCATTTGAGCTCTCAAATCAGCGATCGTTTTTGCGGTTTCCTCGTCCATGGCGCGGAGGGGAAAGACGGTTGTAAGAAGGAGAAGTAGTGTCGATACACCCCAACGGACTGATTTTGGTAAACCCACGACCATGAGGGCTAGAATCGGGGAGAATCGTGGGGGCCCCAAGACATGAGGATGTCATGGGAAAATGAGTTGAGAACAAGGGGGAATAAAATGGGCCTGAGAGGACTCGAACCTCCATGGGTTACCCCAACAGATCCTAAGTCTGTCGCGTCTGCCAGTTTCGCCACAGGCCCGTGACTCAACCTTACTCAAAAATAGATCACCGACGAGCGTAAGAAATTCAGAATTTTTTAATTGCCTGAAGCGGGATGAGTGCCAATAAAAGAAGTGATAAGATGTGATTGATTCGCAATGATATATGCCAAAAGTACTAAAGTATAAAAAAGGTTTCACGATACGTCATCATCTGGACGAACTGTGGGACCGGCTGGATTGCGGATTCAAGATCAAGGTTCAGGGATTCATTTTTCTTGTTGGGCTGGGGGTTGTGGTTGGAGGTTTGGTGTGGGCAAACCAGAGGAGTGAAAAGAGGGAGTGGCTGGAGATCCGGGATCGTGGCAAAGCACAGCAACCTTTGAGCAAGGTGAGTCCCGTGATATCCGAACCATCTTTGCGAACCGAGACAGAGTAGCTGATTTCAAACCGTAGGTTTCAACGAACCCTTTTCCGTTTTTTGTAGTCATATCCCTCATGCGGATATGGTTTTGTTTATGGGTTTGGTTTTCAACCTTGGCCGATGGCTCTGGCGGATTGCCACTCCCAGCTCCGCTGTGGGTTGTCCCTGAGATTTCAGGCCCTCCGTTCTACCCCCACCCTGTAAGCCTGCCCAAGCAGTGGATCACGTGGAATCTCCAATGGTTTCCAGGTCACACTCCCACTGCCAATCCTGTCGCAAAGGCGGACCATGAGAGGGATGTGAAAAAGTGGCTGGGGAGGTGGAAGCCAGACGTGGCGATCTTGGAGGAGGTTTTGGATGCTGATGCGTTAAAAAGGAGTGTGCCTGAGCTCCCTTGGCAGGCCGTGACGCGTTTTTCCCGGGCGGCGGATGAGGGCGAAAAACTTCCCCCTCAAAACTTGGCAATCTGTAGTCGGGTCCCCTGGGTGGAGGCATGGGAGATGGATTTTGGCAACCTGCCCATGTCACCGGATCGTCCGGTCCGCGGTTTTTTGGGAGTCATGTGGAGAACGAGCTCAGGGGAAACGTGGACGGCGTACGCGGTGCATCTCAAAAGCAACCGCGGCGGGCGGGAGGGAATGGCGAGGCGCAGGGAGAGAGCGATCGATTATCTTCGGTTGGATTGGCGCAGGCGCGGGTTGAGTCCGGAAAAAGATGCGGTTCTCCTTGCCGGTGACTTCAACTCCTCCCTGAAAAATCCCGAATTTCGGGGGGAAAGGACGATTCACAATTTGCTGGAGGAGGGATGGGTCTCGGTCACGGCGGGATTGCCGTGGCCTGCGGGGGCGACCGTTCGACCGGATCCAACACAAAAATATCCGGCAACCGATTTTGACCATATCTTGCTTTCGCCGGGATGGGTTGGCCAAATGGGAACTCAGAGGTGGAAAGCGGGTGTGATGCAGAGTCCGGATCTTCCGGGTGACCATTGGCCGGTTTGGATGAAGCTGGAAAAACAGCCTGTGCGCAGCCCTTGCCTCGACCGGTAAAATTTTAAGGCACCACCTCAACGGAAACGCCGGGTCGGACGGCACGGACCAGCTTGGTGGCATTCCAGTTGGCGAGGCGGAAACAGCCGTGGGAACCGGTCCTGGAAATCTCCTCAGGCTCCGGAGTCCCGTGAATCCCATATCCCTGAAGAGAGAGACCGATCCAAGCGGTGCCGACCGGGTTATTCGGGCCGGGGGGAAGGACAAGTTTGTTGGTGATGCCTTCCTGCTTCGCGGCCTGGATTAAAACTTTGGGATCGACCGTGTAATTGGGGTTGGGCGCCACATTGGCAACTGTGAGGGGTTGATTGGGAACCTTGGTTTTATCCGCCGCGATGGAGCAGGGAAAGCAGGCCACCACCTTGTTATTTGTGTCAAAGGCAAGGAGGGTGGTTTCGGAAATCATGATGACGATCCTGGAGACGGGGGGGAGTTTCCGCGTGCCCTCCAGGTTGGGGAGGGTGAGCTGGGTGCCGGCGACCAGATTGGTGACTCCGGGGTTCAACTCCTTCAAAAAAGAGGGAGTGGAGTGGGTTTTCTCGGAAAGCATTTCCCAGGGGTCGTTAAAATCAAGGACCGGAACTTTGCTCATCTCGAGGAATCCTTTGGGTTTGGGGATGACGTGCTGCAGATCCTCCACGGTCAGGGTGTAGTCCGTGTAAGCATCCCCGGGTTTCCCGAGGTTGATGCGGGTTTCGATATCGATTTCTCCCGTGGTGGCCAGCCCGCGATGGATTTGAAATTGGGTGATGGCGCGGCGGCTCCGTTTTGCAAAATGACCATCAATTGTGCCGCAGGAAAAGTTGAGCCGGTCGAGAAGGGTTTGCCATCCGGCCATCTCAACCGTATCGCGGGGTCGATCGGTGGCAATGGGTTCAGCCCGGCGGACCTCCTTTCCCATGGGAGGCGGCGGGGGGCCGTACGCAGGAGCGGGGGAGGTGATCTTGGGTGGGGCAGCCCCTTCTTCGCTTTCCGGGCCCGTCCTACGCGCCAAATCCGCCGATGCGGACTGCGCTTCGGGGGGAAGCCCCTCCGCTACCGTTTTTTTTTATCCAGGGGTGGGGTGCTTTCGGGAGAGGAAAAAACTTCGGCACCGGGATACTTTTTGGCGAGGTCCTCCGCCCTCTGGGCAGGAGCTTTTTGGGCGGGTTGGGGCAACCGCAACATTCCCCGATCCCGCAGGTACAGGGCCGCGCCCACGAGGATAAGACACCCCGCAACCAGACCCACGTAAAGATTTCCCGATGGGGAGCGACGGGCCATGGGATTTTAGTAAACGTCTTTCAGATACCGTTTTTCTGTTTTGGCGAAGGTGACCGAGACCCACTCCTCGGCTTGTTCGGGTGTTTTGCCGCCGTGTTGGGACACGATTTTGAGCAGGGCGGCATGGACATCCTTGGCCATCCGCTTGGCATCTCCACACACGTAGAAGTAGGCGCCCTGTTCCAGCCAGCGCCAGAGCTCAGCGCCCTCCTCCTCCATTCGGTGCTGAACGTAGACCTTCTCCGCCTGATCCCGGGAGAAGGCGGTGGAAAGTTTATGGAGGTGTCCGGATTTTTGTGCGGCTGCGAATTCGTCGCCGTAAAGGAAGTCGGTCTTTGCGTGTTGATCCCCAAAAAAGAGCCAGTTCCGCCCTGTGTGGCCATGCTTGGACCGATGTTGGAGAAAGGCCCGAAACGGTGCGATTCCGGTCCCGGGGCCGATCATGATGATATCCCGATCGGGTGCGGGCAGATGAAAGTGCCGGGTGGGTTGGACATATACAGGGACGGAGGACTTCTCGGGCAAATTGGCGAGATATCCCGAGGCGAGCCCCTGTTTGGTGCGACCATGGGAAGAGTATTGGACAACGGCGACGGTCAGGTGAACCTCGCCGTGGGAGTGGTCGGGAGACGAAGCGATGGAGTAGAGCCGGGGGGCAATTTTGTTCAAAAGGCCCGGAATTTCCGAGGGCTCGAGGTGAACTCCCGGGGCATCCTGCAGAACATCGACGACATCCCGGTCAAAAACGTACTCCTCCAGTTTCTTTTCGTCGGCACATATGGCCTGCAATTTATCCTTGGCAGCCCCTGGGGCCTTCTCCGCCACCGCTTTCACGAACTTTTTTCCGACGCGATTCAGGATGGCCGATGTGGCGAGCGTTTCGTGCAGGTTGGCATCATCATGAAGACCCAATTTTTGGGTGAACTCACGGACGAGTGTCTCGGGATTCCTGGGGAGCACGCCCAGGGAGTCCCCGCACTGGTAGGTTGGGCCGGAGGAGCCCAATTCGATGACGATGTGCCGGGTGTCCTTGATTGAACCTTTTTGGTTCAGGGGGCGATTTTCGCGAAGCTGGGAGGCGAAGGGGTTGGTTCGGCTGAACGTGGCAGGAAGAGTAGGGGAGGGGGATGCGGACATGGTTAATTATCGTTTCCGATGGAGCCGGTGGGGCAGATCTCCAGGGCTCGTTGGGCGGAGTCGGTCTCCTCCGGTGTCTCGGGCTGCTTGAAGAAATAGACGTAGGTTTGATCCTCGTTGTATTTCAAAAGCTTCGGCGCCTCCTCGAGGCATACGTGGCACGGGGTACAACTGTCGTCGACGTACCATTTCCCGGGGATGTTTTCCTTGAGGATGCGGGTCTTGTCAGCCATTGGGTTAGAAAAATACACACGTCGTGGGGTGGGGCAACTCCGGAACGAATCGGAGGATGAGAATG
>RFMG01000265.1 GCA_009927835.1 Verrucomicrobiota bacterium | reverse complement strand
CATGCCGGCACGGCCTTGTCCGCGGCCCTTGGCATGGCCTCCGCCCGGGACATGCGTGGGGGAAAGGAGCACGTGGTTTGTCTGGCGGGGGATGCCGCCTTCACCTGTGGGGTGACGTTTGAGGCGCTGAACAATGTTTCCCATCACACGAAGCGCCTGATCACGATTCTGAACGATAATAAGTGGTCGATCGACAAGAACGTCGGGGCGATCGCAGGGTATCTGAACAAGATCACCACTGATTCCCGGTTTATCCATCTTCACGAGAGGGCCGCCCACTTCATTGAGAAGCTGGGAGGAACGAAGGCGCTCAAGGTCGCCCGGCGGGCGGAGGAGCATGTGAAGGGGATGATTTTCCCGAGCGTCATTTTCGAGGAGCTGGGGGTGACGTATTACGGGCCGGTGGATGGTCACGACATCCCGAACTTGATCAAAATGTTCGAATTTCTGAAGACCCAGAATTTTCCTGTCATTCTTCATGTGGTGACGACCAAGGGCAAGGGATACGAACCCGCGATGGCGAAGCAGAAAAAGTTTCATGGTCTTGGACCGTATGACCCCGAAACGGGTGAAACGAAAGCCTTGGGTCAACCGACCTACAGCGAGGTCTTTGCGGACCATCTTTCCAAAATGGCGGACAACGATCCGAGGATTGTGGCCATCACGGGAGCCATGCCGAATGGGACGGGGCTGGATCGTTTCCAGCCGAAGCATTTGGACCGGTACTTTGATGTGGGTATCGCGGAGGAGCACGCGGTACTTTTTGCCGCTGGGATGGCGACGAAAGGCTTCAAGCCCTTCTGTGCGATCTACTCCACCTTCCTGCAGCGTGCCTACGACCAGATCATCCACGATGTGTGTCTGCAAAATCTGCCCGTGGTGTTCTGTATGGACCGCGGAGGATTGTCCGGCGATGACGGCCCCACCCACCACGGGCTTTTTGACATCTCCTATCTGCGGGGCGTGCCGAACTTGGTGCATATGTCGCCCAAGGACGAAGACGAGTTCGTGGACATGCTCTACACCGCCAGTCTCCATAATGGTCCGATTGCCATCCGCTATCCCCGCGGAATTGGTCCGAATGCCGCCATCAAAAAGACCCCGTTGGCACTGCCGATCGGCAAGGCGGAGGTGATCCGGCATGGGCAAAAAGTTGTGATCTGGTCGTACGGTCAGATGTTGCCGATGGCGATGCAGCTTTCCGATGATTTGAAAAAAGAGGAGGGGATCGAGGCGGCGGTGATCAATGCGCGCTTTGCGAAGCCGATCGATACCGCCCTTCTGCAGCTTTTCGGTCAGAGTGCCGATGTGATCGTGACCTTCGAAGATCACGTCATCAGGGGGGGCTTTGGAAGTGCCATTTTGGAGGAGGTTTCCAACCTTGGAATGACGACACCTGTGGTGCGGATCGGATGGCCGGACGAGTTTGTGGATCACGGTAAGCCGGATGATTTGCGCGTGCGGTACGGGTTGAGCGTGAAGGCGGCGAAGGAAAAGCTGTTGCCTCACCTGGCCAAGATCAAGGGGACAGCCCGCAAGTCCCAACCGGTAGCGGCTTGATCCCAAAGGGGATCTGCGCTCTGCTCCTCTTATGAAAATCGTCCTCGCCTACTCCGGAGGTCTGGATACCTCTGTGTTGTTGGCTTGGCTTAAGGAGACCTATCGGGCCGAGGTGATCGCCTTTTGTGCGGATATTGGTCAAGACGAGGAGTTACATGGGCTGAAAGCCAAGGCGGCCAGGACAGGGGCTTCCAAAATCTACATTGATAATCTTCAGGAGGAGTTTGCGAAGGATTTTATCTTTCCGATGATGCGGGCGGGGGCGATATACGAGGGGCAATATTTCCTGGGCACCTCGATTGCACGACCTCTGATTGCGAAGCGAATGGTCGAGATTGCGCGAAAAGAGAAAGCCCAGGCCATTGCTCATGGAGCGACGGGGAAGGGGAACGATCAGGTTCGGTTTGAGCTGACCTCGGCGGCTTTGGCTCCGGATGTGGAGGTGATTGCTCCTTGGAGGGATGAGCGGTTCCGGAAACGGTTCCCTGGAAGGGCGGAGATGATCCGGTACTGCGAACAGCGAAAGATTCCCGTGCAAGCGACGGCAAAAAAGCCGTACTCGATGGATCGGAATCTGCTTCATATCTCGTACGAGGCAGGAATTCTGGAGGATCCTTGGTTTGATGCGTTTGCGCCGTCGAACAGGAAAATGTTCACCCTTTCCGTTTCGCCTGAGGAGGCGCCCAACAAGGCGGAGTATGTGACCTTGGAGTTCCGTAAGGGCGATTGCATTGCGGTGAATGGGAAAAAACTCTCGCCCCTGGGGATCATGAGAGCGCTGAACAAGCTGGGTGGGAAACATGGGGTGGGACGGGTGGATATGGTGGAGAACCGGTTTGTCGGAATGAAGAGCCGGGGAGTGTACGAGACTCCGGGCGGGGCGATTTTGCATTTTGCGCACCGGCAGATGGAGAGTCTGACGATGGATCGGGAGGTGATGCATCTGCGGGACAGTTTGATCCCGAAGTACAGCGAACTGGTCTATTACGGTTTCTGGTTCGCACCGGAACGGCTGGCGTTGCAGGCCCTGGTGGAAGAGAGCCAGAAGAGTGTGACGGGAACTGTGAGGGTGAAGCTATACAAAGGGGGAGTCTACGCGGGAGGCAGAAAGTCGAGACTGAGCCTCTACAATCCGGAGATTGCCACGATGGAGGGGGATCCGACCAGGGCTTACAATCAGGATGATGCGACAGGATTTATCAGGTTGAATGCTCTGAGGCTGAAGGTGGGGGCGAAAAGTAGCCGTGGCGGCCACAAGGGCCGCCCCACATAGATTTGAAGTTAAGGCGAATGTAGGGCGGGCTTTAGCCCGCCAAGTTGTCGATGGGGTGATTGTCAGCCTCGGCGGCTCTTTTAAACCTATCTGCGCCGTGCGCCGAAGGTGTATCCGCGGTGGGTGCGGACTCCCCTCATCCGGGTTTGGGCCACGGTATGGCCTTCTTCAAAAAGGGCGGTGAAACGGTAGGGGAAGTTCTCCAGTTTCTTTCGGGGCAACTTTTGGCCCAGCATGCGTTCGATCGCCTCCACGTGGGGGAGCTCCTCGGCAACAAAGAGGGTCAGGGCATCACCCTCTTTGGCCGCGCGGCCGGTCCGACCGATTCGGTGGACATAATCCTCGGGATGTTGGGGGACATCGTAGTTGATCACATGGGTGACGCCTGCGATGTCGAGCCCGCGGGCGGCGATATCGGTCGCCACGAGAATCGGATATTTGCCGGAACGAAATCCGGCCAACGCCTCGGTGCGATCCGTTTGAGAACGGTCGGAGTGCAAAACGCCCACGGCATGGGGCAGGTTGGAAAGGCTCCCCGCCACGCGATCGGATCCCATCCGGGTGCGACAAAACACGATGACGCTTTCGTAGTGCGTCTTTTCGAGAAGGCCGAGGAGGAGCTCGTGCTTTTGGTCGGCGGCGACAGGGTAGAGGGCGTGGGTGACGGTTTCAGCCGCCGACTGGCGGAGGCCGATCTCGATGGTGACCGGATCCCGCAGGGCCCACTGGGTGAGTCGTTCGATCTCGGGGGGGATGGTGGCCGAAAAAAAGAGAGTTTGGCGTTTTTCCGGGCACAGGGAGACAATCCGTTTCACATCCGGCAGAAATCCCATGTCCAGCATCCGGTCCACCTCATCGAGAACGAGGTGAGTCAGGTCCGCGAAGTGAAGATCACCCTGGCCGACCAGGTCGAGAAGGCGGCCCGGGGTGGCCACAAGGATGTCGATGCCTCGATGAATCTGCTCCCTTTGGGCCCCGTATCCGACTCCGCCATAAATCAACCCGATCCGCAGGCCGGTGTGTTTTGAAAAGGTCTGGAGGGCCTCGGAGACCTGATCTGCCAGCTCCCGGGTGGGTTCAAGGATCAGGGCCCGGAGTTTCCCGGGTTTCTGCAGGTGCTGCAGGATGGGCAGGGCAAAAGCGGCGGTTTTCCCTGTGCCCGTTTGGGCGGAACCGATGATGTCTTTTCCAGAGAGGGCTGTGGGAATCGCCTGGGCCTGGATCGGGGTGGGTTCCTTGAAACCAAGATCCTGAATGGCTTGAAGAACAGCTGAAGAGAGGCCAAGAGAGGCAAAATCCACCCGATATCCTAGTCCAGATCGAGGGGTGCGAGCAAGCGGGAGACAATACGATGGACGCAGGGAAGAGTTGTTTTTAGGCTTACGCGTTCATGAAGACGGCGTATGAGCTTGCGATGGAGCGTCTCAGCTCGAAAGAACCCACGCGCAAGCTGACCGATTCCCAGAAAAAGTCCCTGGCGGACATCGATTCCACCTACCGTGCCAAGATGGCCGAAAGGGAAACGTTTCTGGGTGCAAAAATAGCGGCGGCGCGGGCTGGAGGGGCGCAGGAGGAGGCGGTTGTTCTCCAGGAGGAGTTGGCGCGGGACTTGCGTGGAATCCGGGAAGAGTGGGATCGAAAAAAAGAGCAGGCGCGTTTGGCGCGCTGATCGGATGGGATCGATTCCTGAGCCAAAGGGACGGGTGGAGCGCATCCTGCTGCGCTGGGCGAGGACGCTGATTCGAAGCCAACAAAAGGTTCTTTGGGTAAGTTTGGCCCTGGTGGTGGTGTGCGGGGCGATTGCGGGCACCCGTTTGGTGGTGCGAAACAGCACGATGGACCTGATCCGCAAGGAGTCCCCGGTTTTCAAAAAATACCTGAGCTATGCGGATGAGTTTGACGTTCGCGACGAGATTGTCGTGGTGCTGAAAAGCGATGACCTGAAGGCCAGCCGGGCGGCGGCGAATGCCTTGGCGGAAAAGCTGAAAACCGAAAAGGGGATCGACCGGATCTACTACCGTCATGATTTCACGCCGATGGCGGACCGGCTTTTGCTTTTGGCAGACGAGGAGCAACTGACGGGAATCCGGCGCCAGATGGAGGAGCTGGCGGCACTGGTCAAGGGCAACAAACAGGCGCTGAACCTGAACGGGATCCTGAGTGAGGCTTCGGGGAAATTTAACGATCCCTATCTCCGCAAATCCTCCAGTTGGCAGGAGTTCATCCCGTTTATCGAGGAGTTTGTCCGGAACCTGAAACGGCTGGCGAAGGACCTGGAAACACCGGCGGAGGTTCTGGAGAAGGGGAATTTGGGGGAGCTCTCCGAATTTGAGGCCGATCTGCTGAAGAACGAGTATCTCAGCCTCGGGGAGGACGGCAAAACGATCATGATGCTGCTTCGCCCCTCCAAGGCAGAGGAGGCCAGTTCCACCCCCTTCACCGGAGTCATTGAACGGGTGAAGAGACTGGTGAGGGAGAGTCGGCCTCTTTTCCCCGACGTCACGATGGGAGTCACGGGGGAACCGGTTCTTCTGGATGATGAGCTCCGTCAAAGCGAGGACGACATGAAGATTGCCACCGGGATCACGATTACCCTGATTGCGATCATGTTCTTTTTTGCCTACGGGGAATTTTCCCGTCCGCTCCTCGCCTTGGTTGCCCTGCTGGCCAGCATTGTTGTTTGTCTCGGGTTGACGGCGGTGACCGTGGGGCATCTCAATATCATTTCCCAGGCTTTCATTGTCATGATCCTGGGATTGGGGATCGACTTCGGGATCCAGTTTCTTGGCCGGTATGAGGAGGAGATGAGTGTTGGCAAAAGCTCGGCGGAGGCGGTGGAGATCACCATGATGTGCACGGGAAAAGCCTTGCTGACGGGGGGAGGGACCACCGCGGTCGCTTTCTTTGCGATGTGTTTCAACGATTTCATCGGATTGACCGAGCTGGGATGGGTTGCCGGTGCCGGGGTTCTGCTTTCCTTGGCCGCCAGTCTCTCGATTCTTCCGGCCCTGTTGCTTTGGCGGGATCGAAAAGGGGACGTTGCGGTGGGAAAAATGTTGAAGTTCGGGTATGGAGGAAATCTGGATCGGACGATCACCTCCCATCCCTACATCGTTTTGGTGATCGCAACCGGAGTCAGCTTCCTGGCTTGGGGAGAGGCCAAGAAAGTCACGTTCGACCACAATCTTTTGCACATTCAAAATCCCAAGATGGAGTCGGTGAAATTGACCCGGGAACTCCTGGATACCGGGAAGGGGTCCGTGATCTACGGGGTGATCGTTGCCAACAATGTCAAGGAAGCGGAGGCCTTGGCGGATCAGCTTCGTCAACTACCGACGGTCGGCAAGGTGAGGACTTTGGGGGATCTGGTTCCGAGGGACCAGAAAGTGCGCATGGAGGAGGTCAGCAGGATCTCGAAGGTCGCGGGGGAGATCTCCCTGGGATCCGGGGCAGGGCAGTCGGTGGATGTGGCAAAAGCCAAGAAGGATCTGGAGTTTCTTCTCGAATCCTCCCAGGAGGGTGCGAAGCAGGCGAAGCAGTATATCGGTCTTTCCGGGCGTGCACGGCAAGCCGTGACGACCTTCGAGAAGCTGATCCCCCCCTTGGAGCGGTCGGTGGCCGCGCTGGACAAGTTGACCCCGGATGAGGCGAAAAAGAGGTTGGACCGGCATCAGGTGAAGCTGGTGGGGTCGATCTCCCAGAATCTTGTCTGGCTGAAAACGCAGCGGGGAGACCGGCCGATCACGGTCGAGGATTTGCCGCCGCAGCTGAAGGAGAGGTATCTGTCAAAAAACGGGAAAATCCTGATCGAGGTCGAGCCTTCGGTGGATGTGTGGGAAAGAAAACCAAACCAGGATTTCGTGCGTGATTTGGAAAAAGTTTCCGCCACGGCCACCGGAACCCCAGTCATGAACCTTGAGTATATCGATCTGTTGAAGCGGAGTTATATCGAAGCCCTGCTGTACGCGATTGGAATCATCGTGCTGATGATCTTTCTCATGTTCCGGAGAATCGAAGATCTTCTTCTCACCCTGCTCCCCTTGGGCGTTGGCGTCCTATGGATGTTTGGGATCCTGGGGCATTTCAAAATCCAGCTCGATCCTGCGAATATCGTGACTCTACCGATGATTCACGGGATTGGAGTCGCTTATGGGGTGTATGTGATGGACCGGTATCGGGAGGAGAAGCGGGTCCGGATTTTTGAGTCCAGCACCGGGAAGGCGGTCGTGTTGTCCGCCTTGACGACCTTGTTCGGTTTCGGGTCGATGTTGGTCGGGCAGTACCGCGGACTCGTCACCCTGGGAACGGTGATGTGCATCGGCATCGTCTGCACGTTGACATCGGCGATGGTGCTGTTGCCGCAGATTTTGTCCCTGCACGACCGGATGGTGGATGAGGGCAAGGACCCTGGACCGGGAGACTGATAGCTAGAACTGAAAGCGGTACGGTTTGAGTCGGGAGGCCAATTCGGACAGGACGCGGTCTTCATCCTTCCGGTCCCGGGCGGCAAAAGTGACGCTAAACCGGACATTCGCTCCCGCCTCATCCCAAGGAACGGTTGAGACCAGCTGCTCCTCGATCAGCCACTTTGAAAAGGCCTCAGCATTGGCAAACTTTTGGTCCGTGGCCCCGTTGGCGGATTTTGGTGCTTGGGTATAGAGAAAGAAGGAGCCCGCAGGTTTTTCTGCGGCGAAACCGGCTCCGCGCAGGATTTTGACCAAGGCATCCATTCGGCGGCTGTACTTGGCCGAGGTGTCGCGGGTGATTTGGGGATTCTCAAAAGCGGTGGCACTGGCGTGCTGAATCCCGAGGAATTGGCCCGAGTCGGTGTTGTCCTTCACATCCGCATAGGCCTTCACGAGAAGGGGATGACCCACCACAAACCCGCAGCGCCAGCCGGTCATGTTGAAGGCCTTGCTGGTGGTGTGGAGTTCGAGGCCGACATCCTTGGCCCCGGGGATCGAAAGAAAGCTGAGAGGCTTTCCCTCAAAGATCAGGGCGGTGTAGGCGGCGTCGTGAATCACCACGATCTCCTCCCTTTTTGCGAACTCCACAACCTGTTGAAAGAACTCCGGGGTGGCCGAGGCGCCCGTGGGATTATTGGGATAGTTGAGCACAAGCACCTTCGCTTTGTCCAAAATCTCCCGGGGGATGGTATCAAGGCGAGGTAGGAATTTGTTATCGGGGGTAAGGGGGAGGGAGTGAACAATCCCGCCGTAGTAGGCTGCATGGGTGCCAAAAACGGGGTACCCGGGGCTGGTCATCAGGACCACGTCTCCCGGATCGATCAGGGCGGCGGGGAGAATGGATAGGGCTGCCTTGCTGCCTATGGAGTGAAGAATTTCCGTCTCGGGATCAACGGTCACCCCGAAGACCTCTTGCATGTAGCGGGCGGCGGCTTGACGCAAGCGGGGTCCGCCGTTATCCGCATAGCCGCGGTTTTCCGGAACGGAGGCCTCCTGGGCGAGGCTGGCCACCACTTTGGGATCGGCCATCGAGTCGGGTTCCCCAACTCCGAAATCGAGGAGCTCCTTTCCGGGGTGGGCGGCCAGGGCGGCGCGCTTGGCGCGCTTGATGCGTTCAAACTTGTAGATGGGTGCCTCCTTGAGGCCGTATCCGGGCCCACCAATTCTTTGGGCGAAGAGGTTGTGAAGGTAGGTCGACATTTTGTATGCTCCTTACGACATGAAGGTTATGACAAAACCAACCGAAATGCAAAAGGCCTGCACCGGTTGGGCGCGACGGGGTCAAACCATTGCCTTCGTTCCCACGATGGGTGCCTTGCATGAGGCACATGCGACCTTGATTCGGAAAGCTGCCCAAATGGCGGATCGGGTGGTTGTGAGCGCTTATGTCAATCCGACCCAGTTTAACTCCGAGGCGGATTTTGTGGCGTATCCGAAGCGGACGTCGGCGGACATGAAAGTCGCGGCTCAAGCCGGAGCGGATGTTCTTTTTCGGCCGCTTGGTTTGTACGCCAAGGACGCCTCCACATGGGTGGAGGAGACGGATCGATCCCGTGGAAGGTGCGGGGCGAGGCGACCCGGGCATTTTCGGGGAGTCGCGACCGTGGTGGTGAAACTTCTTTCGATCCTGCGACCTAATTGGATGTTGCTGGGGGAAAAAGACGGGCAACAGTGCGAGGTTTTGGAGAGGGTGGTGCGGGACCTGTATCTGCCAGTGCGGATTGTCCGGTGCCGAACCCTGCGGGAAAGGGATGGGCTTCCCCTGAGCTCTCGGAATCAGAGGTTGGATCGGGTGGGGCGTGAGCGGGCGGGGCGATGGGCGGCGGCGGTTCAACGAGCGGCTGCGAGCGGATCTCGCGTCGCTGGGAGCACCCTTCGTCGCTCCGTGGCTAAAATTCCCGGGGTTCGATTGGAGTATGCGGAGGTCAACGATGGAGTGTTATGGGGGGCAGCCTGGGTGGGAGGTGTGCGTCTGATCGACCATCGCAGGTGCAGGGGAAAATGAGGGGAACAGCTCTTTTTTTGAGCCTGGCTCTCGCGGTATTTGTCCAGGGGGCGGAGCCTTGGCAGGTTGTGCGGGTCGGCCGTGTGGATTACGTGACTTTGGACTCATTTTCCAAATTTTATGGGTTCAAAATCCCCCCGGAGATCGAACCGAACCAGCCGTTTGTCCTGAGTTCCCCCTTTGGGGATCTGACGATGACGCTGGAAAGCAGGGAGATGAAATGGAAGGGCTCGCGGTACTGGCTCAGCCACTCCCTGAGGAGGGAGAGTGATGTGGTGCTGGTTCCACGGGTGGATCTGGTCAAGACCTTTGACCCACTTTTCCGGCCGAATGCGGAGATTCCGAAACGTCCCGTTCAAGGAGTGGTGGTGGATCCGGGGCACGGGGGTGGGGATGAGGGCACGCGTGCGGCAAGGGGACTGAGTGAGAAGACGGCGAATTTGGACACGGCCAAGCGGCTGGTGCGATTGCTGGATGCGGCGGGAGTGCCCTGGGTTTTGACCCGGACAAATGACCGTTATGTGGACCATGCGGACAGGTCGAAACTGGCGGATGCCCATCCGGGTTATATCTTCGTGAGCATTCACTTTAACGAGGACTCGAGCCGATCGTCGGAGGGGTGGGAGACCTACAGTCTCTCCCCGCAGTACGCGCCGTCCACCTCCTCGGGGGGTTCGCTGGTGGGGGATGAGGATGAAATCTGGCCCGGCAACGGTTTTGATCACCACAACTTTCTTCTTGCCCAGGCGATCCATCGCTCCGCGGTTCTTTCTGCGACGAATGCTCCCGTGGACCGGGGAGTCAAACGAGCGAGGTTCAAAGTTTTGCGTCTGGCGAACTCTCCCTCGGTTTTGGTGGAGGGTGGATTTATGTCGAATCCCAGGGAGGCCAGCTTGCTTCGAACCGAGGAGTATCGTCAGCAGGTGGCGGATTGGATTTTTAAGGGAATCATGGCCTACCGGAAATCGCAGGAAACATCCCCGGCTCCCACCAGGCTCTCCGTCGGAAAGTCGGAAAAGACGGGCAGCACGGCAAAGGTTTCCGCATCCACACCAGAGCTGCGGCCGATCATGAATCTGGAATCGGTCCCCGCGTTCAAACCAAAGCTTGCACCCTCGAATGTCCCTGTTTCCCCGGTTCAAAATCCCCCCCCGGGTGTTCCGGCGGCGCAACACGATATGACGAATGGGGAAGTTCGGCGCGCCATCCCCGTCGTGCCGACGAGGAAGGTGGAGTAAGTATGCCTTTGGGTGTTTTTGACTCGGGAGTCGGGGGATTGACGGTCGTTCGGGCCCTGAGGGCGGCTTTTCCCCGCCGGGACATTCTTTATGTGGGAGACACGGCCCGGGTTCCGTACGGGAACAAGTCGCCTGAGACGGTGACTGCCTACAGTCGTGAGATCATCCATTTTTTGAAAGCCAAAGGAGCGGATCGCATCGTCGCGGCGTGCAACACGGCATCGGCTCTGGCGGTGAGGAGCCTCCAAGGCGCGGTCGGCGTGCCGTTGCATGGAATGATCGATTCGGGGGTTCAGGCGGCGCTGGCAGAGGCAGGGGAGGGACCGGTCGGTGTGATTGGGACGGCGGCGACGGTTTCGAGCGGTGCCTATCAGGAGGCGTTGAGCCGGGCCCGGCCAGGATTGAAGATTGTAGCCCAAGCGACTCCCTTGTTGGCGCCGTTGGTCGAGGAGGGGTGGTTGGATGGAGAGGTGACGGAAAAAACGGTGCGGAGATATTTGGAACCATTGATGAGGGAGAAGATTCGTGTCCTTGTCCTGGCCTGTACCCACTACCCTTTGCTCAAGGGGGTGCTGGGGAAAGTTTTGGGAAGTGAAGTGAAGCTGGTGGATTCTTCCGAAGCCTGCGCGAAGTCGTTGCAGCACACGGAGGACAAGATTCAGGAGAAAGGGGAGTTGAGGATTTATCTGACGGATGAGCCGGGGCCGTTTTTTGGAAGGGTAGAAAACTTCTTAGGTTCGGGTTCGGTCGCGTCGATTCAGCGGGTCTCCCTCGACCCGGCGGTGTAGGGACTACTCCTCGAAGGCGCTGTTCCAGCTGGGGGGAACGTGGAGGACAAGAGATTCACATTCCCCCGTGCTTCGGCGAACCTTGAAGCGCACATCGGCCCGCTTTTTTGCCGCATTTTCGCGTGCTGCTTTGAATCGGGTGGCAAACTCCGTCAGGTTGTCCCCGGCGGGCTGTCCTGCGATCTCGAGGAGCGAGTCCCCCCCGCGGAAGCCGGCTTTCGCGCCGGGGCTTTCTTTCAGCACGGAGAGAATGTGGGGGGACGGATTTCCGACGACGCAGAGCCCGTCCGGGAAGCTGGGAATTTCGACGGGAGGTGGAGTGACCCCTGGGGCGGGTTCAAGAACGAAGCGCAGATTATCGGGGGTGGTGAGTTCGAGAGTCCGGCGAAAATCGATCGGATTGGTCCAGACGGTGCCGTACGCCCGGTCCATGACCTTCCGTTCCGTTTCGGTCATGAGGCCTTTGGTGGTGACTTTCGGGGCGACGCGGGAAAAGGAGTCCTCGTCCACGCCGCGGCGTGTTTTCTTTTCTCCCTCGGTCAGCGTGACGGGTCGGAAGATGGTGCGAAGGACGGTCCCTGCGGGCAGAACTTTGTCGGGGGTGAGGAGAAGATCCTGGGACAGGACGACACGATCCTTTTTGACCTCGAGGGGGAAGGCGAGGCCGAGGGCGGGCTCCATCTTCGGATCCCACTCTGTGGCATGGCTTTGAGCCAGAAGAGTCAGCAGCAGGAAAAAGAAGGAAGAAGTTTTAGGCAACATGGGGCGGTTATGGTATTATCATA
>RFMG01000053.1 GCA_009927835.1 Verrucomicrobiota bacterium | reverse complement strand
GGCCAATCCATTCGTTTTTTCCACTTACCAAACCTAGACCAATCTTTCCCCTCACACACCTCCAGCTTTTGAAAACCGAATCCCCCGCGAGGCTAAATCACGTTGAACGGCTCGCTCGAATCAAATTTCTACTTCTTTGTTCTGTCCGAAGAGCTCCGAATCCAATCGTTGATTACTTGGTGACCTTCAATCGCAAGAACTTCCTCGGCTTATCTGCCTCCACTGCCTGGGTAAAGCTCTTCACGGTCGTATTGGGCACGGCAGAAGCTGTTCCCTCTACTGGAGATAGGGTCACATCGTACCAAGTCCCGTCCAGGCTGTAAGCATACTGTCCAACCACATTTAGACCTGTGTCGTCATTCCTAATCTTGGCCGTCAACGTCAATCCGTTGGAATCACTGCTTAATACGGGCAATGCCGGACTGGAACTCGAACCCGTACCACCTAGGGCGTAGTTCATCAGATTTTTCAGACCATTCGGCCCAACGGTATTTTCACTGCCCGGCGGATACGTGGTATCAAATGTGGATCCTACCACCACAGCCGATTTCACCAACTTGAGTGAGGTCGCATCAACACTGAGTTCGTATCCTGGGATCGCAGGACTCAACGTCGGTGTCCCCGTCAATGAACTTGCACTCACCAACGTATAGTACGGAAGCGTGGGCGTTCCGTTCACCGTCAGTGTCGCCCCCGTCAGATTCACTGCACCCGAACTGGTGATGGTCACCAGGTTTTGCTCCACGGTTCCCGCCGCCGTCATTGCCGCTACGCTGATTCCGCCCGAGGACTTTTCGAACTTGAGCTTTGCACCACTGCTAACCGTTACGGCGCTGTTCGTGGGCAGTGCCCCGTTGGTCGCAACAATCAGAGTGCCCTGTCTGATCTGGGTACCACCGTTATAGCTATTCGTCGCTTCAAGTAGCACGTTTCCAGTGTTTGTCACAACAATGCCAGCATTGGTGGTAGGGATCGAATTCACAATGGGCGCACGGAAGGTGAAGTTGCCATTTCCGGCTAAAGCGAGGGTTTTTTCCGCCTGATTTGGAGCCAAATCAACTGATCCTTGGAAGACAACATTCACATTTGTGGCAGTAAGAACCTTATTTCCCCCTGAGATTGAATTCCCGTCCGTGCTGGTAAAGGTCAGAAGGGTTGCTTGTCCGTAGGTACCCTTGAAAATCATATTTCCGTCACTGTACCGACTCATTGCGTACTCGCCTCCAGCAAGGAGAGACAAGGTCGGAGTATTCGCGAAAGATGAGGAACCACTGAGGTCGGCAAGCTGAGATAAGGATGCAGGTCTCGTCACCTCTAAAATCTGATTATTCGTTGTGCCCAGGTTGATTAACCCTGAGAAATTATTCGATCCCGACAATCTCACTACACTGTTCGTTATGGGATCGAAGGTTAACCCCCCTTCCCCTGCTAGATCAGCCGCGATAGTGCCACCACTCGCTCTGATTCCAGTCGAAAGCGCACTGTACATGTACAGAGTTCCATTCTCAAGATTGCCAGAGACAATCTTGACCCCAGCACCATAAACTGTGTTGCCTCCTAAATCTAACGTGCCTTCATTTACTGTGGTCACTCCGGAGTAGTAAGGGTAGCTCAAGGTCAATTTACCACTTCCGCTCTTTGTGAAATTAGCAGGCGAGTAAATGGGGCCATCGATCAACACATCGTCCGAATTATCAATGATTGCGGTGTAGTTATTCGAGGACACCGAAATAGTTTGATTTATGGTAGTTGAACCTTGAATTTTTAAGATACTGTTCGATACCGTTCCGAAATTAATGTTTCCCGTCCCCAGCACAGCACCGTTGGTGATCTGGATCGTCCCGTTTCCAACCTCGGTTCCCCCAGAATAACTGTTGAATGGATTCCTGACCCGCAATTCACCACTCGCAGAACCGGTAACCTTCAGAATCCCGGACCCGCTCACTAGGCTATCCAAATTTAGCGTGTTGGTGGCTGCCCCAACTCCGAAAGCGAGCACCCCAGTCGAAGAGCTACCCGTATCCACGTCGTTGGTCACCGTGCATGTCTGATTGGTTCCCTCGAAATACAGTGACGCTTTTGTGGTTCCACTTGCATTGACAATTCGCCCCGTGCCCAGCGCGTCGGAGGTGCTGAAGTGAACCGATCCGGTTCCAATGTTCGTTGTATAGTTCGTCGTTTTTACTCCCGTCGTTGGATTTGTAACAACTGTAGTGGTTACCCCCATTCCATTACTAAACACAATTCCGCCGCTGAAATTGTTCGATTTTGTCAGCCATAGGCTTCCGGAGGCGGTTCCCTCCACGCTCAGTGTGTTTTGTCCGCTCACTTGACCATTGAGAACCACATCTTTCGACCCAGAGACAGCTATCACACCGCTGCCTGTGATGTTTCCATTTGCCATGGTAGTGAAAAGATCTCCATTAAGTGTCCCGTTTGTGCCGATGTAGTTGGTGATTCCACTGCTCAGGTTGAAATCGAGTTTGCCGTTATTGACAATCGCCGTATTGCTGATGGTTGCATTGATCAGTCTCAAGTAAGATCCGCCACGTGTTTCGATATTTCCAATGGAACTGATTCCCGTGATTCGGTTCGTCCCCCAGGTTTCCAATGTTCCATTCGTTCCGTTCACTCCATTGTTAAAAAGAATGTAGCTGGTCGCATTGGAAAATCCATTGGAGGAAATCAGTCGGGCGCCTGAATTCACGAAAACAGGATTGGAGAATGTCGCATTTCCACCCAAATTTTTGAGGGACACCTGATTTGTGATTGCGACGTCTCCGCTTCCGGAAATTAAGGATCCCCACGTATTAACCTCAACCCCATCCAACAAAAGTCTACTGTCGGTATTCACAATGGCATTCCCGATAAACTTGGGAGATCCTGCGAAACGTAGGACTCCATTGCTTGCATTGAGTCCAACGTACGAGTTGGTCGCATCTCCCCCACTCGCCCCCAACCCCACTTTGCCCGAGACGCTGAGTGTACCTGCCCCCGCCTTGATGAAGGTGTTCGTTCCGGAACGATTCGTGATACCACCACTCATCGTGCCACTTTGACCGCTAGGGACGGAAGCACCTCCCCCACCCGTCCCAAGCTGAACACGGTTTGCCAAAGTCATCCCATCGGTTCCCAGATTCAGCAAGGAACCGCCACTCAAAGCAATCTCCCCACTTCCTAGAGGGTTAGTACCATTGAGAGTCACCGATCCACTGACGATCGAGACCGGCCCATTAAAGCCACTATTGTTTCCGCTGACCGTCGCGCTCCCACTCAAGATAAGTGAACCAGTGCCGATCAGGGATACACTCACGGTTCCCCCGCTCAACTGATACGACCCAGCCTCTAACGTCCCTGAACCTCCCAACGTTCCGCCCATGACAATTACATCCGCAGCAGTCGCAGCAGAATTTAAGTTGATCGTTCCACTCTTCACAGTCAGCGAACTATCCACCAGAAGGGCACTTCCCATTGCGACACTGCCCACCCCATCCACCACCACCGAACCCACCTTGATAGTTCCCCCTGACAGATTGTACGCTCCCCCTTGGCCAATCGTGAAAGTCAACTGGGCGGGCTCCACCGTGCCGCTCACCGTAACACCCGTAGGACCCGTACCATTAAATGTGGCAGAGTCTCCATTTGCAAAGGCAGCAGAACCCGACACACTATTCCAGGTTTCGTTCGCAGGATTTGTATTCCACTGACCCCCAACGGCGTCATTGTAAGTAAGGTCTTTCGCTCCTGCCCCCACCACATTCAAAACCAATTTTTTCTCCGCACTGCGCTCCATAAAGGTGTAGGTCCGGCCATCAATCGTTGCGCTCCCTCCAAGAGGGATCGTTTGACCCGCCACGATCGCCGAGATGCCAAAGCCTGGGGCGATCGTCCAACCGACCGTAGAGGAAATAAGGGTGTAAAGCCCTACGCCAGGGGTACCACCACCCAAATTCAACGTGTTGTTTGCGCCGGCCAGATTCACGCTTAATGCAGTAATCGTGCTCGAAACCGGCATCGCGACTGACGCATTCCCTGTCATACCAAAACTGTTTAACGTTTGATAATCCCCACTGACAGCCAAACTGGCTTGGCCCGTAATCGCTCCGATTTCCAAGGACCCAACGGTAATTTGCAAGTCACTCATCGCTCCACCACTCGCAATTCTTACCGTTCCGCTGTTGGCAACCGTGTTGGGAATCGCGGCTCGGACTTCCAGAGTAGCACCCGAATCCACCGATACCGTTCCAGAGGGGATGGCCTGTGAGTTACCAGCAACTAAAGTTCCCCCACTTACAGTGGTCAGCCCATTATAAGTGTTCGCCCCATTCAGTGTCAGACTGCCTGTACCACTCTTGACCAGATCCCGGATCGCAGCGGTGTTGGTGTTGAAGATCACCCCATTCACGATAAAACTTCCATCCCCGTTAAAAGTCGCATTATTGTTAGTGGAGGACCCGATATCGATCGCGTTAAAGATCATGGTCAGGTTGGCACTGCTGTTTTGGATCGTCCGACCCGAAGATCCTCCTGAACTTAAAGTCAGATAGTTGGTCGGGGCCGTAAAGGTGAGGGTCGTGGGAACACCGCTGCTGTTGGTGAAATTAATATTTTGAGCGGCTGTCACACTATTCCCTAAACTCGACATGATGTAGTTCCCCCCTTGGGTAACATCCACTGTTCCGCGAGTTCCGGTGGAGCTCGTTCCTGCCAACACGCCGTTCACCAACCCGTTGGTGAGTTTTACCTTCAAGATCGCTGTGTTGGTGCTCAATGTTACGACTCCTGTGCCCGAATTGGTGCCTTCCAAAACCAACGTTCCGTTCGAGATCAGGGTTGTGCCGTTATAGCTGTTGTTTCCCGAAAGGATCCACGTCCCGGTTCCATTCTTTGTGACCGAGTTCGTTCCGCCCATATCCGTGATCCCGCTGGCAATCTCAGCCGCCACATTGGTGGATCCGACAAGATTGATAGTGCGAGTCCCGGCGGCGGTCGCGCTGAACTCACCAACATACTTGAGTGGGCCGCTGCCCGCTTGCTCCAACTGCATGATGCCGTTGGTCCCGCCCGAGAACTGAAGGTTTTTGCTGTTTGTTTCACCCGGGCCCGTATAGACAAGCGCACAGATCGCGGTGTTCGTCTTGGGTCCGAAGCCGATCGTCCCGTTGGTTCCCAATGGGCCTGTCTCCCCCGGATTGCCAATCTTGCTCACTCGGAGCGCGTTGACTGTCGATGCAGTGGGATTCGTGATGATCACGCCGCCACTGATGCTGTTGTTTGTGTGCTGGATCAGCACCGATCCGCTTGAGCTCGCACCGATCATCAGCCTCACAACGGCACCATTCGTTTCAATCAGCTGACCATTCAAAACAAGGTTGTTGTTGTTGTAAGCCCCCAGCGTCACCGTCTGGGTTGCAACCCGGGCCTCAATGTTCCCGTTCAAGGTTAGGGTTAACGGCACTGCGTTGAGGCCATCATTGAGAATACTGATCCCTGGCGTTGCCCCGGTCGGATTGCCGGACAAAATAAAGGCTTTGTCAGTAGTCTCATCCCCATATCCGTTCCACCGCAAAGTGCCCGCCCCACTGGTGGAACTTGCATTCGTCGAAAAGATCAATCCGTTTGTTCCAATCGGACTGTTGAAACCTGCCATTCCGATCGATGTCACATAAAGTTTTCCCGCACTTCCAAATTTAAAACCCCCACCAAAGGAGCTTCCCATCGAGGTCAGAGTCAGCCCGTTGTCTGCGTACGCATAGTAAACCCCGCCTGACCCGCTGATCGGTCCCGACCACGTGGAGGACCAGCCAGTATTTGTGGCAGAAAGCTGAAGGGTATTGCCGTTAAGAACAAAAGGATTCGGGATGTACAGATTGTTCGCCGTGGCACGCACCTCGTTCGTAATCCCACCTCCTGTCAAGGTAACAGGCCCTGAACCCAGTGAACTGCTCGTCCCGAGATAAAGACTCCCGGCCGACAAGTTGACCCCGCCGCTAAAGTCGTTTGCTCCTGCAAGCGTAAGGGTTCCCGTGCCTGATTTCGCCAAGTTGGCTGTTCCCACTAATGCATTGCTGACCGTTGTCGTCTGGCCAGAGCTCACGTTTGCGCTAATCGTATCCGATACCGACAATGAGCCACCTCCGCTTATGCTGTTGTTGAGGGTCAGCGACTGCAGATTCAACGTCCCATTGTTGATCGTCACCGGTGATTGAAGAATCAGGGAACTTTGGGTGACCGAGTTGCCTCCCAAATCTAAAACTGCATTTCCTGAAAGAGTCAGGGAACCGGTTCCCAATGCACTGGAGCTAGCCAAAACCGTATTTCCACTGGTGACCGTTACCGGGCCACTGTATCCTGAGTTCGCACCCCCTAGTGTGGCGTTTCCACTGAGCGTCAGACGTGTCGAACCAGTCAACGCCACGTTATAAGTAGCGTTCGCGATGCTGAAGTTGGTTGCCGTGATCGAACCCGAACCCGATACCGTACCACCCGTGACATTCACTTCCTTGGCCGAAATCGAGCCACTCACCGAAAGATTTCCGGAACTCACATTCAACCCGCCCGCCGAGATGGTGGTGACTGCGGAATTGGTCAAATTTCCGCCCGCCACGGAGATCCCCCCGGCATCAACCGTTGTCTTGGCTAAAGTGACATCTCCCGAAATGATGCTAATCCCTTGCCTGGAATTTAAGTCGCTTTGAACATTTACACTTCCTGATCCATTGGCCGTCACAAGGTCGGTGGTGATGCTCCCTCCAGAAACTTGAACAGCGGTCGGGCTTGGGTTGCTAAAATTAAGCTGGCTGGGCTGGACCCCACCGGAATCCACCGTCACCGTTGCCCCGTTCACAAAATTCGCCAGATCCCCGTTTCGGAATGCCGCGAGAACATCATTCGAAGTCTTCCAATCTTTGTTGTTCGGATCCGTGTTCCAAAGGCCACTCGCATCCGCAAAGGAAAGAGATTGCGACCCACCCTGCACGACAAGTTGCAACGTCCCGCCGGATGAATTGAATGTATAGAGATCACCGACCGGGCTCGTGTAGGTAGTCCCAAAAGCAATCGAAGTTTCAGGGTTTCCAACGGCGCTGCCATTTAATGCGAGCGAGGAGGAAGTCGCCCCACTCAAAGAGGTGCCTACCACCAAAGTGTTCGTGCCAGAGGCAACGGTTCCGGATAGGATGATCAAATTTCCCGTTCCACTCACAGCAATAGAGCCGGAGGATTGGATCACGCTGCCCGCATTCAACCGTAACGCCCCATTTCCGGTAAGAGCAACTGGACCCACGCGATTCGTACCCGAGCTCAATGAGCTAGCGAAAGCCGCCGTGCTGGGTGCTGTCCCACCAACACTCAAACTTCCCGCTCCTGTCAGAGTGTTTGCCGAGGTGAGGGTTCCTCCATCTGCCACAACGACCGAACCACTATTCGTGATCGCATTCGCAACAGAAGCCTGAATTTTCAAGGTTGCTCCCGAAGCGACAGTCACGTTACTCGAACCCAAGGCACTGTTGTTGGATGCAACGAGCGTTCCGTTGTTGGTGACCAGCAGGGGAAGACTCAATGCCGTATTGGCACCGCTCAACACCAAGGTACCCGCATCGGCCACGACCGTTCCGTTTGCGCTCCCGGATATCGTTCCGGATAAGGTCAGCGTCTTGCCAGTTTGAGCCTTGAAAACGTTGGTGGCCGCCGCCGAGTTGGCGATGACAAAATTGTTGGTGAGATTGATCGAGGTGATCGAGGAGGTGTTCATCAGTCCGAAGATGGAACGATTTGTGGCGTTCGTGCCTCCCACTTTTACCCCAAACAACTGGCTGCCTAAGCTCAGTTGACCCAAAACATAGACGCCTGCGCTGTTGCTGATCACCAAACCCGAAACCCAATTTGTGTTGTCCGGGCTGATCGTTGCGATGTTCAGGATGCCGCTATTGACAACCAGAGCACCATTGTTGGTGGTCCCCAGATTGGAAGAGTTGGTGCTGATTGTGGTTTTATTGGAAATCGCGCCTATGACGGTTGTGTTGCCAGTTCCGGACAATGTAAATGAAGGGATTGTTGCGTTAGTGGTCCAAGCATTGACCGTTAAATTAGAGATAATCAGGTTTGTGAGGTTTTGGGTGAGCTTTCTGGCGGAAGTGCTATGACCCCCAAGACCTGTGACGTAAACCGAATAGTTTCCTGAGAAAGTGCTGTCACCGCTCAGTTGACCCACCGCGTTGCTTCCCATAATCCAAAGCGTGCTGGTCCCAGTGCCATTGGTGACCGCCAGACCGCCTGCATCGACACGCCAGTCGGCCAGATTAGTCAAAATGATGTCCCCTGCCCAATTGGTAAATGTCCAGCCATAAGCCATAATGCTGTTTGTAGAACCGCCGAAATTGAATGTCTGTGTTCCGGTTTGCGTATTTGTCCCCGGATAAACAAAAGCATTTACACTCCCACCAAAACTGAACTGAGCCATGGTGCCTACGGTATTAGTGTAATAAGCACTGTTGGTTGCATTGGTGTTGACTCCCCCAATCCACGTATAGGTGTTGCTCATCGCTGCCTGGGAAACGTTGGCGGAGAAAAATCCCAACGAGAAAATGGTGGGCAAAATGAGGCGGCCAAGTTTTTGGGCAAAAGTTTTATTCATGGAGGTGTGGCGGTTCATGATTTGATCTCCCATAATAAGTTAGACCGATGACAACGACTTAGGTTCAAAATCGATTCCTGATCTCGACACGTCTAGAGCAAGAGATTTGTCACATCCCATACGAAAGGCACCATAGCATACGAATCACAACTTTAGCAAATTTTTTTATAATATGCGATTTTTATTAGTATTCCATAGATACATGGTGATCAATTGTTTGCACACCAGAAAGTAGTTTTGCTTTACGAGTTAATTTGCAAAGTCTGCTCAAATGAGCTTATCTGATCAGGTGCCCCCTACCTTGGAGACGATTGCCAAAAAATGCCGTGTCTCGAAAGTAACGGTCTCCCTTGCCCTCAGGAACAGCCCTCGCATCTCTTCCTCCATGCGCGCCCGCGTCGCCCAAGTGGCCGCAGAGCTCGGCTACACCCCTAATCCCATGGTCAGCGCACTGATGACTTCCTTGCGTTCAACCCGAAAAACAAAATTCGTCTGCAATCTGGGCTTCATCACCTCCTTCCCCACGCAAGATGGCTGGAAGGAAAACCCCTCGTTCGCACGCTACCTCATCGGTGCCACCGCCCGGGCCACCGCCCTGGGCTACGGAATCGAAACCCACTGGACTCGTGAAAAATCCCCCGCCGATCTCTCCCGCACGATGCATCTCCGCGGCATCCGCGGCC
Source organism: Verrucomicrobiota bacterium (assembly GCA_009927835.1). GTDB lineage: Bacteria > Verrucomicrobiota > Verrucomicrobiia > Methylacidiphilales > Verrucolacustridaceae > Verrucolacustris. The sequence goes on along the minus strand of RFMG01000053.1, from coordinate 7,726 downwards.
TTCTCCTCGCTCCCCTGCCCACATACGGAATGCCTCTCTCCCTCTCCTGGAACCCCTTTGCCACCGTTGCCTTCGGCCACACGTTTACCGAAATCCCCGTTCACCGGGTGACGAATAGCCAGTTCCACACCATCTCCCTCGCAATGGACCAGTGCCGGAAACGCGGTCATCGCAGGATCGGACTGGCCATGCCCCGCTTCGTCGACGCCAAGGTCGAAAGCCGATGGCTCGCCGGCTACCTGGCCTGGCAGTACATTCACCCCGAACTCGCCAAACTCGAGCCACTCCTCGTCGACCAGTTCGACGAAGCAACCGTCCTTGCCTGGATGAAAAAGGAAAAACCCGACGTCGTCCTCGCCAACCACGGGCCGATCCTGACCTGGATACGGAAGAACGGATTCCGCGTGCCGGACGACGTCTCCTTCGTTCACCTGAACTGGACTCCCGAAAAAGGGGAGTTGAGCGGAACCAACCAGCAACCGGAAGAGATCGGGGCGGCAGCGGTGGACCTTCTCGCCGAACAGATCAATCAAAACCGCCGCGGCATCCCGGAAAAACCAAAAACCATCACCCTCGAAAGCCTATGGCACGAGGGCACCACCTGTCCCGAACGCCGTTAGAACCATCACCCCCCCTCAGGTCTGGCCCAAGGAGGAGGAAAGAGTTCGTCTAACTCTGTTTTGATTTCTTCTTTTTCTTCTTTTTCTCGGCCTTGTCGCCCGCACCACCGGTATCGCTTCGATAGCACGACTTATCATCCTCGATCGTAAATTGACCCGCCTTGCGCAAGGCAATCACCCACGCAGGCCCCACATCCTCCGGCGTCAACGGCTTCCAGTTGGCCAACTCCTGCTCCACCGACCACCCCGCTGGGATCGGACCTGCCTGACATCCCGATTCGGCAGGCGGGTAGGCGCAGGTCCCACCCAAAAGCTGATTGTTTTCATAATGATTCGGCGAAAGCTTGATCTTGTCCAAAGGAGGCTGCGTGTCGGGCAGCGAACCAATCACCGATTCGCCACCGCCCGGTCGAATGAACCGGTTGTCTTTGATCTGACAGTTCTCAGGCAACAGAACCAGCTGATTTTCAGGCCAATGCCTTTTATAGGCAAAGCCAACCTCCAGATCGGCTCCCGTATTGTTTACGGAAACGTTCCGGGCAAGGACCAGATCCTGGACGGGGGGATACTTCGCAACATTCACCTCGCCCCCCTCTCCCTTCTTGCTTTTTTTCTCCTTCATGTTCGCCTGATAATCCGACGTCAGGGCCGACTCCGTGTACTCCCCCGTCTGAATTCGAATTCCCCAATCGCAACCCGACACGTAGTTCCCCTCCACCTTGTTGTCGAAACCTGACATTCGCAACCCCTGCGCCCCCGCCACCCCCTTCCCAAGCAAGATATTCCCCTGAACCACATTATGGGAACCTTGGCGGATGTTCAGACACCCACGGCTCCCGACGATCGTGTTGCTCAGGACCCGATTGTAGTTCGACTTCAGGGAAATGATTTCGGTTCCTTCCCCGTCCGCACCATCGAACAGATTCCCCTCCACCAGGCAAAAAGCCCCGTCCTTATCCTTGGGATCAAACTTTCCCGGGCCCCACATCCGGAGAATTTCACGGCCATTCCCGTCCTCCAGCGGGATGTTTTTAAAGTAACAACCCCGAACGGTGTTGGTCCGACTCCCGTCGATCGCATTTCCTACGAGGGGATGCATGTTGTTCTTCCCCTTGAAATAACATTTTTCCAAGACGTTGTTATCCCCGCTGAAATAAGCCCAGTAGTACTCGTCCTCAAACTCGGCGGGATTGTAATCCACCACCGCACTGTTCAGCACCGTCCCGTGATGCGACTTGAAGTGAATGACGGAAAACTTTTCCGACGAGATGCTTCCCTTGCAGAAATACAGCCCATCCACCACCACGTAGGGTGCATTGATCTCCAGCAGGGACCCGCCAGTCAGAATCGTCTCTCCGGGACTCTCGGCGCGGATCGTGAGGGGGCTCTGCTCCGAACCTCCTCGCCCAACTTTGATCTCCGCATCCGGCCAATCTCCTTTCGCCAAAACGACTACATCCCCCGGACCCGCTGAGCCCAAAGCCCCGGCCAAGGCGGCAACATTCGGCACGGGAATCTCCCTGGCCCATAGGCTCGAAACGCTGACGAGAAGGATACTGAGCATGTTTTTTTTCATTTTTTTTCTCCGCCGGATTGGATTCGGGTGACCTTGAAGTTATCGAACCGAATGTGACTCCGGGTGGTTCGAAACCCGAACCAACCCTCCCGATAGGGCTCGGGATCGTCGAAGGTAAAGATGAGTTCACCGTCACGTAGGAACTGGATTTTCTTTCCATCGGCTACCAACTCAATCTTCAGAGTTTTGTTCGGAACGTTCATGTACTTGGTGTCGCTGAGATCATATTCCGGCTTGAGAGCCTTGTCGTCCCTCGGGCGGGGATATCTCCGGAACCGGGTGGTGGCATTCTCGTTGGCCCCATATCCGACATAGTAGGTCTTCAACGGATCATACTTTTTAAAGTTCCCGCTTCGCTCCTTCGAACCGACGAAAAGATCCTCCGGGTTCTTCGGGTCACTCGCCATCCAGAAGCAGTTCAGATCGCTGATCCGGTCGTTTGGACCCCCTTTTTGAACCATCGTCGCATCATAGGTAATCCTTACGGGGCCGGAGACTTTCTCCTTAAACCAAACCGTGCATCCCCCCTTGTCATTCGCACCGGCGGCATCGTCGATATCCAACTGCCCTTCGATGACTTGGGTTTTTCCGCTGGGGGTCTGCTCGATCACCCAGTGGGAAAGATCTCCCGAAAAGTCATCCTGAAATAGAATCTCCTCCGCCCTTAGCGAGAGTGACGAGAAGATGGCGAAACACAAAACCAAAAAAGTCAGATTTGGTTTCCTGAGAGGGACCCAACCGTTCCCATCATTCGGAGGTTGGCTCACTTGTCTCATCCTTGTCCTTCTTGGCTTTTTTATCCTTCTTTTTTTCGCTCTTGCCACCATGACGGCCCGTGCCATCCCCGTCGTCCAGAATGCCTCCCGCTGGGTTCAGCTTGTCCAAAGCCGCCTGGAGTTTTGCCCGCTCTGCCACGGCCACAGGATCCGTGCTGTCCGCAGGCACGAGCTTCTCCTCAAACGGAGCCCCACTCATGTCATAGAGTTCCCCCTTCTCGTTCAACTTCCAGTTCATGTCGCGCACATACCACATCCGAGCCAACTGCACGTAGGCCCACTCGCGGGGCGTTCCCTTCTCCCCCTTGATCTGGGGCAGGAAACTGTGCCCGTCGATGATCACATTTTCCGGAAGCTTGGCCCCCGCAACGGCCGCAAAGGTCGGGACATAATCGGAAAAATCGATCATATCCGGACAGGCGGTGCCGGCGGGCGTGGTGCCGGGCCAGTTCACGATCATTGGAACCAGGCTTCCCCCCTCCAGCATCGATCCCTTGGATCCGTTGATCTTTTTTCCATTCACCGTGGAGATGGCCGCCCCGCCCTTGGCCGTTCCGTTGTCGCCGACATACACAATCAGGGTCTTCTCCCGCAATTTCAGCTTTTCCAGCTCGGCGATCAGCTGCCCGACCAGTTTGTCATGGTAGACAATGTTGTCGGCAAACAGCTGCTTATCGCTGGCTCCCTCCTTGCTGTCCGGGGTCGGAAGAATGTCGCCGTGGATGTGGGACATGGGGTAGTAGAGATAGAAGGGTTTGTCCTGATTTCGCGTGATAAAATCCACGATTTTTTGATGCATCAGATCGGGCATGTACTCCTTGTCCTTGAGCTCCACCTGCTTCCCATTGAGGGTGTACTCCTTCCCCTTGGGTTGGGTGTTCCAATAGATCCCGCTCCCCTTGAAGGTCAGGTACTCATCGAAACCAAAATCCGATGGCATCAGGGGGAGTTGCCCCCACTTGCCGAACGAGGCGGTCGCATAGCCCGCCTCCTTGAGAATTTTCGGCATCATCGTCTCTTGCTGGGGAGTGAGCCCGCCCGTCTTGTCCTGATTCACCGCTCCGGTGCGGAACGCATATCGTCCTGTCAGGATCAGCGCCCGCGAGGGACCACAAAGCGGAGCAGCGTAGGTGTGGGTGAACTTCATCCCCCCGGCCGCCAAGGCATCCAAATTCGGCGTCTGGTACTGGTCCGATCCAAAACAGTGCAGACAATCAAAGCCCAGATCATCCGAGAGGATAAAGATGATGTTGGGTTTGCCCGCGGTGACAGGCTTGGGGGTCGCCGCCTCCTCCGCCCAACCCAGACCACCTAAAGCCAAAAGCAGGTAAATCGATAAATACTTTTTCATTTGTGGGCTCCCTTGGATTACTCGCCGTCTCCTGTTTTATCCTTCTTCTTTTTCTTCTTCTCCTTCTTTTCGTACCCGGATTCCGGCGAGCCTTCATCGCTCATCTGGGGTTTGGCTTCCGGGAGTTTGGCCAGTTCAGCCCGAAGTTGGGCCACCACTTGGGGATTTTCTTTGGCCAGGTTCTTTTTTTCCAACGGATCGGTCTGATAATCATACAGCTCAATCGCCGCCTTCTCTGCCGGATCGTTAGGCTCTTTCCACTCCACCAAACGATAGCGGTCGTTTCTCACCGCCCGCCCAATCAACTTCCTCTTCGTGTCCTCCGTTTTTTCCGCCCGTGGATAGGCATGGAACACAACGTCGTTCACTTTCTGACTCGGATCCTTCAATAGCGGCACCACGCTTTTCCCATCCAAGCCCATTCCTGCGATTCCGGTCTCCGGCGCGGCTTGTCCGGTCAACTCCAGCAGAGTGGGATAGAGGTCGACCGTCTCAATCAGGGCCGAGGTGCGTTGTCCGGGCTTGATTCCAGGTCCGCTGATCAAAACCGGAATCCGGGTCGCCTGCTCGTAGTTGGTGTGCTTGCACCACATCCCATGATCCCCCAGATGCCAACCGTGATCTCCCCATAGGACGATGAAGGTGTTTTCCGCCAAACCCAGCTCCTCCAGCGCCGCGACCACCTTTCCAACCTGTGCATCGGTGTAGCTCGCCGCCGCGTAGTATCCGTGGATCAGGTGCCGTGCGTAATCATCGGGGAAGGGCAACTTGTCCACCGGCAGTTTTTCATACTGCATGATTTCACCCGAGGTTGTCGGGGCGTACGCCGGAGCCCCCTCGGGAGGCGTGCGAAACTCCGCCAGTTGGATGTCAGCCGGATTGTATAAGTCCCAGTATTTTTTGGGGGAAACAAAGGGAAGGTGCGGCTTATGAAAGCCCACCATCAGAAGGAACGGTTGATCCGGTTTGGCCTTGAACTGCTTCAAACGCACCACGGCTTCATCGGCAATCTTCCCATCGGCATAATAGTTGTCCTCCACTTCGCCGGCCTCGGTCGTGGTTCCTTTTTTCTCCCCCATGGGAGGCCGGTTCGCCTCGATCGCGTAGGCTTCCCCCTTGGGCTCCCAATGCTTGACCGACCAGCTCGGCTCATCATTCAGGCTCGGATGATAAATTTTTCCCAATCCCTCCACCTCATAACCACTTTTCTTGAACGTTTGCCCCATGGTCACGGTGTTCGAGTAAACGGGAATATCCCGGAAGTAGGTCTTCAGGTCGTAGAGACCCATGCTTTGGGGACGAATCCCCAGCATCAGGGAGTTTCGGGACGGACCACACACCGCCTGATTGACATACGCCTTTTCAAACAGCATCCCGCGGGCGGCCAACTTGTCGATGTTTGGTGTCTTCGCGACCTTGTCCCCGTAACAGCCCAGCACAGGCTTCAAATCATCCACCGCGATAAAAAGAACATTCGGCTTGTTCGTGGCTGAAAATCCAAGTTCACCCAAAAGAAACATTCCCAGAAACAACTGTTTTGTGATTTTACGCATATCCAATTCTCCCATGGTGCTTGGGGGAAGGAAAGTTTTGTTAACGAGTTAACTCTATTTCCTGTGCCCTCTCAAAATCGTCCCGTTCCATGGCACGTCCAACCGCGAGAGTTTCTCGTGATTTTAAAGGGGAAAATTGTAAGATCCTTCGATGTCGTCGCCTGTCCTCCTCATTCCCCTGACCTCCGAGGAGGGTAAAGATTTTCTTCCTCCTGCCGTACAAAACAAGCTCAACTCCCTCCCTTTCCGACAAGTCTCTCTGCCCCTGCCTCTTGCCGATCCGACATCTTGGAGATCAGTTCTCGAAAAACACCGGCCCGAAGCCCTTCTCTGCGCCTGGGGATGCCCCCCACTTCCCGACGACCTGCCCGTCGGCCAACCCGGACAACTCCGCTATGTCGCCTACCTCGCCGGGAGCGTGAAAAAGCTCGTCCCACGCAAACTCATTGAAAACGGCCTCCTTGTGACCAACTGGGGCAACGCCATCAGCCGGACCATCTCCGAATGTGGCCTCCTTCTCATCCTCACCGCCATGCGCCGTTCAGGCTATTGGAATGTGGCCATGCACCGGGACGGAGCGTGGAAGGACGGTATGAAAACCGTCACCCAAAGTCTCTTCTGCCGCAGCATCGGCCTCCACGGCTTCGGCGCCATCGCCCAGGAAATGATCCCGCTCCTCCGCCCCTTCGATGTCTCTATCTCCGCCTTCTCTCCCAGCGTCCCGGATGCCGTCTTTCAGAAATACGGCGTCACCCGCTCCACCTCCCTCGAGCACCTCTTTTCCCAACACGATATCATCGTCGAACTCGCCCCCTACACCGAAAAAAATCACCACATCGTCACGGAGAAACTCCTCCGCTCGATCCGACCCGGCGGCGCCTTCATCAACATCGGCCGCGGCGCCGTGGTCGACGAAGCCGCCCTCATCCGGGTCGCCCGCGACCGCGCCGACGATCTCCAGATCGGCCTCGATGTCTACGAAACCGAACCCCTGCCCAAGGATTCCCCTCTCCGCGGCATCCCCAACATCGCCCTCCTCCCACACATCGCCGGCCCCACGAAAGACCGGCGCCAAGATACCGCCTCTTTCGCCATCGAGAATCTGCAGCGCTTCCTCCAGGGAAAACCCCTCGAATCCCTGATCACCCTCGAAATCTTTGACCGTGCCACCTAAAGCCTCCCGATCCTTCCTTACCTGCTTCTCCACCATGGGATGCACGGAACTTACCCTTTCCCAGGTCCTGGACCTGGCCGAACAGTTCTCGATCGACTGCCTCGAGCTCCGCTCTCTCGAAAACCGGATCGACCTCCCCGCTTATCTGGCTGAACAACCCGGCGGCCTCCCCGCAGTCCGCCAATCTCTCGCCCGCCACCCCGCCCGCGTTCTCGGCACCTCCTTCAAACTCGTCGGCGATACCGAAGCTGGCCGCGCCACTCTCCTCTCCTTCGCTCAACTGGCCGAGCAGATCGGCACCCCCTACCTCCGCATCTTCGGTGGCGGGACTTGGGGCACTCCTCTCACGGAAGAAAATTACCGCCAAGCCGTGGAAGTCCTCAACTGGTGGCAGGAGCAGAAAAAGAAAAACCGCTGGCAGGTCGAAATCCTCATCGAAACCCACGACGCCTTCTCCGCCACACCTCCCCTCCTTAAACTTTTCGAACTTCTCGGCCGCACCCATCCCATCATCTGGGACTCCCACCACACCTGGCGCCTGGCCGGCGAAACCCCCGCCGACAGTTGGAAACATCTCCAACCCCACACCCGGCACGTCCACATCAAGGACAGCATCCTGAAACCCTCCGCCCGCCACCCCTACACCTATGTCCTTCCTGGAACCGGCGAAATGCCT
>RFMG01000019.1 GCA_009927835.1 Verrucomicrobiota bacterium | reverse complement strand
TCAGGGAAAGGGGAGGGCGCTGCTTCACGGCCAGAGGGCTATCGATCTAGCGGAGTCGTTGGGGAAAAGATACCGAAAACGGAATCCTAATCTACCCCGAACATTTGGCTCTTAATGAGGCCGTCTCCGCGTGGTTATGAGGAAGACTTGCGGGAATTCCCGGAGGATTCGCCCTGGAGCAACTTGATTTGGGGAAGGACGGTGGTGACCCAGTCATCCTTCGAGCGGCGGGCGCCGCCTAGGATTCGGTCAGCGACCTCGGCGATGACCGATTCGCGGCTGGGAACCTTGAGGCAGGTGAGGCTCGGGGTCATCAGGGCGGCTTCGGGTTCGCAAGTCAGGGCTGCCACCGCCACGTCGACCCCAGGTTTGTGGCCAGCTTCCCAAAGAGCGCGGTAACCCCCGATGGCCGAGGGGAGATCGGCAAAAATAATGGCCGGCGGTCGCGGGTGGGAGGCCAGAAAAGTGCGGGTGAGGGTGTGGGCCTCCCCGGGGAGAAAGGGATTTTCCTGGTTGGGAAAAACCGGAGTACCCGTGGCGCCCACCGCCTTGAGCCTGGTGCGCCAGCGGTCGATCAGCTGTTGCTGGCGCCCGGCGATGGGCAGACACCCGATGAGGTGGATTTCCCGATACCCCAGCGAGGCCAGGTGAAAGACCAGCAGGTCCACTGCACCCACGGGCATATTGTCGATGCCCCAAAGCCCCATCTCGGGAATGTCCTCATAGAGGGGCACCACCCGATCCCGGTTTTGTGCCAGGAGGCGGCTGAGGAGCGGGGTAAGGGGATGGAGAGAAGGATTGAAAAAAATGATGTCGTACTTGCCAGCGAGGGCCTGTGTGAGCCGGGGGTCGGAAGCACTGCGGTAATCGATCAGGGTGGCGGATCCTCCGCGCTGGAGGGCGACATTATCGATGGAGAGAAACCAGTTGAAGCTGCTGGCGAGGTCGATGGCCGGGACGACGCAGGCAAACCGTGCGGCTTTTTTTTTCGATCCCGACGGGGATAGGGCAAAACGGTTGCGTCCCTTGGAGCGAAGCAGGCCCTTTTTTTCCGCCAGGCGAAGGGCACGCAGGATGGTGAACTTGCTGACGCCCAATTCGGATCCGAGCTTCCGGGTGGAGGGGAGAGGGCCGCGGCTGTATTCCCCCCGGCGCAACCGCTCCACAATCATCTCGTAGACTTCCGGAGTGCGCGTGGCGGGACGGGCCATAGTGGGTCACGTTACTACACTTTCCGGCGATTAGCGAAAGCAAGATGAGAGCCGAAAATATATTCTTGGTTCGGCAAGATCAGCCGCCGTCCGCCATCCAAATTCTTGCACTCCGGGGCGGAAGCGCGGGAAACCGAGCTGGTGTGTCCTGGAGAATGATGCTTTCGCCGCTCAACCACTCGCGCCAGCGGGGGGAGGCGGGGAGGCGTGACCGCGGCAGCGTCACCGTGCGGGACTCCTCGGAGAGATTGAACAGGGCGATCATGGGGGGTCCTTCCTGTGTCTGTAAAACACACACGTCGGGGTGTTCATAGTGGTCCAGCCAGCGGACTTTCCATGGATGCGGGGGAAAGGCGTGTTGCAACAGGGCCTGACGGTCCGAGGCAAGCTCCGGCCAAACTTCGGACACCAGAGCCATGCCGCCCGTGAACCAGACGGCGCGCACCCAGAACTCCGCCTCGGCCCGGCTGAGGCCGAAATCGGCGGGGGCCACCGCCAGATCCGGCGCGGGGAGTTCGCTCTTCAGCCTGGTCATCGCCTCCACTTCAAAGGGGACGGCGCGATCGCGGACGAGGAGACAGTCGGGATCGTTTTGCCACCAGACGCGGTTCATCCATTGCCGAAAAAGGGTGGGATAGGCCGCCGCCCGAAGGCTGCAATTTCCCTGGGGCCACTCTTCCAGGCGCATGGGCGCATCCCATCGCCCGCCCACGTCGAAGCCGATCCGCATGGCATCGCAGAGGCCGATCGCCGGACCGAGGGGGCTGCCGCAATTCAGGATGAATTTATCCTTTCCGGCGCAGTCCCGGATCACCTGCATGCCCTGGCGGAAGGCCTCCACGGAAGTCTTGTGGGGGTCGTGCCTCTCCCCGGGAAAGAGGGAGTGGATCAGGAAATCGATTTTGACGTAGTCGAAGGCCCACTCCCGAAAGACGCGGTCGAAGGTGCTC
>RFMG01000262.1 GCA_009927835.1 Verrucomicrobiota bacterium | reverse complement strand
GGGCTATCCCAGAGAAGGCAGCCGATCACCAAAACGAGAAAGAAGTAGAGACCGTGAAAGAACTTCTTGTGGTAGGCATATTGCATCTCCCTCATCCGGCGGAGCTGCTCCATCCAAACGTGAATTTTCAAATCCTCCCTAGGCATGGTTCTCATTTTGCCCCCTCTACCTCTCTAGGACAACATTTGGGGTTAGATTAAAACATCTTTCAAACTAACCGATTCAATTGACATAATAATCATTATGGTTATGGTAACTATATGACCAAGGTATCGATTCAAGACATGCGGTTTAAATTTGGCAAAGTGAAGCGGGCGTTGGACCGGGGCGAGGAGATGATTTTAACCTTTCGGAACCGTCCCTTGGCGCGTTTGTCCCCCGTCGCGCCTCCCCATCCAGTCTTGGCACGGGATCCTGCCCTCGAATTCGCAGATGGCGCCCAAGACCTGCCACCTTTGGACAATGCGGGGATCGATGCCGCGGTGTATGGCTGAGGATACGGTTTTTTTGGATACGAGCGGCGTTTACGCCTGGATCAACCGGAACGATCCCTGGCATGCGGCGATGTGCGAGTTGCCGAAAAAGAAAAGTCGGTTGGTGTTGACGGACTACATCGTGGATGAGGCCTGTTCACTTTTCGTGGCGCGAAAGATACCCCACCAACGACGGCGTCTTTTTCACCTCTTGGACCATTCGCGCATCATCACCTTGAGCTGGATCGGGCCGGGGCTCTTTGCCCAAGCGAGGGATTGGATGCTGCAGTATGAAGACCAGCCTTTCTCCTTCACGGATTGCACCAGTTTTGCCTGCATGAAACATCTCGGCCTCACGGAGGCTGCCAGCACCGACCAGCATTTTCGGTCCGCCGGATTTGCACCGCTTTTCACTTAACCCTAGAAACGACCCGGCCAGTGAGGGTCGTTCCTTACTCAAGCCGATGTGCCGTGGGTGGGGCAGATCGTTTATGCCATCTTGCCGCTTCTCCGCCCAACGCTTTTCAGCAAGATTGAAAAGGATGGAATCCCCCCACCAACCGCCGGAGTCAAAGAACCCTGGGCTGATTGGCCTTGGCCTGCTGCTGGTGCTCGGCCTGGGGTTGGGGCTGGCCCACTGGTTCCATCCGTCCGCTCCGGAAGCCGACCGGTTGCCGACTCCCTCCGTCTCCTCGGTCTTTTCAACTCCGGCCAAACTGGTGGTGTATCAGGAGGGGCCTGCGATTCCCCAGCTTTGGCTGGACACTTTTTCCAGCGGCCCAGGTTTTCCCAAAATCGACCTGAGAATCCTGAGCAGAAATTCAGACGGAACCTGGCCTACGGATGGAGATGTCTATCTCCTCAAAGCCCGGTTCTTCCCGGAGGTTGGAAAATCGGTTCCTTGGGCCGATTTGACCGGGCAAGTGCCCATCGCTGGAATCAATCCGGTATATCAGGGGCAGTCTTTCGACCCGTTGGGAACCCACAGCCGGCCGTGGCGGATCAGCCCTTGGTTTTTTATGAAAAAAGTCGCCCCCGGAACGTCCCACAAGGTGGCTTTTGCCGCTCCTGTCCGTTGGGCCAGCGAGCCCCAAAGTTTTTTCCCCAACGAGCCTGACCTGATGGCGGCGCTCTGGATCAAATCCCAGGGAAAATCGATCAATCTGGGTGGGGAACCCAACCAACAACAGGCGCGGCAACAGGCGGAGTCGGCCCTTGCGGGCAAACTGATCCCGGAGGAGGAGTGTTGGGAAGGATTGAAGGATGGAAGAGTCCAACTCACCTATCTGCCTGCCTGGAGGTTGGTGCTGGAGCCTCAAGCGGGCAATGGACTGATTCGCTGGTCGGCACTGCAAGCAGGGACGATCGTGGATTTCGAAGTGATGGCCATTGCCGAGGCATCCCCCAAAAAAGAGATGGCGATCAAGTTTCTCGAGTTTCTCATCGCTCCGCCCCAACAGGCGGCTTTGTTGGGGGCGACGGGATATTTTCCCGTCCGATCCAAACCGGGCAAGGAGTGGGAAGGTTCGTCCATGGCGATGCCTGCGGGGCCTTGGTTTGACCGGAGTGAGTTCATCCTTTGGCCGTATCCGAAGCCGGTGGTCTCCACCCCGCCGCCAACGAGCACCGGGACGAATGAGATCACCCCGAGCGCCGAGGGCGGGATGGAAAAAGCGGAAAGCGAAACTCGGAAAGCGGAAAATAGCTCGAGTCGATAAGCCAGCACGTTGGCAAACTCCACGGTCTTGCCGGAAAGAACCTGAATTTCCTGTCCTTTCAGCAGGGGTTGAAGCGGGAAAGCCGCGGGCAAATTTTATTTATGACTTGGGAATCCGTGGCTACCGAAACGCTTCAACTGGAACCGAGGGAGCGCGCGGCGGTGGCGGACTTGGAAAGCGGAAAAACAGCATGAGCTGGCAGAGAATCAATCGCGGCGGTTGACAGACTCAAAAGTAGATCCAATGTAGAT
>RFMG01000183.1 GCA_009927835.1 Verrucomicrobiota bacterium | reverse complement strand
GCCTTATCTCTACTCGGCCACGGCCAAGCGGTTCATCACCTATGATGATTCCGAGTCGATGCGGGCCAAGGCCAACTACGCCAACCAGCTGGGGCTGGGTGGACTGATGTTCTGGGAGCTGAGCGAGGATGTCTCCGCCGGAAGCACCTCCTTGCTCGACAGCATCTATGACCGGGTCCACCTGCCGTAGCTACGAGGGCAAAAGAATCGACGAAGACTAAGGATGAAACGAAATGTAGGGCGGGTATTTTGCCCGCCCTACATGGATTATTGGGAATGGTCGGTTGACCCTCCGTTGTCGTGCGAATACGGGACGCGGATTACTCACGCCAAGGTCGCAAAGGACGGAAAGGATGGATTGAGAAGAGAAAGTTCCACGGGGATGATGCCCCCCTCCTGGGGTGTTGTGGAGCGGCTAGAATGTGGGGAAGTATTTTAGCAAACGTGGCGTACCAAAGGTGTTTTTGGTAGAGGGGCTGGACAGAGAGAGAGGCGACGTTAGATTGAATCTATGAAGTACGCGGTCGCTTTAGAGCCGGTTCCTGATTCTGAAAATATGGCAGGTTATTTTTATGCCCACGTTCCCAGTCTGGGTCTCACGACCCATGGTTTGGGTGCGGCCGGAGCTTTGGTTGCGGCTAAGGATCTGGTGAAGCTTTGGCTTGAAGAAAAACATCATCATCGAGAAGAGGTTCAGTCGGCTCAAGAGATGGTTCTCACCACGATTGAGGTGTAGTTCTCTGTGCCTTATAAGGCGAAGGAGATTCGGAATAAGTTGCTTAAGGCTGGGTTTATGGTGCGTCGACAAAGCGGTTCGCATCTGGTTTTGCGGCATGAGGATGGCAGACAAACCTATGTGGCCATTCATCCAGGGGATGTGCCTTATGGGACTTTTCGTTCCATTTTAAAACAGGCTCAGATTAATGAGGAGGATTTCAGGAACCTTTGATAAGGCAGGCTCCGACGCTGGACTTCCGTGTTCGCGGAATGCGGATCACTCACGCTAAGGTCGCGGAGTTCTTAAAAGGGAAAAACGTGGCGTACTTAGCGGACTTGGCGTGATTTATTTCTGCTCACGCCAAGGACGCAAAGGGAAAAAAGAAAGATTGGGTTTTAGGTTTAAGCGACGATTTCGATTCGGGTGCCGACGGGGATGATATCGTAGAGCTCGATGATGTCGGCATTGCGTAAGCAGACACAGCCGGCGCTGGCGGGGGTGCCGATGAGGTCCTCGCGGTTGGTCCCGTGGATATAGATGTAGCGATCCTTGCTGGTTTTGTTGTGATCTTCCTCGCCGTCGAGCCATAGAATGCGGGTGAGGACCAGATTCTTTTCCTCCACCGGGTCGGAGGATTTCCAGACACGGCCGGTGGGTTTTCGTCCGACGAACTGGGTGCCGGACTCGGCGTTGATCTCCGATCTTTTGACAGATCCGGTGCCAACCGAGCGGAGTTTTGTTACTGTTCGGTTCGGAGCCGGTTCCTTTTTTTGCGGTGGAGACGGGGAAGGAGCGGGAGATGGAGCCGTTGTCGGACACGATCTCAAGGCGTTGGGCGGAGACGGAGACACGGAGATGAGGCATTGAATTAAAGTTAAAGTTGGACGATACGCCTTAACGAGATGTTTCTGGAGGGAGGACAAGGAGGACGGGGCCGGGGGTAATTCGCCACCAGTTTCCAGTGGAGGAGTGCTCGGCTGGGTTGGTGAAGTGGTACTGATCCAGGCGAAGGCGGAGATAATCGTTTTCGGAGAAGCGGGGCTGCGGGGGGAGAAGACTCCAGACGTCCGGGTTCCCCTTGTGGAGTTTCTGGAGAAAAGGAGTGAACCAGCCGGGGAGTTGTCCGCGTTCCGCGGTGAGGGCGGCGAACCACATCTGCCAGTCGAGGCGGGGTTGGAACGGGGCAATTTGGGGTGGGAGACGATCGGGAGGGCCGGCTTTGTATTTGAACTCGATGGGTTGCCATGCGAGTCCGTCCGAGCTGCGTTCGAGGGTTAGCTCGGGGCGGCGAGTGGTCATGACGGCGAAGAGACCGTATCCGGAGGTGAGATGCCACGGGGCGAAGGTTCTTTCCCAATGAACGAAAAGGGAAGAGCCGGCTCGGGGAAGAAGTCCTGCCGTAAAAAAAAGAGTGGGAATCGCAAGGGACAGTTGGAGAAGGGCGGCCGCAGAGCCAAGGTGTCGCCAAGGAACGGGCGTGTAGGGAAGTGGAATGGTTTTGGGTTGGAGGTAGGATGGATAGTAACGGTTTTCAATAAGGGCAAGGCATAGGCCGATGGTAAGAAGATTAAAAAAAGCGTAGTTCCCAGTAACGGCGATGAGGAGCATGAGGGAGAGAAAACCAAGGGAGGCGGTGAGGCGGACTTTGGGTTGAGGAAAGAGAAGGGCAAAAGGGAGAAGGAGTTCGATCCCAAAGGTGAAAATGGTGAAGAGATAGAGGAGCGGATGAGGCAGTTGATGAAAGAACCAGGAGAGGGGGTTGGGAATGGGTTGGGTTTCGAAGTGATAGGTCATGGCGGAGAGGTCGGCCCAGGTGGGGTCCCCGCTGAGGATTTTGACGATTCCCGAGCTGAACATGAGACGAAACAGGAGGAAGGTAAGTGCAAAGCGGATGAGAATGGGCGGACAGTCAATACCCGGTGAACGGGGACGAAGGCCGGGTTTTTCAAGAAAGAGAGTGAGAAAACCGACCTCGAGCAGGAGGGTGTCCCACTGGAAGGAGAGGAAGTCCTGACCCAGGTTCACGAAGGAGAGCCAGCAGAGCCACGAGAGGGCGGCGGAGACAGGGCGGAAAAGTCCGAAGGTCAATAGTGCGGAAAAAAGGAGCCCGGCAAGTGCGATGAGATGGAGTGAGGAATTGGTGGCACCAAAAAGCCAGGCCAACGAAGGAATCATCCAGGGTGCTCCAGGACCGAATGCTTTCCAGCCCTCAGAAATCATGGCTTCGGCCGGTAAGATGCCGTCGGTGCCGATTAGGCCGGGGATCTGGAAGTACAGTGAAAGAAGGGCGAAAAAGTAGGAGAGGCCTGTGAGGCGGGCTAGAAACCATAAGCCGATGGAGTAATTCATAGAGTGAGTGGCTGGATTTGATTGTCCTACATTCCCGGGAAAGTGGGATGATTTTTATGCTGGTGGGAATAGGGGGGAGTAAAAAAATTAAAAAAAGACCGAACCCTTTTTCGTTGGAGGCAGTTTAATCCCGTATGAAGACAACCACACAAGACACACGATGGAAATCACAAGATCGCAATGCCGGAGGCCCCTCCCGCGGGGGGTCGACGGCCCAAGAGGAGAGAAAGGGGCCGGACCTGTCCGACCGTCTTCTTTCTTTCACCTCGAACCTGCTGGGGTTGGCCGGAAGCCTCCCGGAAGACAGGGCAGCCGGGCATTTGGCGGAGGAGCTTCTCCGCTCGGGCACGGCGGCTTACTTCCGGCATGGGGAGGCGGAGGGCTCGCCCTCGGCGAAGGAGTTTGCCGAGAAGTTCCGTGCCTGCCTCACGGAGCTCAGGGTTTCGCGACGCGCCTTGCAACTTTTGGCCAAAGCGGGATTTCCGTGTGATGGCCAGGCGGTGAGGACGGCCTTGGAGGAGGTCGATATTCTGATCCGCATCTTCTTTTCCAGCATCCGGACCCTGGAAAACAAAGCAGCCGCCTGAGGAACGGCTGCGCCGGGGACGCAGCCGATCCGGATCCCCTGATGAAGGGGAAGAGCCGGATCGGCTGCCCTCGGCATTGTTCGCCGATAACGGGCTGGGTAGGATGTTTCGAGGAAGTTATGGGACAGTTTGCCATCTCCATGCCCCAGCTGGGGGAGTCGATCGCCGAGGCCACCTTGTTGCGGTTGAAGGTCAAACCGGGTGAGAAAGTTGAAATGGATCAGGAGGTGGCCGAGGTGGAGACGAGCAAGGCTGTGATGAGTGTGACAACCAGCTATGGAGGGGTGTGGAAGGAGTGGAAAGCGACTGAGGGAAAGAGCTATGCAGTGGGCGCGGTTTTGGGGTTTGTCGAGGTGGCGGGGCGTAAGGAGGAGGTGTCGCCTAAGCAAAATGGAACGCACGAGAAAAAGAGGCACAAGAAAGCGGGGGTGAAGAGGGTCACTTCGGAGGAAAGCGGCGGCAATGGAAATGGGCATCGGGTAACGCCCACCATCCAAGGGTTGCCGGTGCCCGCTCGCGCGGCGGGTGCGAGTTATTTGTCGCCCCGGATGAAGGCACGAATCGAGGAGTTGGGTTTACATGCGGCGGATTTGGCTGGATTGGCGCCCAGCGGGGCCAAGGGGAGGGTGACGATCGAGGATTTTGAAAGATTCATGGCGGATCTGGAAAAACAAAAGCTGACCCCCGCCTCCTCGATGAGGGTGGCGGTGGCGGATGCGATGAGGCGAAGCTGGCTGCGCCCCTTGGCCACGGTCGGAAGAACGGCGGGTATGGATGCCCTGCTGGCCCATCGAAAAAAGCACCCCTCCAAGCCGGGGCCCACCCTGTATGCCGTCCGGGCTTTGGGAATCGCCCTGGCGGAAAACAGTTTGCCAGCGGGACGTTTGGTGGGGAGCCGGATTGTGCACCCAGGGTCGATCGACATCGCCTTTGCCGTGGAGGCGGAGGATGGTGTTTTGGTTCCTGTTCTTCGGAAGGTGAATGAAACGACTCTGGACCAGTTGACGGCGCTGTATGCGGAGAGAATGCGTCAGGCGAAAGAGCGAAAAATTCCAGCTGAGGCGTTGGGGGGGTCGGTGGCCGTGGTGACGAACTATGGAACATTCGGTTTGGATTGGGCGACACCGATTCCGTTGCCCGAGCAGAGTTTGGTGCTGGGGTTGGGAGCGGGAAAGAAAGTGCCGGAGTGGGATGAGAGGACGCAGAGCTTTTGCCCCAGGACGCTGGCCCCTTTGACGTTGAGTTTCGACCACCGGGTGATCGACGGCGGGGCAGCGGGTCGGCTCCTGGCCCGGGTGGCGGAGCTGCTGGAGAACCCCGAGAAGCTCTAGGCCGATCGGTTCGCCAAGCGAACGGCGATTTCAGCCGACAGAAGAACCAACGGCAGTCCACCCCCTGGGTGGGTGGTCCCGCCCACAAAATATAGATTTGGGAGAACAGGGGAGCGGATGGGGGGACGCAGAAATGAATGTTTCATTCCGTGAGAGGCCCATCCGTAGAGGGAACCGTCAACGGCACCGTCCCTGGATTCAAAGTCGGCAGGAGAGATCCACTCCTTGTGGACGACTCTGGTTTGCAGGCCGGGCAAAAACTTCTCCTCCAGAATCCGAATGATCTGGTCGGCATATTGGGGGGATTCCCTCGCCCAGTCGATGCTGGTGGTGTTGGCGGGTGCGTTGACCAGAAGGAAGTAGTTGTCGTGATCCGGAGGGGCGGAAGCCGGATCGGTCCGGGCGCTGAGACAGAGGTAGATGGTGGGATTTTCGGCAGGCCGGTTTTCCCTGAACATCTGCTGAAACTCGAGACGGTAGTTGTCGGAAAAGAAGATGTTATGGTGTGCCAGGGAGGGGTCCTTGCCTTTGACTCCCAAAAGCACGACAAATCCGGAAATGGCACGTTGCGGTTTGGCCATCTTGGCGGCGATCCCGGATGCGCGATCGTGACGGATCAATTTCTGATACGCGCCCAAAACATCGCCATTATGGAAGATCAGGTCGGCAAAGATCTTTTTGCCTGTGGCCAACGTGACGCCGTGCGCATCGATGGATCGGACCTCGGCCGAGGTCTGGATTTCCACCCCGTGCTTTTCGGCAATTTGAAGGAGAGCCTCCGCCAGACGCCGGATCCCGCCCCGAATGTACCAGCCGCCGAATCGAGCCTGGACATAGGGAATGACGGCAAAGGTGGCGGGGGTGAGTTCGGGGTCGCTTCCATTATAGGTGGCAAAGCGCTGAAGAAACTGCTGCAAGTGGGGATCGGAGTAAAAATGGCGGGAAGCGGCGGCGAGGGATTGGAAGGGGCTCATGGCAGGCAGATAACGGAGAAGAGGAAGGAGTGCAGGATTAAGGATCTTCGTCCCTATCTCCGAGGGATCACTTTCAAGGAAGGCAGGTGCGGATAGTTTGTAGAGGCCCTCGGCATGACGAAGAAGGCGGGCGGAGTCGGGTCGGGCCCAAAAAAACTCGTTTTCATCAAAGTGATAGCCATCGGCCCAGCGATAGCGACAGGTGGGCGATAGAGGTTCGAGAGTGATGTATTCCTCCCTTTTCTCGCCCAGAGCGACAAAGAGCCTGTCGAGGATCTGGGGCATGGTGAAAAGGGAGGGGCCGAGGTCCCAGCGGAAACCTTTGGTCATCCGCTCCGCCACTTTGCCGCCCGCCGATGCATTTTTTTCCAGCACAATGACCCGACAACCGGCGCGGCGCAGGCGAAGTGCAGCGGCAAGACCGCCGATGCCGCCACCCACCACCACGGCTGACTTCCCTGAAAGCCGGTTCATCTTGGACGTTGCACCCAGAGCATTTTGAGGCAGGAGGAAAAATCGCCGGGACTGGCTGCCAGCCTCTGGTCGACCTCCGAGGGAGTGAACCATTCCAGGCCGGCGACTTCGGTTGGGTCGGGGCGGAAGGGGCCCGCGTGAGTGGCCCGATAGAGCCAGACGAATTCCTGGTCGGTCTCGGCGCAGGCGGAAAAGTATTTTATCCGGGCTAGACCCTGGCAGGCGGCGGCGGAGATGCCGATCTCCTCGGGGATTTCCCGATGCATGGCGGCATCGTACTCCTCGCCGGAATTCACGTGACCGCTCACGCTGGAGGTCCAGCGGCCGGGCTCCCGATCTTTTGTGAGGGAGCGCCGCTGCAGGAGCAGGCGTCCATCGGGATGAAAGAGCCAAAGGTGCACGGCACGGTGGAGCAAGCCGCGCGCATGGATTTGGGAACGGGGTGCGGAACCGACGACCCGATCGTGCGGGTCCACGACATCAAACGTTTCGTCGTGTAGATTCATAAAGTTTATGCCACTCGGCCGGATTCAGCTCTTCCGCCCGCCGGTCGAGGGCGACAGGAAGAAGACCCTTCAATTTTTTTCTTCGCTGGGAGAAACCCTTTTTCACAAACGCGTGAAACCCCTCCAGATCCTTCGGCACGGAGGAGCGACGGGTGAATCGGAGAACGGCGGAGTCAACCTGCGGGCGGGGGTAGAAGACCTCAGGCGGAAGTTGGCGGATCTTTTCAATTTCGAAGACCGACTGCAGCAGGACGGAGACGGCACCGTAGGCGGAGGTTCGGGGAAGGGCGGAGTAGCGGTCGGCCACCTCTTTTTGCAGGGTGACGACGATTGTGGCCGGAGGTGGGGATCGAAGGGCGAGCTGGACGAGGAGGGGGGTGGAGATGGAGTAGGGAAGATTTCCGCAAACGCGCGACCGGGGTGGGTGTTGGGGGAGGGTTTTCAGCGCATCCCCTTCGATCAGCCGAAAACGGCGCTCGTTTTGAAACTCCTCCCGCAGCCAAGCCGTCAGGCCGTGGTCGATTTCAAAGGCTTCGACCGAGTGACCTATCGTGAGGAGGGCACGCGTCAAGGCACCCAGGCCCGGACCGATCTCCTGGACGGGTTCGGCCGTGGATTTGGGCAGGGAATGGGCAATGACCGTGGCGAGGGCGGGTTCGGCCAGGAAGTTTTGGCCCAGTTGGCGAAGGGGACGTAGGCCACGGGTGGCCAGAATATCGCGGATTTGGGTGGTGTTCAGAGCTGGCGACTCAAAATGGCGTGAAGTTCGCCAGGGTTCATGATGCCGGATATTTGCTCCGATCCGCGTCCATAGGCGGCGACCCAGCCAAAGCCTGCGGAAGGCGCGGCAGGACGACCGGTGGAAAAAGCCGTGGGGTCGGATCCCTTTTTTCCCGGCCCATTATGCCAGGAGAGGGGGGAAAGACGGCGATTGGATGTGGCGGTATCTTTTGATTTTTCCAGGAACTGAAATCCACCGACCGAGTAGGGGCAGTAGACGAGGATCAGCGCGTTTTTTCCCGCATATTTACGCGCCGTTTCAACCGCACGGTCCAGTTCGTGAAGCTGTCGGACGGCGAGTTCAGCCTGATTTTGGCCCGCCGCTGCGGCAACCAGGGGATGATCGACCACGAGAAAGTATCCCAATAAGTTATAGGCCAAGGTCTCGATCGAGCGGCGCAGCAGATCGGCCAATCGAATGGTGCCCGCCTCTCCGCCCGATGTGGCAAGGGGCAGGGCGTCCGGGGCGACGAGTCCAAGGAGACGACGGGTGTTCCATGCGGGAAAGTTTTCTAGGCCAGCGCGGTCAAAGACCAGGGTGTAGTCCAGCTTCTCGGCCTCTTTTTCGAGATCCCGGCGGCCTTCTTTCTTCTCTGCCGCGAATATTTCCCGGCCCCCGCCCAAGATGAGGTCGATGCGTGTGGTGTCGAGAAGTTGCTGGGCGATGGTGGCGGAGACGGAGGCATCGGATTGATGAGAGTAAAAAGCGGCCACCCCGGGGGAGGTGATGCTGCCGGAGGACACGACCCCCACGGCACGGCCCCGGCGTTGGGCTTCATAGAGCAGGGTGTCGGCAGGTTTGCCGTCGTACTGGAGGCTGAGGCGGCCCGCGGGGCCGGGTTGACCGGTCGCGAGGAACGATGCGAGAGCTGCGGCGTCCCCGGTGAGCTGATCCGAGCATTGGCTTTCCACAAAGGCCATGGAATCGGCATGGTCGAGCCCGGAAAGTTTCCGGTTCGGATCACGGGCCTGGGCCAAGGCGAGGAGTTCAGGGCTTGCGCCCGGCACAAAAAAGACGATGACCCCATGCGTGCGGGAGCGAACAAAGTAACGGACGTAGCTGTAGGAGAAGCCGACGAAGGCCAGAAGAATGGCCAGGGCGATCAGTTGGGGTCGCCACCGTTTTGTGCCCATGGGATCAGTTAAGCAGATCGGGAACGGCGTGCCATTCCGCTACGAGATGGCCCGGAGCAGAGGGAGACGACCGAACGTCTTGTGGAAGAGATCGCCCTTACGCCCGATGCCGAATTCGGCATCCCCGTTGTCTTTCCCTTCCGCAAGGATCAGGCAGGTCGCGGGCTGAATCATGAGGTCGGAGGGATGCAGGCTTTGTTGGTGAGACCGGTCGATGGCATCGGCAACACGCAGGATCCCAGCGAGAAGGTGGAGGATCTTCTTTTGATCCTTGGGCAGGTTTTGATATCGGCGATGGGTCGGGGAGGGGATGCTTTTTCGGTGGTAGCGGGCAAGTAAAGCGACGAACTCCCTCTTGGATTTGGAGAGCTTTCTCCAAGGGTGCTCGCGGATGATCCGGGCCGACTCCTTGTGATGGGGTCGTTCCTCCGTGGCGGTGGACCATCCGACGTCGTGGAGCAGGGAGCCTGCGACGAGAAGCTCCAGCTCGGCCGACTGTAACTGGTGGAGGGATTCGAGTTTGCGGAAGAGAAAAACCGACCAGAGGGTGACGTGGCGGACATGGCGGGGCTCCTTTTCCCGTTGTGCCATGAAGGTGGAGGCTTCCCGGATCAGGGGGGAATCAGGAATCATCGGACAACCCTTCTCACCGGTCCGGGGGCCAAACGGGCGAGCCAGAGACCATACCGGAGGCCGTGGGTCGTGAGCCGCACGGAGGAAAGATGAAGGCGACGCATCGTCTCGCGTAGGACAAGAAAAGCGGATAGCGCGATGGGGGCGCGATCGACGGGCATTCCCGGTAGATGACGCAGTTGGCGAAGGGTCAGGGGCCGAACTTTCATGAGAAGGCGCTCCAGATGAGGCAGGGTGAGAGGAAAGCCCTCGAGACGGCGGGCTTTCCTATTTTTTCCGGAAAGCAGACAGGCGTAGGTATGGCCGGTTCCGCCAGAAAACGTGGCTTGGGTGGGGGCGCTGGGACGAGGAATTTTGAGCAGGGCTTTGCGGATGGTGTCCACGGCCTGGTCCCACTCTTTGGCGGGGGGAGGATGGTGTGGGAGGAGGGAGTCCCGGACGGCAACGCAACCCAGGTTAAGGCTGACAATTTCCGGGCGGGCAGGACGAAGGGAATCGATCACCTCCAGGCTTCCTCCCCCGAGATCGATGTGGAAACGGGGGCTTTTTTTCCGGGTGAGTTGTCGGGAGGCCAGGGAGATCAGGCGGCCCTCCTCATGTCCGGAGAGGAGGGAAATCCTTTTCCCGAGGATACGAGAGGCAGGAAGAAGAAAGGACTTTGCATTGGCGGCGCGTCTCAGGGTTCCGGTCCCGACGGCAACAACCTGATCCGGGTGAAAGGCACGAATCTTGCGTTGAAGGAGGGTGATCTGGCGGAGAGCACGGCGGCAGGTGGCGGGACGAATCCGGCGGGTAAGGGCGACCCCTTCCCCGAGCCGAACGGGATAGGCTTTTTCGTGGTGAACATGAAGGGTGGTGCCGGATTGTTCGGCGAGCAGCAGCTTGAAGGTGTTGGAGCCGAGGTCGAGAACGGCGCCGCGAAAAGGGAGATTTGCCACACGAAGGTTTAAGCTGTTTCCGCGCCGGACGGCAAAACCTTTGCCCAGTCTCGACGGAGAGGCTGGGAATAGGTTGAATGGGAGGATGCTCGATATTGGATCGATTCGAAAGGAGCCTGAGGGGGTTCGTCAACGACTGCTCACCCGAGGAAAAGGGGCGGCTGACGGTCTGGACAAAATTCTGGAGGTGGATGAGGAGCGGCGGCGGCTTCTGGGCGAGGTGGAGAAGCTAAAGGCGGAGCGGAACGCGATCAGCAAGGAGGTTGGGGCACGGAAGGCGAAGAAGGAGGCGGCGGACGATCTTTTGGCGGGGATGAAGGAGAAGTCGGATCGGATTGCCGAGTTGGACAAGCAGGCCGCGGAGGTGGAGGCGAGGCAGGAGGGTTTGCTTCTTTCGGTCCCGAATCTGCCGTGGGAGGGGTGTCCGAGGGGAAGTTCGGCTGCCGACAACCCTGTGATTTCGACCTGGGGTGAACCCAGGAAATTTGATTTCAAGCCCAAGGATCACGTGGCCCTGGGAGAGGCGTTGGGAATTTTGGATTTTGCGGCCTCAGCGAAGGTTTCGGGAAGCGGGTTTGCGGTGTATCGGGGAGCGGGGGCGCGGCTGGAGAGGAGTCTGATCAGCTGGATGTTGAATCATCATTGCGGGGAGAACGGGTATACGGAGGTTTCCCCGCCGTTTTTGGTCCGGGAGTCGAGCATGGTGGGAACGGGGCAGTTGCCGAAATTCCGGGAGGATCTGTATGCGGTGGAGGGGGCAGAACTTTTTCTCGTGCCGACGGCGGAGGTGCCGGTGACCAATCTGCATCGGGAGGAGATTTTGACGGAGGGGGATCTGCCCAAAAAATATGCGGCCTACACGCCCTGTTTTCGCCGGGAGGCGGGCAGTGCGGGGAAGGAGACGCGGGGATTGGGGAGAATGCATCAGTTCGACAAGGTGGAGTTGGTTTGGATCGAGCATCCGGATCGGTCGATGAAAGCGCTGGAGGAGCTTTGCCAGCATGCGGAATCGGTCCTGCAAAGGTTGGGCCTGCACTACCGAAAAATTGAGTTGTGCACGGGAGACCTAGGGTTTGGTGCGGCGCGTTGTTACGATTTGGAGGTGTGGGCGCCGGGCATGGGTCAGTTTCTGGAGGTTTCTTCCTGCAGCAATTTCATCGATTTTCAGGCAAGGCGAATGGGACTGCGATTCAAGGGGGCGGACGGGAAAAACCGGCCCTGCCACACGTTGAATGGCTCGGGCACGGCTTTGGCGCGTCTTTTCATCGCGCTGGTGGAGACCTACCAGACCAAGGATGGCAAGGTGGAGATTCCCGGAACGTTGCAACCCCTGTTTGGAGGGAATCGGATTGGATTGTAGCCGGGCGGAGAGGTTGGCCAAAGGGACGGGCGGGGGGTAAAACGGACGGATGTTGCAGAGAGGAAAATCCCTGCCGGAGGTGCATGGGTCGGTCGCGGTTCCCGTTGCTGCGGGATTTTGGAGAAAGATGCTCGCATTTGCGGGTCCGGCTTTCCTCGTGAGCGTGGGTTATATGGATCCTGGCAATTGGGCCACCGACATCGAGGCGGGGGCCAGGTTCGGGTACCAGCTTTTATGGGTGCTGCTTCTTTCCAACGGGATGGCCTTGCTGCTCCAAAGCCTGTCGGCCCGTCTGGGGATTGTGACGGGTAGGGATCTGGCGCAGGCGTGCAGGGAATTTTATCCCCATCCCTGGGGCGCCCTGCTTTATCTGCCCTGCCAAATTGCGATTGTCGCCTGTGATTTGGCGGAGGTGTTGGGGGGTGCGGTGGGATTGAGTCTTTTGACCGGATGGCCGCTTCTCGCATCCGCGGGAGTGGTGTCGGTGAATGTGTTTTTTCTTTTTCTTTTGCAGGCCCGCGGGATGCGGTGGCTGGAGGCGGGAATTCTGTCCCTCGTGACGGTCATTGGGCTCTGCTATGTGGTCGAACTTTGGCTCGCGAAGGCGGATTGGGCCGCCGTGTTGGCCGGCTATCTGGGACCCAAGCTCACGGGAATCCGCCCCGCTCACGGGGGAACGAGCGATCTGTACGTCGCGATCGGAATGATCGGTGCGACGGTGATGCCGCATAATCTCTATCTGCACTCCGCGCTGGTGCAGACGCGTCGGATCGACCCGACGGCGGCGGGAAAACAAGAGGCGGCAAAATTCAACCTGGTCGACTCGGCCGTCGCGCTGAACGCGGCGTTTTTGGTGAACTCCTCGATCCTGATTGTAGCGGCCGCGGTATTTTTTCAAAACGGGGTGGAGGTGAAGGAGCTCCGCCAGGCGTATGAGACGTTGAGCCCCCTGGTGGGAACGGCGATGGCGGGGACCCTGTTTGCCGTGGCTCTTCTGGCGAGCGGGCAGAGTTCGACGCTGACGGGCACCCTGGCAGGGCAGATTGTCATGGAGGGTTTTTTGCGCTGGCGAATCGCACCGTGGATTTCACGGTTGAGCACGAGGGTTCTGGCGTTGGTTCCCGCGGTGTTGGTGATTTTCTGGAAAGGGGAGGAGGGAACGTACGATCTGCTGATTTTGAGTCAGGTGATTCTAAGCCTGCAGCTGCCCTTTGCGGTCATCCCGCTGATTCATTTCACGGGGCGCAAGGATTTGATGGGGGAGATGGTCACGACGCCGTTTTGGAAGGGGGTGGCCTGGCTGGTGGCTGGAGTTCTGACGGGCCTGAACGTCTGGCTGGTTTATGAAACCCTCCGCGGATGGTTGTCCCAATGAAAGGACGCATGTACGCAAGGGTCCTGGTCCCGCTGGAGGGGACCGACTACGACGAGAGCATCCTGCGGCATGTTGCGGAACTGTCCAAGATCCACGGCAGCGAGCTGATTCTCATCCATATCGCGGACGGCTGGTCCGCCCGATTTTATGGGGAGGACAGTGACTCAAGGGAGGTTCGGGAGGATCGGGAGTATTTGAGCCGATGCGCCGACCAGCTTCAAAAGCAGGGAATCCCGACCACCTGGCGGCTTGGGTATGGGAAGCCCGGACCCGAGTTGGTCCGTGCGGTGGAGGAAACGGGCTGCGATCTGGTGGCGATGACGACGCATGGACATCGGTGGATGGAGGATGTGCTGTTTGGCAGCCCATCCAGCGAGGTGCGGCATTCGGTGGATGTCCCCGTTCTGATGCTCCGCATCGACCCGAAGAAACGTTGAAAGTTTTGCTGATCGGGGTGGATCTCGCGTGGGGCGAGAAAAAACACGACGGGGTTTGTTTCTTGGAGTGGAACGGCAAGAGGGGTTCTGTCCTCGGGTTCGGATATCCCCAGGGGGATCGGGAGTTGATGAGGTTGGTTGGGGATAGAAGCCGGAAGTACCGAACGGTGTTTATGACGGTGGACGCCCCGATTGTTTGTCCGAATCGCACGGGAACAAGGCCGGTGGATCGTCTGACGCACCGGATGTTTCATCGCCAGCACGCGGCCTGTCATCCTGCCAACACCAGTCGTTGCCCCCGCCCCACCCGGGTTGCGCGGTTGCTTGCCCGAAAAGGTTTTTCCATAGGATGGGAGGTGGGAAAGGCAAAAAAAACGGCTGCCGAGGTTTATCCGCATCCTGCCATGGTCCGAATGTTCGGGTTGCCTCGGATTATCAAATATAAGAAAGGAAGCGTGGTGGAACGAAGGGGGGAGTTTGGAAGGTTGCAGGGGTTGATGCGGAAACTGATGAAACGAAGTTTTCCAAACGTACAGATCACACAGGACACGAGGAGTCTGCTGAGGGAAAAATGGAGCAAGCCTGTGGAGGATCGAACGGATGCGCTTTTCTGCGCGTTGATCGGGATGTGGCACTGGATGCACCGCGGAAAGCGGAGCGAGGTCATCGGCGATCGAAAGACGGGATTTATTCTCCTGCCAGAGGAGGGCGCGACGAGAAGTTAGCCAGAACGGGCGGCGGAGCGGGCGGCTGCGGCCACGTCGGTGTGGGAGACGGAAGCAGAGATGGATGCTTTTCGGCAATCGGCATCCTCCGGATGAATCTGAACAAGAGAATCGCCTTGGTAACCCAGTTTGACCCGGATGGGGCCATAAGGTGTGGAGACGGTTTTTTCCTCGCGACGAAGGGTTCGACGTTCCACCCGTTCGAGGCGAAGACCAAAGGCCGTGGTTTCTCGGAGGACTATAGCGGCCAGTTTTTCAGCGTCCGCTGGTTGGGCGAGGACCGTGAGAAGATGCCCGGGGCGCCCCTTTTTCATGAGGAGAGGGGAGGCGGCGGCATCGAGGGCTCCTTCCGCCATCAACCGATCGATGGCGTGGGCGAGGTGTTCTCCGGTGATATCATCCAGGTGGGTGCGGATTTCGATAATCGATTCGTGGGAGGAGGAGAGGGAGTTTGAGGCGTGTCCAAGGAAGGCACGAAGGACGTTGGGACGGCCGGGCAGGTCGCGGGTGCCGAGTCCGTACCCGATCTTTTCCGAGGTAAAGTTTTCGAGGGGTCCGAAGTGGCGCACCAGTTGGGCGAGGATGGCGGCACCCGTCGGAGTCGTCAGCTCAGCGGAAACATCGATCTGCCGGATTGGGATCCCTTTTAAAATCTCGGCGGTGGCGGGAGCGGGAAGCGGGAAGGAGCCGTGGGCGCACTGGATCGTGCCTGTCCCTTCAACCGGGACGGAGGCGGTGACGTGGGGAAGGCCAAGGTGATGGAAGCCGATGGCAGCGGCGACAATATCCACGATCGAGTCGACCGCACCCACCTCGTGAAAATGGACTTCGTC
>RFMG01000252.1 GCA_009927835.1 Verrucomicrobiota bacterium | reverse complement strand
GCTCCAAAAGGGTCGACGGCATGTCTCTTTTCTAACTCTTTCCTGCCCCCAAAGCGACCCTTCGGGCGATCTCTTTTGCCATTTCCAGCGTCCCTGCCTTCTTTTCCCCCGGCGCCGCAAGATCCGCCGTCCGCCAGCCCTCCCGGACGGCTCCCGCCACCGCATGGCGAATCGTTTGAGCCGCCTCGGGCTGTCCCAAACTCATCTCGAACAAAAGGGCCAGGGACAGAATCTGTGCGATGGGGTTGGCGACTCCTTTTCCCGCGATGTCTGGCGCCGATCCCCCGGCCGGCTCATACAAGCCAAAGCTCCCCTCCCCCAGCGAGGCACTCGGCAGCATCCCCAACGAGCCCACCACTGCCGCCGCCTCATCACTCAACATGTCTCCAAACAGGTTTTCGCATAGAAGAACATCGAATCTGCCCGGATCCCGCACCAACTGCATCGCCGCATTGTCCGCATACATGAAGTCCAAGGTGATCTTCGGATGCTGGGCCGCCACCTGCTTGACCACTTTTCTCCAAAGCAGGCTGGTCTCCAAAACATTTGCCTTATCCGCCAAGGTAACCCTTTTCTTGCGGAACGCCGCCGCCCGAAATGCCACCTCCGTCACCCGCTCAATCTCATGGGTCTCGTACACCATGGTGTCGACCGCCCGCTCCCCCTTTGCCGTCTTCGTCGTCTCCTTGGGTTGCCCAAAGTAGAGACCCCCCGTCAACTCCCGCACCACCAAAACGTCAAACCCACCCGCGACGCGATCCGACCGCAGCGGCGAACAGTTGACCAGTTCGGGATACAAGACCGCGGGCCGCAGGTTCGCATAAAGGCCGAAGATTTTCCGCAAGGGAAGCAGAGCCGCCCGCTCCGGTTGCTCGTTCGGCGGGAGAGTCTCCCACTTGGGTCCCCCCACACTCCCAAAAAGAATCGCCTTGGCCGAACGACAGAGCTCGACCGTCTCCTCGGGAAGGGCCTTTCCCTTGGCATCAATCGCCGCCCCTCCGACCAACCCCTCTTTCCAATCCACGGCCAGCCCATGCCTCTTTTCGACCTCTTTCGCCACCTGCATCGTCGCCCCCATCACCTCAGGTCCAATCCCATCCCCGGCCAAAACTGCGACCCGATTCAACTTGTCAGCCATCCTCTATTCCTAAATCGTTGTCCCTGCCGACTCAAGCATTCGACAGCACAACCGCAACCCACCTATTCTCAGCCATGGCCCTTTCGATAGAGGAAAGTCAGGTTCTCCAGGCACTTCAACAGTACCTCACCGCTGTCTCAGCCCAAAAAAAACCCAACCCACCCGATCTTATTCCCCACTGCCTGAGGCTCGAGCAGTTGGAGGCTGAACACGCCTCTCGGATCAGCCCCCGTTTACACCATTTTCTTGAATCCAAAAGTTATCGGAAAGCTCACGACTTCCTCACCACCCAATCCACCTCCCCTCTGGCCAACTCGAAGGATTCCGCCCATTCTTGCTCCCGATGAGCAACCCCTCCCGCTACTACTACGTCGACGCCCAGAATCAGGCCGCAGGACCCGTCGAGCTTACTGACCTGCAAAATCTCCGTGCCTCCGGTTCTATCCAGGACTCCACCCTTGTTGTTATCGAGGGCGGGCAAGATTGGGTCGCCTACTCCACTCTTTCCCCTGCCCAGCCATCTGCCACGGCCCAGTTGCCCGCACCTTTGAAGGGTGCCGAGGAGACTGCACAACCCTCCCCCTCCGCCGTTTCAACCGATCCCAAATGGGCGCAGGAGCTTCTTCAAAAAGTCGATCAGTTGACACGCACCGTGGAGAAAATGGTGACCGCTTTGGAGAAAAGTATCGCCGTGCGGACCCCACCCGTTGCCGTGCCTGCCACCGCCACTCTCCATGCCGAAAAGTTCAATCCCAACCTTGTTCCCAAAATGGGAATCGCAGCCACCCTCGGCACCAATCCCGCGACCCGTGCGCCCGCTCCCCCGGGCTCACCACCCAATAGCGCTACCGTCCTAAGCCCGATGGCCGTTCCGGCGAATGCCGTTAAATCCCCCCTCCCTCTTCCATCACTGAATGTGAAGCCCGGAATGGCCCCTGCCCCTCAGCCAGGCGCCCCCCCGGCCAAATCAGGGAATCTTTTCAGCAAATTTCTTAAGAAATAAGTATTTGCTTTGTTAGGCAGCTGGCCAGGTTTCAGGCCATGGGACACAAAGATCATGTCCCTCAAATACACTCAGCCCGAACGATGTAAGCCTTTTTTGTGGGTTTTAAAAAAAGACCGAACCCTTTTCCAAAAATCCCGGTTTAATCCTATATGAATACACAACTCAACTATCGTGGCGCGCTCGCCCTAGGCCTGCTCGCCTTCACCCTGCTGAACACAACTCCACGTCTCCTTGCCCAGGGCTGCCAGGCTGGGGACAAAAACGCAAAACTGCTCCAGCGGTTCGATGCTAACCATAATGGCCAACTCGATCCCGAGGAGCAAAAAGCCGTAGATCAATCCCGCCAGGAGCTCTTTCAAAGGCTCCACGGGAAATATGACACCGACCAGGACGGCAAGTTAAGCGAATCGGAAAAAGCCGCACGTCGTGCCGATTTGGCCAATCATCGGAAGGAAACCATTGCCAAGTTCGATAAAGACGGGGACGGTCGCCTCAATCCGGAGGAGAAAAAGGCCGCTGCGGCAGCCCGACAAGCCAAGAACTCGCCGAAATCCGACAAGAAATCAGGGGTCTGAAACTAGATGACTTTCGCCCGTGACCGGACACGGGCGGAGGTCCTCCTTTTTCGCCACTGGATTAACTTTGCAAGTTTTTCGGATCGGGTTTGCCGCTTGAAAAGTGCCTCACCCCGCATCGCCTCCCGTCGGCTCCGTTTCCTCCAGGCTCCCACCAGCCTCACGGGCAATCGGCTTCGTGTGTACTTCCCTCCCTTTCCCGCTTGGTGAGTTTTGACCCTTTTCTCCAACTCGTTCGTCCACCCTGTGTAGAGGGATCCATCCCCACAGCGCAGGACATAGACCCAGGCACTCACCCCTCACCCCGCCACTTCCCCCGCCCCACCTTGATCATCGCCCGCTTTCTTTTTCCCTCCACCAAATCCCTTTTTGCGCATCGACTTCGTTTCGCCGTCCGGCTCCTCTCTCGCGATCTTTCAGCCGCTTTTGCCAGACGGATCCGCCGTTCCCGATCTGCCAAAGCTTGAACCATTCGTCTTCTTGCCTGAGCCGATTTGCCTCCCGGAACCGCTCTTCTTGCGCAACAACCGTGATGCCTGTTGGTAGATGCCGTAGCACCACCCGCGTCTCCACCTTTTGAACATTCTGGCCACCCCGACCCCCCGCACGTGAAAACTCCTCCACCAGATCTCTTTCCTCCAGCTTCATCCCAGGGACGTCCTTGGTTAGACTACTTTTTTCTCCATTTCCCATCCTCATCCTGCACCCACTCCCCTGGATAGCTTGCCTGTCGGGCACGCTCCGCAAACTCCTTTGCATACTGGGCCTCACTTTTACCCTCCAACGCTGCTTTTTCCTGAAACAGCTTCGCCCGCCCCGTTCTCTTTCGTCACCACCGTCTTGGCATAATCCGCGTACGCCTCGTCTTTTGGAATCTCCTTCAGGATCAAGGTTCCATCCGCACCCTCGCCCACTCGATGATCATTTTTCAAAACTTGGACCTGGTGGGATAACATCCGCCTCTCCTCAGCCACCGAAAGAGTCTCACCCTTGTTTTTCGCATCCCCCCCTTTTTGCTCCACATCCACCTTCATGTGAATGTCCACCTGTAAAGGCTCGGGCGTGTCCAACTGCACGGAGGCGCACCCCCCCAGGCACAAGCTTATCAAGGAAATCCACTCTTTTCTCACAGTTCGACTCTATCCGATATCCCCCGACCCTCAATCCACAAGGCGATGCAATCGGGAATCTCTCGTGCCACCCGAGCCTATCCTCTAAATTCAGTTTGTGATTCGACGCCACCTCCTCATCGCCTTGGGCACGATTCTGCTCCTTTTTTTGGCACTCCCTTCCATTCCCCTTCACCTCCTTCTTTTCGTTGCCAACCTACCCACCTCGTTCTCATCCGCCAGTTGGAGCGGGATCGGCGTCATCGAAATCCGGGGAATCCAACACGGCTCATCGATCCGCATCAAGACGGTGACTCTTCGGTTCGACCCCGACTTTTTCCGCGGACACCTTGCCGAATTGCGGATGTACGGCGCCGAGGGCTGGCTCAGCAAAATGGAAAACCCCGAGAGTGCGGGGAAAAGCATCCCCCTTCACATCGATCATCTCCTCGTCTCCGACTCGACTCTTTTCCTTGATAATCTGGGCCCGGGAATCCCCACAACCCCTCTTCACCTTGGGGACACCACTCCCCTCCTCTTCACCAATGTCCACTTGGGTCGCTCCACGGGAACCAGGACCCCTGCACTTCAAAGCGCCACCATCGAACGTCTCATCTTTTACTCCCCCTACGATCCTCTCGCCCCCGTACTGTCCTTTCCCAAGATCGATGTTGTCTTTACCTGGGACGAGCTTATCGAGCACCGGATCCGATCTCTCGTCATCACCCACCCTACCATTTATTTGGGGGATGATCTTTTTGCCTTTGTCGACCGAATCCAAAGCAGGAAATCCGTTCCTGCTCCCAACTCCGCCCCGTACAAGATCGGGGACTTTCGTCTCAACGATGGCCAACTCTCCGTTTCAATCAACGGACAACCCGTTCTTCCCCTTCCCGTCCGCTTTGCCGCCGAACAAAAAAACCTGGAGTTAACCGACTTCACCCAACTCCAGCTTTCCACCCGCTTTACCATCCCCTCTTCCGACATCCACTACCCTGCCTACGACCTTTCGGTGATCAATGTGAGGGGAAATCTTTTTTTCAGCCTCGGTCAGGATTCCCAGGGGCGGCGCGCAAAAAATGTCGTTCCAACCCTCTTCGCCGATCAAATCACCTTTCGTAAACTTACCGCCCAAAACCTATCGGTCGCCGTTACTGTCGACTCCCAAGGAATCTATGGCCGGGCCAACGCGCTCCTCGGCGGAGGCTCCCTGGATGGGGGCTTTAGCCTCGAGTTTCAGCCCGACCTACCCTGGTCCGCGTGGTCTTCCACCTCCAATATGGAAAGCCGCGTCATTACCGACGCCCTAACCCCTGGCTCCTTCGAGTTGCGTTCCAAGGTGGATGCCCTCGTGAATGTGAACGCCCAAGGCAAAAATATCCGCGGGGGATACGGAACCATCTCCTTTCGCCACGGAGGCCGGCTCGAAATTCCCGCTCTTCAAGCCGCCGAAGACAGGATTCCCCCTGATTGGAACTGGATCAAACGGGGCTCTGCACGAGCGGCCCTGGGTGTTATTCGAAGTTACGGTTTTTCCGAGGGGGAGATCCGCGCCGTCTACAATCCACCGGCTGGACGCCTCACCCTCAACCTTCGGGGTCCGGAGGGAAAGCGCGATATTACCCTCAACTGGCTCCCACCAGGCTCTTAATCAACCCCGACTAGCTCACTCCCATGAAAAAGTACATGGGGTCAAAGGTCACTTGCAGAAAATACCCTCATAAACCCCTGATCCACAATTATTTCTATGGGGTCAGAGGTCTTGCAAATCGCTGTATATTAGTGGTTTAGAAGTCGAATTTTAAAATATGGGGTCAGAGGTCACTTTCAGAAAATACCCTCATAAACCCCTGACCTACAATTACTTCCATGGGGTCAGAGGTATTGCAAATCATTGTTTATCATTAATTTAGAGGTCGACTTTTCAAATATGGGGTCAGAGGTCCTCACCCAAGGCCAAGCGATCTTTAGAAATAAAATAGCTTACTGAGAATGACCCAAGGAGCTAACCCCCGTAAACCTAGCCGACTGTTCCTCGGCATGGTACGAGCTACGTACGAGAGGCCCGCTCTCACAAACTCCAAATCCCAAAACCAGCGCTCTCTCCTTCCACCTGACAAACTCCTCCGGTGTCACCCACCGGTCCACGGGTAGATGCTTTTCCGTCGGGCGCAAATATTGCCCCAAGGTTAGGATATCCACTTTCTCCTCCGCCAGATCTCCCAAAGTCTCCTCGATCTCCTCCTCCTTCTCGCCGATTCCCAGCATCAGCCCGGTTTTCGTGACAAAGCCCCTCGCCTTGGCTCGTCGCAACACTTCCATGCTCCGATCATACTGCGCTTGAACCCGAACCGGCTTCTGCAAACGCCGCACTGTTTCCATATTGTGATTCAAAATATCGGGATCCGCATCCAGCACGATGTTCAGGGACTGCTCCTGCCCCTTGAAATCGGGGATTAAAACCTCGATATGAGTCTCTGGATTCACATGCTTCACCGCCCGAACCGTCCTTGCCCAGATCTCCGCCCCTCCATCAGCCAGATCGTCTCGCGCCACCGAGGTGATCACGGCATGCTTTAACCCCATAATTCTCACCGCATCCGCTACCCGTGCCGGTTCCCCGAAATCCACCTCCCCCGGTTTCCCCGTGGCAATGGCACAAAAACGGCAACTTCGTGTGCAGGTCTCACCCAAAATCATGATCGTGGCGGTGCCCCGGCTCCAACACTCTCCCAAGTTCGGACAGTGGGCACTTTCACAAACCGTATGCAGCCGGTTCTCCTGCACCAGATCACGAACCTTGGTATAGCCGGGCCCACCGGGGATCTTGGCCCTCAGCCAAGGGGGTTTACGTTCCATACCTACAACCTAGCAAATCCATGCCCGGCGACCAGTCTGCCTTGCTCCGCTGGACAGCCACTGTTATGGATATTGAATGCAAAAAATACTCTCCCTTTTGATAACCGCTTTGACGGTCACATCCGTCGGTTGGTCTGAAATCAAAATGGATGGCGCCCAAGCCACCCTCGAAAAAGGAAATCAGCGTTTCACGGGCGGAAAAGCGCTCGCCCACAACTGGCAAAAGGGCATGGTCGCAAAAACAGGCAACCTCGGCCAAACCCCCTCTGTTGCCGTCTTGACCTGTGCCGACTCCCGGACCCCTCCCGAAATGATTTTTGATATGGGGGTGGGCGACCTTTTTGTCTGCAGGAATGCAGGAGGTTTCGATACTCCTGAGGTCAATGCAACCTTCGAATATGGGGTTGCTGCACTCGGCGTTCATACGATTCTCGTCCTGGGTCACACCAAGTGCGGTGCCGTCACCGCCACCTTGGAAGGCAAGCCCGTCCCTGGCAACATCTCCGTGCTCACCAAAGCCCTCCAACCTGGAATCGAAAGAATCCACCAGGATCACCCTGACCTTTCCAAGGAAGATCAGCTGAATCATGCCGTCGAGGCGCTCGTCCGCTATCAAATGATCGAACTCATCCAGAACAGCGAGCTCCTTCAAAAGGCCAAGGCAGACGGCAAACTGCAGGTCATTGGAGCTGTCTATGAGGTGGAGAGTGGTCGGGTTCGTTTTCTCGAGTAAAAGCTCCCCGCTCGTTTCCCCTTACGAATAAGGCTACCCTGGGGTATGGCCTTGCCACTGAAACCCGAACTCCTGGCTCCAGCTGGAGACTGGGAGTGCCTGAAGGCGGCGGTTACCGCCGGAGCCGATGCCGTCTACTTTGGCCTTCCTGCCTTCAACGCGCGTCTCCGGGCTGAAAACTTCACCGAAGCCGATCTTCCCATCGTGATGGAGTACCTCCATGCCCGAGGTCGCCGGGGGTACCTCACCCTCAATGTGCTGATCTTTCCATCGGAGCTGGCCGAGGCCGAACGACTCCTTCGTCTAGTAGCAGGGACTAACGTGGATGCCATCATCGTTCAGGATTTGGGCCTCGTCCGCTTGGCCCGGGAAGTTTGCCCCCAAGTAAAGATTCATGCATCCACCCAGATGACTCTCACCTCTCCTGAGGGGGTCGCTTTTGCCCGTCGGCAAGGGGTCTCCCTAGCCGTTCTTGCGCGTGAACTATCCCTTCGCGAACTTGCCAAGTTTCCATCCCCCACAGAATCCTCCGGACTTCCCTTGGAAGTTTTTGTCCACGGAGCCCTCTGCGTTGCCTACTCGGGCCAGTGCCTCACCAGTGAGGTCCTAGGTCGTCGTAGCGCCAACCGCGGTGAGTGCGCCCAAGCTTGCCGCCTTCCTTACTCTCTGGAGGTCGACGGACAACCCAAGGATCTCAGCGATCGCGCCTACCTTTTATCGCCACAGGATCTGGCTGCCGTGGATGAAATCCCTGAACTCATCAAGCTCGGCCTTTGCTCGTTTAAGATCGAGGGCCGTCTCAAGTCTCCCGACTACATCACGGCCGTGACCTCGGTCTACCGAAAGGCGATTGATCGAGCATTAGGCAATCTCCCCGCCACCGCCTCCAAGGAGGACAAATACCGGCTGGAGATGACCTTTAGCCGAGGCCTCTTCTCAGGTTGGTTTCATGGAGTGGATCATCAACAGCTCGTTCACGCCCGTTTCGGCAAGAAGCGGGGCCCCTTGGCAGGAAAAATCGCACGGACCGGGCCCGACTGGGTCGAAATGGAGGAGATGCTCACCCCGCTTCACCCTGGCGATGGTGTTGTCATTGATCGCGGAACCGATACCGAGAAGGAGCCGGGCGGGTTTCTCTTCGGCGTGAAGGGCAACCGATTGCTGTTTCGTCATGGTTCCATGCCCACGCAAACCGCCCGCCCGGGTGACCGCGTCTGGAAGACCAAGGATCCCCAATTGGAGAAACAGCTGAGAGCCGAACGCTCGAAAGAGGCCCCGATTCAAACCATCCCTTTACACTTAAAAATATCCGGTCAGCCGCGAAAACCACTTTATCTTCACGCAACCGCAATGGATCAGGAGGCACTTCTGACTTCCACCACACCCCTGAATCCGGCGCGGAACCGGCCTTTGACCCCAGAATCCCTCCGTGAACAACTCGGCCGATTGGGCGGCACCCCGTTTCATCTCGGTGAACTGACAGTGGACCTTCCCCAACCGGTAATCCTGCCGGTTTCCGAGCTCAACCGTCTTCGCCGTGAACTCGTCGCCCGCCTATCTGCCACGGCTCCATTATCCCACAATCCCGGGAATGTGGGACAATCCGTGGGTTCGATTTTACCGCAGCTTCTTGCCCCCATCACCGACAAGCAGACATTTCGACATTCTGCAGATTGTCGAAATAACACAGCGGAGGCGAAGATTTCGGTTCTGTGCCGCGATCCAGCCCAAGCTCAAGCTTTGCTCGCCGATAATCCCGACCTCCTATATCTCGATTTCGAAGATCTTCGCCGTTTCAGCCCCACCGTTGAAGCCATACGCCAAAAATCGAATATACCCGTCTACCTCGCCACTCCTCGCATCCAAAAGGCCGGAGAAACGGGCTTCTTCCGCCTAATCGAAAACGCCAAGCCCGACGGCGTCCTCGTCAGAAACCTCGGTGCTCTCGACTACTTCCGATCTGCCAAACTCCCCATGATCGGCGACTTTTCCCTCAACGTGGCCAACCCGCTCTCCGCCGATCTTTTCATCTCCGAAGGGCTGGATCGTCTCACTCCTAGCTACGATCTCGATATCACCCAGCTCCTTGAACTTCTCCGCTCAGCTCCACCTTCTTGGTTCGAGCTCACCCTG
>RFMG01000013.1 GCA_009927835.1 Verrucomicrobiota bacterium | reverse complement strand
GACCGAGGCGGGGGACGGGGAAGATGGTCGCATCAAGAGCGCGATCGGAATCGGATCGCTGCTGTTGGATGGGTTGGGAGACACAATCCGGGTGAGTTTGACGGAGGACAGCGTCCATGAGATTCCGGTTGGTCGGGCGCTCGTTCACTATCTCAAGGAGAGGGAGCAGGGAAGTTTCGATGCAGAGGATCAGCTTTCCTACGATCCCTTCACCTTCACCAAGCGTCCGACGAGCAGGATCACTTTCGGAAAGATTGCGATCGGAGGCGAGGAACCTCCCAGGGTTTTGGTTTCGGCGAAAGTGGAAGAGGCCCTGCGTCCCAGGTTGTCGCAACTGGGGGATCTGGCGCCTGAGCTGATCCATGAAACAACACCGCTGATGGAGGTGGATCCGAGGAGTGATGCGGAGATCAAGATCCTTCAGGAGAAAACAGATGCGGTGTTGGTCGCGGTGAAAGACGGATTGGATTTAAACCCTGTTTCCGCCACGCGACTTCTGGCGGCGAGAATTCCGGCTCGGCATCCGATTGTGCTCAAGGACACGCTCCACCCCAACGCGTCTGAGGGGGGACTCTCCGGTCTGATTCGCGCTGCGGTGCACATCGGGGCTCTTCTTTGTGACGGAATTGGCAACGCGATTTTGGTTCGTGGGGAACCGGCGCCCGGGGCCTGTTTGAGGCTCGGATTCAATATTTTGCAGGCCGCGGGGAGTCGGATCTTCAAGACCGATTATGTGGCGTGTCCCTCGTGTGGCCGGACACTTTTTGACCTGCAAAGCACAACGGCGAAGATCAAGGCTGCCACGCTGCATCTCAAGGGAGTCAAGATTGCGGTGATGGGGTGCATAGTGAACGGCCCGGGGGAGATGGCCGATGCGGATTTTGGTTATGTCGGCGGGGCCCCCGGAAAAATCAACCTGTATGTCGGAAAAACTCCGGTGAAATTCAATATTCCCGAGGCCGAGGCGGTGGATCGCTTAAAAGATCTGATTCGAGAGCACGGGAAGTGGGTGGATGCTCCCGCCGGCGGGGTTCCGGTCCCCGTTTAGCGAGTGAGTTGCCGCATCAGGGCGGCATGGGATTTGGGACGGCGGTGCGACAGATCATCCAATAAAGAGCGGGCGGTCCGACGGGCATCGTTGACTCCGAGGGTCCTCAAGACAGCGCGTTCAAAGCGCTCGACCAAATGTTGGTGGGGATCTTTTTTCCCGAGCCATTGGAGAGCGGATTGCAGGAGGTTGTGCAGGGTTCCAAGGTCGGCGTCGGGTTCGGATACCTGCTCGATGATTTGGGAGAAGTATGTAGCGGCAAGAAGACGTGCGTAGGAGTGACGTAATCC
Organism: Verrucomicrobiota bacterium; assembly: GCA_009927835.1. Taxonomy (GTDB): domain Bacteria; phylum Verrucomicrobiota; class Verrucomicrobiia; order Methylacidiphilales; family Verrucolacustridaceae; genus Verrucolacustris. Next base: position 609 of record RFMG01000013.1, on the reverse strand, counting down.
AGAATGGGTTTCCCTGACGCGGGCCTCCCTGAGGTGGTGAAGCGTGGTGCGGCGGGAGGGTTCCCAAGAAAGATCGCACTCATGAAAGAGGTCGAGGTGGCCCCGGAGGGGGTTTCCTGGTTTGGCAGCTCCTTTGGCGAGTGTGCGAAGAACTCCGTGATGACGGGTCAGCCAAACGGCCAGCAGGCTTGTCTCTCCTTGGCGGCGCAGATGGAACAGAATTCCCTCATCCTGAAGTGGTTGGTTCACGTGTTCGACCTTAACAGAGGTTCCCCCTGGATTGGAATCGAGGGATGACTCAAGGGGGTACAATGTGTAGAAAGTCGATATGGCGACGGCACGAGAAACAACGGTTGAAAAAGAGGCAAGCCTGACGGGGATTTCCCTGCATAGCGGGGCGAAGGTCAGGTTGACGGTCAAGCCGGCCCCTGCGGGTTCCGGATACCAGTTCCGGCGTATGGATCTGGCGGATCAGCCCACCATTCCCGCTTTTTTGGAGAAAGTGAAACAGGTCGAGCGGGCCACCACCCTGGCGGAGGGAAGTGTGAAGGTCAGCACCGTGGAGCATTTGCTGTCGGCTTTGCGGGGTCTGGAAATTGACAACGCCAT
>RFMG01000222.1 GCA_009927835.1 Verrucomicrobiota bacterium | reverse complement strand
CTCCGTTCCGGCGAAGGCCAGAACGAACCGCACGGGATGCGGGCATCCGGACTCTCGCCCTTCATTTTTGCGATGAGGGTTGTCCCCTTTCTTGCGAAAGGGGTGCGATGAGCCTTGGCGGGCAGATGTTCGGACTCCGGGTTGCGAACCTCCTCCCCGCCTTCACCCTTCCGTCCCGCTTTCGCGGGAGTTCCGGATTGGCGTGCTTTCGCATGGGGATTTGTCACCCGATACCGCAGCGCAACTGTGGCCGGTTCACACGGCCTTCCCTGATTCCACCAAGGGAAAGAACTAGCATTACCCTTAGGATGAAGTAGGGAGGGGTCAAGCGAGGGATGTGTCATCATTTTTTTTGGCAGAGGTTCGAGGCAGGGTTTGAAGAGAGGGAGGGCTGAAGGGTAGGATCAACCGATGTCGAAAAAGGAATATCGGGTGGCAGTCGTGGGTGTGACTGGCGCGGTGGGCCAGGAGATTCTGCGTGTGCTGGAAAGGAGACGCTTCCCCGTATCGGGGCTGATCCCGTTGGCCAGCGAAAAATCGGTGGGGATGGAGGTTGAGTTTACGGGGACGAAGCACAAAGTCCGCAAGCTGGAGGCGGACGCTTTTACGGGTGTCGATGTGGCGTTTTTCAGCGCCGGTGCAACCCGCTCCCGTGCGTTTGTTCCCGTTGCCAGGAAGGCCGGAGCCGTGGTGGTGGACAACTCCTCGGCCTACCGGATGGATCCGCAAGTTCCCTTGGTAGTTCCCGAGGTGAACGGGGATTTATTGGGTGCGAAGCCCGGATTGATCGCGAATCCCAACTGCTCGGCTGCCATTTTGGCGGTGGCTTTGGCTCCCCTCCACCGTATTGCGGGGTTGGAGAGCGTCGTCGTTGCAACATACCAATCGGCCAGCGGGGCAGGAGCGAAAGCGATGGCGGAGCTGGATCAGCAGGTGCGTGACTTTGCCGCGGGAAAGGAGTTGCGGGCGGAGGTGTTCCCACATGTTCTTGCGTTCAACCTGTTCTCCCACAACAGCCCGGTCGGAAAAAGCGGGTATAACGAGGAGGAGCAGAAAATGGCCGAGGAAACGCGAAAGATCTTTTCTTTGCCCAAGTTAAGAATGGTGCCGACCTGTGTCCGGGTCCCCGTTCCCCGAGCCCACTCGGAAGCCGTGGTGGCCACGTTTGCGAAACCCATCCCCCTCGCCGATGCGAAACGGGTCCTGGGCAAGGCTCCCGGAATCCGCGTGGTGGATGAGCCGGAGAAAAATCTTTTTCCCATGCCCAGTCTCGCCTCCGGGGAGTTGGAGGTTCTGGTGGGCCGAATTCGAGAGGTGGAGGGGGATCCCCACGCGATCGCATTTTTTATCAGCGGGGATCAGCTGTTGAAAGGGGCCGCCTGGAACGCGGTGCAAATCGTGGAAGAGTTGGCGAAGCGGGGGGGACTCCCCGCTTCGATCTAAGCCGGTTTATTTCGCGCCGCCCGCTCCAGGGATGCCGGAACCGCCCTCCCAGGAAGCGGGTTTGTTCCATGGTGTGGTTGTGACACTCTGCTCGTCTTTCGGCGTTCCGTCCGGGTTTTTGCCTCCCCCTCCCGAGGAGCAAGAGGAGAGAAGGATGGCGAGGGTTAGGGCGAGAAGGAAGGGGGCAAGCTTCAGCATAGAGGAATCAATAAACGACCTGATCCCCGACTTCAATCGCAGAGGCGGGAGTACCGGGAAGCACGTCGGCGACGGAGGTCTGGGCATCCACCGTCACGGTTTTTAATTTCCCGATCATTTTTTCCCCGCGGTAGATCACCATCGTCAGGCCTTCCACGACTTGGTCATTCTTCCCAAGGTCGATAATGACGAAATTCCAAGTCGGGTTGACGGCGACGATTTTTCCGGAAAGGGCAATCGATTTTGTGCTGCCGGGTCTCGTCATTTCGGTTTCCGTGCGCAGTTTTTTCAGCTCCTCCTCCGCCTTCAATTTGGCAGTGGCGAGGAGCTTGTTTTCCGAATCGGCCACTTTGGCTTTCTCGGCCAGGTCATTCAGTTCGGAGAACAGCTCGGCCGGCTTTTTGCCTTTCAGCTCATCGGTGTACGACTGCAGCTGCTCTGCCGTTGTCTTGAGTTTTGAGTTGGTGGAATCGAGGTCGCTTTTGACCGAGGTGAGGTCTTTGGAAAGCTTTTCGGCGTTCAGGCTGAGCTCCTGGGCTTTCGCCTGGGCTTCGGCGAGATCTTTTTTTGCACTTTCCTCGGCCACCTTCGCGGCCTTGAGATCATCCCCGGTCAAAGCCCACTTTTGTCCGGCTTGGGCAACGGTTGCGGCGGGTTCCGCCTCATTTTCCATGAAGTTTCCCGTGTAGGGCAGGCCGAGGGCCGCAAATTTGCCTTCGCGCAGGGAGGATTCAACGGCGCCCAGTTGGTGGGAGAAACGGGTTTTCGTGCCCATCACCATGAAGGCCAGAGCGGCGGTGGCCAAGGAGAGGGCGACGGAGCCTCCCAGACTGATTTTTCCTGCGATCGTCATAGGTCGTACGGGTGCAACCATCACTCCCCGTGCCTCATTTCCCAAGGCGATTTGAGGATTTTGTTCGGGAGTTACTGGCAGGGGTGTGAATTCATGTGAGTTTCTTTCTGCGGTACTGGTTGAGGGAGTCCCGCACCTCGAGCCCAGCGGCTTTCAGCTCCGCTTCCAGCCATCCTGGGGAGAACCCGAAGGCACCGAGGGACTCGATGGTGGTCATTTCGGCATGGTCGGCGGTGACCACGCCAATCTCCCCTTTGCCAGCGTGGCCTTGGACGATTCTTTCAATCAGGCTGTCGGCCGTTTGGCCAGAGGCGGCATACAGGATGGCCAGCGAGTTGCCCGATTTTTCCTCTTTCCCGCCTGCCTGACCGTCGAAGACGAGGGTGACAAGCCAGCGGCCGGAGTCATGCAGTTCCGACAGGTGGCGGATCAGCTCTTGGCGTGCGGCGGAGGGCTTTTCCGCGTGAAGGGCCCGAAGGTGGGGCCAGGCAAAGATGACACTGTGGCCGTCGACCAGGAGGTAGCGGGGCGCGGGATCCGTCCGGAGCCGCGCGGAGGGGCTCATCCCGCAGCCGGTTTGGCGGTTTTACTGCCGGCTTTCGTTTTGAGTTTTTTGCGCTTCAGATAACGGAGCCGGCGGCGTTTCTTCAGAACGGCGTTGTACTGTTTACCCATTGGGCAAGGGTGAAGAGAGACAGGAGCGGGGTCAAGGTTGGACCCGAAGGTTTGCCAAGATTTCTGAAAGGGTTCATGATCGGCCCATGCGTTGGGCTATCCTTCTCCTGGCAGGGGTGTCTTTGTTCCGGTGCGTGCGGCCGTGGGTCGGCGGACCTGAAAATTTTTCGCCATTGGCCGCCTTGGCTTTGTGCGGGTCCCTCTACTTCCCGCGACCCTGGAGTTGGGCAGGGCCTTTGCTCGCTTTGCTTGCATCCGACATTTTTCTGAACCTGCACTATGGGCTGGCTCCAGTCACAAGCGGGACCGTGCTGGCTGCGTTTTCTTACCTCCTGATTTGGGCCTTGGGCGAACGGTTGGCGGGACGGTTATCCTGGAGGGGTTGGTTGGGGGGATCGCTGGTGTCGACCCTGCTTTTTTACGGGGTCACGAACAGCGGTGCGTGGTGGACGATTCCGATTTACGAGAAAAGTTGGGCCGGTTGGCTCCAGGCCTTGACGACGGGAATACCGGGTTATCCCCCGACATGGACTTTTTTGAGGAGTTCCCTGATTTCCGACCTGCTTTTCACCGGCCTCTTTCTGGCGGGGGTGGCGTCGTCGGCCGGGAAGGCGGCAGGAAAAGTTCGCCCCGTCTGGGGAGTCGCCCCGGTTCGTTGAGGTGTCCGCGGCGATGCGGATCGCGGTGATTGCGGACACCCATGACCGTCTTGTGCCGTTTGTGATGCAGTCGATCGGGGCAGCGGACGAGATCTGGCATTTGGGGGATGTTTGTGAAAAAGGGACTTGGGACGCCATTCGTGCCCTTGGGAAACCGACCCAGCTGGTGAAAGGGAATCAGGATAGCGAGCCGAGCTGGCCGATGAGTTTGAATCTCGAACGAATGGGTCACTGCTTTCACCTTTTGCATATCCCCCCGAGATCAGCACCGGCTGGCGTGAAGTTTCTTTTGCATGGGCACACGCATGTTCCGCGAGATCAGGAAATCGAGGGGACGCGCTTTTTAAACCCAGGCTCAGCCGGTTTGGCGAACAAGGGGGCCCCCCGGTCGTTCGCGTGGCTGGAGCTGAGGGAGGGGGAGAGGCCTGTTTTCCGTTGTGTGGGGGCAAGCGGGGAGTAGGGAACGGGTTAAATCTCGGTGGCGTGGCAGACTTCTCGCCATCCGGGGAAGTTCCAGGCGTTGGGAAAACCGCGGCACTGCTCCGGTTTGACCGGTTGGATTTTGCAGTCCCGTCCCTCGAGGAAGATGCACGCCCCGCCGGGTTGATCGACCAGGGAGAGACCGCGGCGGTCGGAGCGAAGGCGGGTGTGGGTTCCGATGAACTCGGCTTCCTCCATTTTCAGGAAGGAGGCGATGGCGGTGATCTCCTTCTCCGAGACTTTCACGTCTCCCGGCCAGCGGCAGCAGTTGGTGCAACGTTCACAGAGATATCTGGGAGCTTTCGATGTTTTTCGTGCGTCCACCGGGTGAATCTCGCCTGCGGGATGAAAAGAGGCTAGAAAGCTTTTTCATGAGTGAAGATTGGAGTCATTGCTTGGAGGGGGCTGTTGAGAAGGGGGATCTCCTCGAGGATTCGAAAAAGAACATCCTCCGGCTGCTGGGCTCCTCCGGCGCGGGGTCGAGGGTGGAGGAGAGCGTGCGGGAGCTGGTGAAGGCGGGGGAGTGGGGGGAGTTGAACGACCGGTTTTATCGGACGTTGGCGTTTGGGACGGGGGGATTACGCGGACGGACGATCGGCAACGTGGTGACGAAAGCGGAGATGGGTAAACCCGCGGCCCTGGGGCGACCCGAGTTTCCCGCGGTCGGAACGAACTGCATGAACGAGGGAAATGTGGCAAGGGCGACGCAGGGTTTGGTGAATTACCTGAAGAGGATGTTTCCGAACGAGCCCCCGCGGGTGGTTTTTGCGCATGACACCCGGTTTTTTTCGCGAGAGTTTGCGGAGTTGGCGGCGAGGACGGTGGCTGCTGCCGGGGGGACGGCTTATCTTTTTCCGGAAGACCGCTCGACACCCGAGCTCTCCTTTGCCGTCCGGCACCTGGGTGCCCAGGCGGGGGTGGAGGTGACGGCGAGTCATAATCCGTCCCATGACAACGGGTACAAGGTGTACTTTTCCGACGGGGCGCAGATTGTCGAGCCGCACGCCTCGGGAATCATCCGGGAGGTGGAGGCGGTTCAGGAACCGGAGTTGAATCCCCGACCCCAGGACGGCGGAAAGATTGTGATGCTGGGCCGGGAGATGGACGAGGCTTATGTTGCAGCCCTGAAAGAGCTGATTGTGGAGGAGGAGGTTCTCCGGAAAGAGGGGAAAACGTTGAAGGTGGTGTTCACCCCGCTGCATGGAACAGGGATCCGGATTGTGCCGGACCTTTTGAGGAGTGTGGGCGTGGGCTTCTCGCTGGTGGAGGAGCAGTCGGCCGGAGATGGGAGGTTTCCGACGGTGAGGTCGCCGAATCCGGAGAATGGAGAGGCGTTGGCGCTAGGAATTGAGCAAGCAAAGAAAGAAAAGGCGGATTTGGTTCTTGCGACAGATCCGGATGCGGACCGGATGGGGGTGGCGGTGCGAAATGGAAAGGGAGAGTACGAGTTGATCACGGGAAACCAGATCGGGTCGCTGATGGCGAGCTATCGGATGGAGCGGATGCGGGCCAAAGGGTGGATCCTGCCAGGAGAGGAGAAAAGGTGCTGTTTGATCAAAACGTTTGTGACGACCGACCTGCAAAAGGAGATGGCGGGAGCGGCTGGGATGAAGTGCGTGGAGACCCTCACGGGCTTCAAGTACATCGGGGAGAAGCTGGGGATTTATGAGAAGCAGGCGGGGGGCAGGGGTAAGATGGGGGCAGAGGAGTGGCGAAAAAGGAGGATTGAGGCGAGTACGTTTTTTGTTTTTGGGGGCGAGGAGAGCTATGGCTACAGCGGGGGGGATTTTGTGCGGGACAAGGATGCGAACGGCGCGGTTCTGATGTTGGTCGAGGCGGCGGCCTGGGCGAGGTCCCAGGGGAGGAATCTACTGGAGGAGATGGACCGGATGTATCGGATGCATGGGCTTTATCTGGAAAAGTTGGGGACGATCGAGATGCCGGGGGCGGAAGGGGCGAAGCAAATCGCGCGGGCGGTGGAAAGTTATCAGAAAAACCCTCCCCGAGAGTGGGGGGGGAGAAGGGTGCTGGGGGTCAACGATTTTGAAAAAGGGACTCATCGGGATGTGGATGGGATGGAGATTCCGAAGGAGCGGATGTTGATGTTCGATCTGGGGGAGGGATTTCGTGTGGCGGTGCGGGCTTCGGGGACGGAGCCGAAGATGAAGTGCTACTTTTTTGGAAAGAGGAAGGTGGGGGCGAACGAGGATCTGGCGAAGGCGAAGAGAGAGCTGGCCACAGAGTTGGAACAGCTGTGGGAGTGGACCCGAACGGATGCGAGAGGGAGGGCGGGAGCGTGAATTATCCGCAAAAGTTGAAGGAGATCGTCAGCCTGTTTGAGCATTTGCCCGAGGAGGAGAAACGGGAGAGCTTGGTTTCGTACAGCCTGACCACGAAAAACTACGAACCCAAAGATGGGGAGAAGTTTGATTTGGAGGATGTGCGCAAGGATGAGGAGTGTGCCGATACCGTGGGGGTGTTTCTCCGGGTGGATGAGGAGGGGAGGAGTCATTTTCGGATGACGTTGGGGCCCCAGGTGCAGACCTTGA
>RFMG01000246.1 GCA_009927835.1 Verrucomicrobiota bacterium | reverse complement strand
CCCGACATGGCGGTGGGAAGCCCAAGCGAGTTGGAGAATATTGAGCGTGGCCACGGAAGCTGTGGTGAGGGTGAGCCCGAGTATGCCGAGGTGATAAACCCGGATCAGGAGGTAGTTGAGCAGTAGATTGATGAAAATACCCGTCAGGCTGACCCGTAAAGGTATGCCAGGTCGATCGATGGCAGAGAAAGCCGGGGCGACCACTTTCATGCACGCGTAGGAAACCAGGCCAAGGGAGTAGCCACGAAGGGCGAGGGCGGTAAGGGCGGTGCTTTCGGAGCTAAAGCGGCCGTACTGAAAGATCGAGGCGGTGATCGGTTCTGCCAACAGGAAGAGCCCGATGGTGGCAGGTAGGGTGAGGAAGAGGGTTTGGCGGATCCCAACGAGGAGTCGTTCCTGGAGGGCGGCTCGTTCCCCCATCGCGGCGTGTCGGGCAAGGTGCGGAAGAGTCACGGTGGCAACGGCGACTCCGAAAAGGCCGATCGGAAGTTGGATCAGGCGAAAGGCGTTATTGAGGCAGGTGACGCTGCCGTCTGCCAGATAGGAGGCAAAGTAGCCGTTGATCATGACATTGACCTGGACGGCGGCGGCTCCGATCGAAGCGGGACCGAGAAGGCGAAGAACCTGTTTCAGGCCTGGATCGTTCCAAACAAAGAGCCACCGGGGTTGGTAACCGAGGGAGATGGCGCGGGGGACCATCACGAGCCACTGGGCAAGGCCTCCTACCAGAACGCCTATGGCGAATCCGTAGACGGAGCGGTGGCCGAAAGCGGGATCGAGAACCCACGCGAGGAGTAAGCCGACGCTGATGGAGATGAAGTTGAAGACGGCAGAGGCGAAAGCGGGGAGGCCGAAGTGGTGGAGGCTATTGAGGAGACCCATATAAACGGCGGCAAGGGAAAGAAACAGAATGAAGGGAAAGAGGATGCGGGTGAGTTCGACCGTGAGTTCCAGTTTTCCCGGGACGACAGCGAATCCGGGATTGAGGAGTCGGACAAGGGGGTCGGCAAAGATGATCCCGGCAGCGACGATCAGAGACAGGACAATCAATAGGAGTGTGTTGACGTTGCTGGCGAGGCGAAAAGCCGAATCCTTTCCGTCCTTGGCCAGCTTTTGGGAAAAGGTGGTGACGAAGGCGGTGGAGAGGGCCCCTTCCGCAAAGAGATCGCGGAGTAGGTTGGGAATACGGAATGCGGCTATGAGGGCATCGAGCTCCTTGCCGGCCCCAAGGACGGTGTTCAGGAGAATTTCGCGGACCAGACCGAGGATGCGGGAGGCTCCAATGGCGGCCATCACGCGAGAAGTGCCTTGGGTGCTCAATTGGCCTCCAATATGGAGAGAGCGTTTTTCGGTAGTACAGCCTTAATGGGGGAACGGACATAGTCGCGTAGGTTGCGTGTGACAATAAATTGAGCGGAGAAGCACTCTGCACTAGAAACCTGCATCGCGTCCTCAAAATCTCCGATGCCAAAGGTAAAAGCACGGTGCAAGTGCTCTGATCCGGTGGGGGGGACAATAATGAAAGAGGCTAAACGACGCATCAAGGGCACACAGGTGGGGCCTCCTAAGTAGTGAATGTTCGAAAAGGTGTGCCAGGCGACTCCTGCACGGCCTGGGTGAGCTTCGGCCCAATCCACCAG
>RFMG01000132.1 GCA_009927835.1 Verrucomicrobiota bacterium | reverse complement strand
CTCGGCGCGAGCATTGTGGCGGTGGCGGTTTTTGCCGAACGGATTTTGGAGTATCGGCGGATGGGGGTGCCTTTGGACCCCTTTCTGGATGGAATCGCATCCTTGGTGAAGGAGAAGAGGTACCAAGAGGCGTTGGAGCGGTGTGATGAGGCCCACGGCCCCGCGATCCGTGTGATTCAGGCGGGACTGTTGAAACGGGACATTCCCCTGGCTGACCTGCGCGAGTCGTTGCAGGAGGTGGCGCAGCTCCAGGTTCCGAGGCTGGAGAAGAACCTGTCGATTCTCGCTACAGTCGGATATATCTCGCCATTGTTGGGACTGTTGGGAACGGTGACAGGGATGATCCACGTTTTCCAAACGATCAGTGGAGCCAAGGGTACCGTGCCGGTCGGGGAGCTGGCGGGTGGGGTTTGGGAGGCGTTGTTGACGACAGCCGGGGGTCTGGTTGTGGCGATCCCCGCGTACGTGGCGTACAACTACCTTGCTTCCCGAATGGCGGGGGAGGTGAATGACATGGAGCGCGCGGGGATCGAGATGATCCAGATTTTGAAGGAAGGTGGACGGGTTGCTTCGTCAGCGTCCGTCAGCACACCCGTGACGACGGAGCTTCGGTCGGAGAAACCCAAGCCATGAGGATCCGGACGACGGTCCGGGTTTTGCGCGGGCCTCTGGACGTCGCGCCTTTGGTGGATGTCATCCTTCTCCTCCTGATCTTCTTTCTTTTGACCTCCACCTTTGTTTTTCAGCCCGGGATCGTGGTGGATCCTCCCTCTCCCGGGCAGTCGAAGGGCGGGGTGAGCGATACCCGCTATGTGATCACGGCCACGGCAGGTGCGACTCCGCAGATCTTTTTTAACGACCGTACCACCGATCTGGCAAAGTTGCGGTTGGAGATGAACCGTCTGGCAAAATCGGAACCGAAGGCGGTGGTGGTGATCCGGGCAGATCGTGAATTACGGCACGGGGTGGTCGCGCAGCTGTTGGATTGCGTCGTGCAAAACGGACTCTCCGCCGTGCTGGCGTCGCGCTCCGGCGACCCCCGGCCATGAACTGGCGAAAGCCGACCCGCATGGGCCGGAGGCTGACTGCATTTCTCGTGCTTTCTCTTGGAGCCCATGCGGTCGCTTTTTCCCTCTTTCGCGATCCAGGAGTGCTTGCCCCGATTCCGCCCATGGGGTCGGGTCGGGTGATTCTTTCGACAAGTGTGGGAGGAGAGGGCGGAATGGCTGAACTTTTCGAACCATCGGCCATTGTCCTGCCCTCTGCCGATCCGGTTCGTTTGTCTGGGAGGGTGACCTTGCCGTGGCAGGATATGGCGTGGCCTGAGCGGGAGCTCGCGCGTGCGCCCCAATATCGCCCCCAGCAGATCGGACAAGACGCCCCCTTGGCGGTCAAGGCCACCACATCCGGCAGCCTCTATCACGCCCGGAGTCAGGCCTTGAAGTCCCCAAGCGCATCCAAAGAGGTGGCGAAGACGTGGTGGGAATTGACGGGGGATCTGCGAAAGAGGAAGCCGACCAAACCGATCCAGCTTCCCCCGATGAAAAGTGCAAATGCGCTCGAGCCAACAGCGGCAAGAATTGGAGTGGATGAGGATGGGGCGGTGCGATACGTCTTTTTGGAGGGATCGACAGGGGATCCGGCGGTGGACCGGGAGGCCTCGATTCTCATGCGGACGTGGCGGTTCGAGCCCTCTCCAGGACATTGGGTGGACTGGGGTAGGGTGCGGATTCTGTGGGCTGTGGAATCCCCCGAGGGGAGCGCCCCATGACGTTGACTGGTTCACAACTTCTTCTTCTCTACCTGTGTCTTTTTCTTGGCATCGTTTTTGTTTTGTGGATGTTTGGAGGATGGAAAGCGTCCCGCGCCCTTCGCAAGAGCCTGAGGACGGCACTCTGTCCTGTTTGTGGGGCACGAACCCCTCGGGAACATGCCTGGCACTCCCTGCGTTGCCAGAAGTGTGGGGCCCGCAGACCCCTGAACCCCGAGGAATCTGAAAGGAGCTGAATATGGGCATGTGGATCGGTCGCAATCGGAAAGCGAGGGTGACGTACGGCTTTGACGAGATCGCGCTTGTTCCCGGGGACGTGACCGTCAACCCGAACGAGGTGAACTGCGATTTCTCGATTGGGGAGCATACCTTCAAGGTTCCGATTCTGGCATCGGCCATGGACGGGGTGGTGGATGTGAAATTTGCGGTGGCGATGGGGAAAATGGGCGGCTTGGCGGTATTGAATCTCGAGGGGGTCCAGACCCGGTATGAGAATCCAGCCAGCGTGTTGGAGCAGATTGCAAAGGCGGACAAGGACGCCTGCACCCATCTGATCCAGAAGATGTATGTTCCTCCAATCCGCGAGGAGCTGATCGCCAAAAGGATCAAGGAGATGAAAAAAGCGGGCATTGTGGTCGCCGTGTCCTCCATTCCGCAAAAGGCGGAAAAGTATGGGGCGATCGCCCAGAAGGCAGGGGCGGACATCTTTGTCATTCAGTCCACT
>RFMG01000207.1 GCA_009927835.1 Verrucomicrobiota bacterium | reverse complement strand
GAATCCGTAGCTGTGCAGGCCTTTGCCCAGAACGAAGTTCACCCCGTACCAGGCCATGAGGATGGTGAGGAAGCAGGCGATGGTGCCGATGGCGAGACCATAACCGCCCCACCACCCGCCAAGGCGGCCGTGCAGCAGAATCACGTAGGAGAGGAGGGCGATGAGAGCCCAGGTTTCCTTGGGATCCCAGTCCCAGAACCGACCCCAGGAGTAGTTGGCCCAGACGCCGCCCAGGATCACTCCTACGGCAAGAAGCAGGACTCCGATTTGGAGGCAGCGATACAGGTGGAGAACCCAAGGATCGTCGGCAAGAGGTGTGCGGGCGGATCGGACGGAGCGGATGATCAGGAAGTGGGCGAGGCCGGTCGCCAGCGCAAAGGCCCCGTAACTGAGGGTAATGGTGAGAACGTGGATCGTGAGCCAGAAGTTGCTGCGCAGGACAGGGACAAGGGGGTTCAGGGAGGGGTCGAGAACGGCGGGTTGAAGGTCGGAGGCAACAAGGGCGAGGATGACGACCGGGGATGCGGCCAGCAGGTAAATCGTCGAGCGGTATCGGTAGGCAAAAAAGACGGCGAAGAGGCCGGCCCCGAAAGCAACCCAAAGGATGCTTTCATACATGTTGGTGACCGGTGGGCGACCCGCGATCCAGATGCGGGCGGCAAACCCTGCCAGCAACAGGAGCAGGCCGAGGTGTGCAAGGGTCCGGCCCCAAGGGAGGAGACGATGCTTCGGGTCCCGTCCTGCGATCAGAAGAAAAATCGCGGAAAGAAGCCAGGCGATCCATGCCCAGCGGAAGGGGTGAAAGTTCAGGTAGGCGACTTCGGTTTGGATTTTGGGACGGGAAAAAACTCCGCTCCTTTGCTGTTCAAAAAGCTGATCGATGGAAAAAGGGATTTGAGGGAAAGACCAGGCCGCATCTGCGGGGGATCCGCCGGGTGGCGGGATCACACGAAACGCCTCGCCGGAGGCGAGAGAGGAGAAAAGGCGGATGCGAAGGGAGACATTCTGGGCGGCGGCGGCAAGGGGAGGAATTTCACTTCGGGCACCGCTGGCGCGGGAGAGTTCGGCTTGGCGGGTGAGCTCTGTCAATTTGGGAAGATCGGCCAACTGTCGGGGGGAAAAGAGGCGAACATTCTCAGACAGGGAGAGCTCTCGCCGAAGGGCGGGGTCGTCCACAAGGAGAATGGGTTCGTTCTCCCAGCCTTTGGGGCTGATCCAGATGGAGAGGATGAGTTGGCGGGAGCCGATCCTGCCGAGGTCGGGAAGCGTGATGGAGGAGCGACCGCACATGGAGGTGGTGATTTCCCGTGCGAAGGAGAGGAAGGGTTTGATCCGGCCGCGGTGTTGAATGGCGAGGGAGTCGAAAGCGGGGTCATCCTTTGCCAGGCGGGGGGTGGTCTGAGAGGGGGCCGGCATCGCGGTCAGCCCAAGGGTGAGAAAAAGAAGAAGAGGGCGGATCATCGGGAGGGTTGAGACTGGGGCCCACGACGAAGGTAGAACATGGAAAAGATGCCGGCGACCATGAGAAGAGAGCCGCTCCATTTGAGAAGCCAACCCGGATCATGAAGGACTTGGAGCGTGGTGCGGTTCAGATCCTGCGGATCCCACCCCGCCTGCGAGAATTTGTAGGAAAGGCCGGTGACTTGGGGAAGCAACCCGGGCGGAAACGTTGCGGGATGATTCATCTCGAGTTGGGCGGGAATTTCCAGGTTCTTTTTGGCATCGGCAAAGGTGATGGAAGCGCGGAAGTTGGCGGGCTCGTCAGTGCCGGGGTCGCGGGGAACATCGAAGGAGTCGAGACGGATGGAGAAGGGAAGGGATTGAAGCTCGAGACCAAAGCCGATGCGGGAGGCCGCATTGGAGGAGGTCAGAACGGCGGAGGTGCCAGAAGCGATCCATCGTGCGGCGCCCGAGTTTCCATCGGGGGAGCGCAAACGGGCATGCAGGGCGGGGCGACCGGGGCGAGCACCTCCTTTTTCGGCGGGCAGGGTGATGGTTTCGATCCGGGCATTGTTTTCAAGCGAAACGAGCTTGGCAGACCAACCTTTCCAGCCCGGAGAGAATATTTCGCCAGGGCGAACGGATCCGGTGGCGGGGGTGGGGGAGGATGATTCGCCGAGAAAAGACAGGGTGCCCGGGATGGGGCCGGGGGAGAGGGTGAGTCGGGAGGGTGCGGCATCGGGAAGATTCCCCTCGAGCATGACCAGAACCGCGGGATTTTCCGGGCTGTCCCCGTCGCTGGCGGGTTGGCCGTCCTGGAGGGTGAGGTTGGGCCAGTAACGCGCGACAAGGATCTTTGTCCCTGAGAAGTCGTCCATGGTGCGGTTAAGAAGATCGGCCAGGCGATAGACTTCACCGGAGCCGTCCGGTCGTAGGATCTCCAGTTCGAGGGAATCGGTTGCTTTGCGGGAGCCGAGGAAAAAATGGAAGCCACTGGGTTGGCCGGAGGTGTTGTGAATGATCGGTTGGGCGGGGTCCTTGGCCAAAATCATCTGGGTTTCACGGAACGTGGGGACAGAGGAGGGGCGGGAGGATTTCGGAAGGGCGGGAACGAATTCGACGGAGGCTTGGGAGCCGAGGTCGGCACGGGAATCGGAAGCGGAGTTGAGAACCAGGGGAATGCGGATCGGTTCATTGCCGAAAGGACCGGTGAATTCCAAGACAAGGCCGGGATTGGGGGATGAGGGGTCGGGAGTGAGCTCGGTTTTCTCGATGGAGCTTCCGGTGTAGCCATCGATGACAAGTTGAACATCGGAGTCCGGCAGGGGGAGAAAGCGGGGCCGATCGGGACGCGGGGTGCGGACCTCGGGGTCGAAGGGGGTGGAGAAAAGTTGGCCGGTCGCCGGGCTTTCAACCGTCAGACGCGGACGATCGAGGAGGACTTGGGTTGCTGGGGTGGCTCCCCGGGAGAGGTCGACGGAGCCCTCGAACCCGCGTGCCCTGCCGAGGAGAGCCCCGCCCAGCAGAACGATGATCCCGGCGTGGGTGATGACAAATCCTGCGTGATGCCGTTGCCAGGGCCAGCGAGTGGCGGCGGAGCAGATCAGGTTAAGGCAGAGAAGAGTGAGCCAAAGGTTGAACCAGGGAGAACCGTACACATAGGCACGTGCCACGCGGGCACTGAAACCGGATTCCAGAAAGGTGGCGGCGGCACAAACCCCGGTGAGGGTGATGAGAAGGAGCATCGCAAGGTCGAGCGAACCGAGGGCATGAACCGCCCTCCAGACCGGGGAGTGGGTTCGGCGTGCCAGGATCTTTTCCTCGCGCGACTCAGGAACAGTCATGGGGAAAGAATAGAGGCAACCGGGGGGAGAACAAGGGGGCCCACCTTATGCACAGGTTATTCCCGAACCTGCAGGGGGGAGCTGGGGAAGGAATCGCAGACCCGACGAGGAGGGAGGAGGATTTTTCGGTGAAGGTTTTCCTCGTGCTATTTTTTGGATTTGTTCTGGGAAGTTGGGCCCAAGAGATGGGTCAACCCGTTCGCGTTGGAAAAAAATTCGGATATGCGGACGGGGCAGGAGGGTTTCTGGTTCCGCCGAGGTGGGATTGGGCCTGGCCGTTGACCGAGGGAAGAGCGGGGGTTCGCGAGGGCAGAAACTGGTATCTGATCGGCGAGACCTTTCACCGGGTGGGGGAGGGACGATACGATTGGGTCGGCCCTTTTTGCGGGGGATTGGCACCCGCGCGGGATGGAAAACTTTGGGGTTTGATTGACCGGAAAGGGGAGTGGGTGGTGCGGCCTTATTTCTCCGATGTTCGCCCGTTTCGGGAAGGGGTGGCGGCGGTTCAGTTGGGGGGTCAACCCGGGTTGGTCGACAAGAGCGACTATTTTTCAGGAGTGTCGGGGGTGCAGAAGGATTCACCGGTGGGGGATCGAATGGCACCGGCGGGAGTGGGAGGAAAGTGGGGGTTGATCGATGGGCGCGGCAACTTTCTGGTGGAGCCCTCCTTTTGGGAGATGGGAGATTCAAGCGAGGGTTTGATCCCCGCAAGGATGGAATCAATCTGGGGTTACATCGACCCGCGGGGGAACTGGAAAATCCAGCCTCGGTTTTTGCGTGCGAAAGCGTTCAGCAAGGGTTGGGCCCAGGTGAGTTGCGAGAATGGAAAGGACGGGTGGATCGACCCGGAGGGCAAGTTTTTCTCCTGTCGGCCAACTCCGCAACTGGCCACGGCGTCGGCTCGCTAGCGGGGCGGATCGAGGTCGATGGTTTGGCCTTGGCGGGCGAAGCCAACCGGGATTCCGGAGCTTTGTGCGGATTTTTGAAACTCCGTTTCAAGACCGGCAAGAGTGGTGTCGGAGTGCGTGGGATCAAAGTGGGTGATGAGGAGGCGACGTGCGCGGGCGGCAACCGCCTCCCGCAGGCACAACTCGGGAGTCCCATGGCCCCAACCGACCCTGCTTTTGTATTCGGCCGCGGTGTACTGTCCGTCCGAGATGAGAAGATCGGTATCTTGCGCGAGTCGGGTGAGAGGGTTTGGGGAGGAGGCGGGGGGCTCATGGTCGGTGGCAAAGACAAAGGAGCGTGCCTTTCCGACGGTCGCCCCTTCGATCCGGTAAGCGAGGCAGCCGCCGGGGTGGGGGAGGGAGGCGGCACGTATCTGCAGAGAGTCAGGGCCGGAGGTTAGTTTACAATCCTGGTCCGGCTGAATCTCATGGAAAGTGAATCGGGCGCGGAGTTGGGGGAATCCGGCGGGGAAAAAGGGCTCGCTTTGCTGTGCGTGAAGCGATCGCTCGATCAGGTTTCCGGCATGTGCGCCGGGTAGCCGGGGAGAGTAGATGGTGATGGTCACCCCGTCCTGAAAAGCGGGGGTGAAAAAAGGAAAGCCCTGCAAGTGATCCCAGTGGGAGTGGGTGAAAAGAAAGGTGAAGGAGGTGCGACCTTCCCTTGCCCAATTCAGTCCGGCTTGCCGCAAGCCGGAGCCGGCGTCGATCACGAGAAGGTTGTCTTTGCCCCAGGCGAGGCTGAGGCAGGTGGTGTCCCCGCCAAATTCGTGGGTGGGAGTGGCTGCCGTGGACGGGGATGGAATACTTCCGCGGGTGCCCCAGAAGTGGATCTTCATGTCTTCCCTTTGCCGGCGGGAAGGTGGCGGGCCAGGAGCAGGATATTCCTGTTTCCGACCCTGCGCCTTTCGATTCGTTGAAATCCGTTTTGCATCATCAAGGTGCCCCATCCGCCCACCCCCAACTCTCCGGCCTTGCGACCTGTGCTATTTTGCGGATCAAAAGATTTTCCATGATCCGAAATTTCGAAAATCAGCTCCTCCTTGGAGAGTCGGATTTCCATGTGGACGGGCCCGGGGCGGCTCTCATAGGAGTGGATGTGAATGTTGGCAAGCGCCTCATCCACCCCGCTTAGGATCTTTCCTGAATCGAGATGGTCAAAACCCGCGTGGATTGCCCACTGTTCGGCCAGATTCCGCAGGCCGTGCAACCGGGGCGGGGCGAGCTCGATATCGATCAGCGATGCGGGGGTAGAGGGGGCCTCGGGCACGGGAACACCGTTAATCGTTGGGAACTGGGGCGGGAACGACCTTGTCGGTCTTCAGGATGGTTTCCTCGGACGGAAGGCGGGGAACCGGGCCACCCCAAAGGAGGCGCCAAGGCTTGCGTGCCACGGTTCCCATGAAAGTTTTGGCATACGTGGCGACCACCTTAAAGTTCTCGAGGACATTTTTCAGGTCCAGGATGGCCTGACTGATGGCGGAGTCATTCTTTGTGAGAAGCTCGTTCACGCCGTCGAGGAGTTGTTTCCCGGAGGACATGACTTCATCCAGGTTGGCGGAGTGTTTGGCGTACAAAATTGTGCCCGGGGGAAGCGGGGGGTTCATGACCGGGCCCGGCTCCAGATTGAGATACTTCTCCGCCAGGACGGTGTCGGAGATCACCGACGCCGTTGTTCCGACGCGGAGGATGGGGAGGGGGTGGCGGATTTCGACGACCACCCGGATTGAGCACCCCGGGGACTCCTTGGTGCGCTCCTCATCGCTCAGCGGACGGAGGGAACGGATCCGGCCGGCGATGGTGCCCGCATATCGGACCTGCGCCTGGCGATCCAGTCCGACGGCACTCGGAAGATCGATCGTCAAAAGCGCTTTGGGGCGGTTGAGATCGGTTCCGGAGATTGCCAGGGAGAGAGCTCCCAAGAGCACGAGGCTGCAGAGGATGACAGCCGCCGCGATGAGGAAGTCGGAACCCACTTTTTTCATAAGGACAAGCTTTCCATTCAGCCCTCTTGGAGGAGATGTTTCAAGTAATCATCTTGCGAAAGCCGGAAGGCAATCGGGCCGTCCGCCTCCCCGCGGACGAATTGTTGCAGGAAGGGATCGGGATTGGCACGGATTTGGTCGGGGGTGCCCTCCGCAATAATCTCCCCCTGACGGGGTCCGCTCCCGAGCATCAGCATGTGGGTGGCGATGCGAAAGCTGCTGGTCATGTCGTGGCTGACGACGACGGCGGTGACGCCGATCTTGCGTGTGCTGTCGAGGGTCAACTGGTCCACCACGGCGGTCATGACGGGGTCGAGCCCGGAGGTGGGCTCGTCGCTGAAGAGGAGTTCGGGATCCAGGGCGAGGGCGCGGGCGAGGCCGACGCGTTTTCGCATGCCCCCGCTCAGCTCGGCGGGCTTAAAGTTCTCGAACCCAGTCAAGCCCACAAGCTCCAGCTTCATTTTCACGATCATTTCGATGAGGGAGGGGTCGACCTGGCTGTGTTCCTGAAGGGGAAGGGCGATGTTTTCGCCGACGGTCATCGACTGGAAAAGGGCGCCGAACTGGAAGTTCATTCCAAAGCGAAGTCGGATCCGGTCGAGCTCCTGGGGGGAGGCTTTTGTGATATCCTCCCCGAACAGCAGGACCGACCCGGAGGTGGGTTTTTGGGCTCCGATCAGAATGCGAAGAAGGGTGGTCTTCCCGCAACCGCTCCCTCCCATGATCACAAATGTTTCCCCTTTGCGGACCTTGAAATTCAGGCCGTTGAGGACGGCACGTCCGTTGTAGGATTGAACAAGATCCCTCACCTCGAGGATCACGTCCCCGGAGGGATTTGTTTTTTTCGGGGCGGGGCTCATAGGACGACGTAAAACAGTCCGGTGAGGAGCGTGTCCGCGATGATGATCCATAAAATGGAGTAGACCACGGCGGCGGTGGTGGCCCGACCGACCCCCTCCGCACCCCCCTCGACGTTCAGCCCCTGAAAGCACGCGATGGTGATGATGATGTGCGCAAAGACGACGGTTTTAATGATCCCGGAGTAGAGATCCCATAGCTCCGGCCGTTGCATGGCCCGCATGATGTAAAAGGAGCTGGGCATGCCCATGTCCAACGTGCAGACCACCCACCCACCCGCCAGGCCGACGCAATTTCCAAAGATGGTCATACAGGGGAGCATGATCATCAGTGCGATAAAACGGGGAACGACGAGGTAGCGGATCGGATCGATGGCCATGACGCGGAGCGCCTCAATCTCCTCATTCACCTTCATCGTGCCGAGTTCCGCGGCGACGGCGGAGCCGCTTCGCCCCACGACGATGATGGCGACCAGGAGCGGGCCCAGTTCGCGCATCAGACTGAGGGAGACGAGATCGGGAATGAAGCTGTTGGCCCCCATTTTCCCCAGCTCGGTGGAGCTTTGCATCGCGAGAATGAAGCCGACGCTGAGGGAAACCAGACTGGCCATGGGGATCGCTTGAACCCCGATCCGTATGACTTGGGCGAGAATTTGGGAAGGGACGAGGATTCCGGGCCGGGTGAAGCCATAGAGAATCCATCCAAAGATGCGGAGGTTGAGCAGGCCGTAGGTTTGCCTGCTCCCGCCGGCATTGAGGAGGCTGTCGAAGGAAAATTTCAAGCGGGACCACCGGCCAGGGCCTTCCGTGCCTCGGCCTGATCGGGAAAGATCGAGAAGACTTCGCTGAGGCGGACGAGATCGAACGAACTGCGAACCCGGGGCGCGAGGGAGCAAATCGCCATTTTTCCCGAGTAGGCTTTCGAGCTTTGATAGTACTCAATCAGCGTCGCTAGGCCGGACGAGTCGACATAGGCAACGGCGGCAAAGTCCAGGATCAGTCGGGGGGTTTTTGCCTTGGCCTTTTCCCGCAGGGTCGTGCGGAGAACGGGGGACTGATTCAGGTCGATCTCCCCCGAGAGGATGAGAATCGTGATTGAATCATCATTTTTTTCCCGGATCTCCATCAGCGCAAACCCTACGCAGAGTTGCCCTTGATCCCAAGTGCAAAGGTGGAGTTTTTATCTGGAGATGGGGTCCCTTTGTGGAGAGAATGCATGAATGAATTTATTGGGTCTTTTTCGCCCCCCCCCGATGGATCCGCTCCTGCAGGTGGTCTCGGGCGTCCCGATCTTTCGGGATTGCAACCGGGCGGAGTTGGAGGCTTTGAAGCTTCATTTGCATGAGCGGAATTTTCTGGCCGGTGAGATTGTTTTTGATGAGGGGGAGGATGGGGAGGGGATGTATGTGGTGATCCGTGGAAAATTACGTGCCAACCGGAAAGGGATCCTGACCAAAAAGAGCCTGGGGGTCATTCAGGCGGGGGAATCCTTCGGTGAGATGGCTCTGCTGGGAGCCGGGCCGAGAATGGCGACGGTGGTGGCGGAGGAGGACACAACGGTTTTGGCCATGTTCCGGCCCGAGCTGGTTGCCTTGGCACAAGCGAGGCCGCGTTTGGGCTATAAAATCGCCATGGGTGTGGCCCTTGTGCTGGAGTCCCGCCTCAGACGGTTTGCGGATGGGCAATCCACCGAGCCCTCTGCCACGTGAAGCCGGGACTTTCGGGCGAGCGGTCGCTGGAACATCCGATCATCTGGATTGCGGTCATCGCCGGGGCGTTGGGTTCGATCCTCCTTTTGAAGGCGGTCGCTTGGCTCGCTTTCCCGCTGATTTTGGCGGTGGTCCTCTACTACCTGGTGCAACCCCTTCTTCAACGGCTGCAGTTGGCAGGGGTGACTCCGGGGCAAGCTCTCGGGATCTTTCTCGGGGCGGCGACGATCCTTACCCTGATCTTTTCGCTTACGATCCTGCCCTCGATGTTGAACTCGTTGGCGGATTTTCAGAACCAGATCCCGACGTACTGGGATCGGCTCCAGGGGGTGCTGCGGGACAATCTTCTGGCTTTAGAGAGCCGTTTTTCTTTTGCAAAAAAAGCCGGGTTGGCCAACAGCCTACAGGAGCAGTTGAATCTTTTTCTGGCGGGGTCGGGCAAGGAGTATATCGCGGACGTGGCCCTCTTTCTCCTCCACTGGCTGCCCAGTCTGCTCCTCGTTCCTTTCCTGACGTTTTTCTTTTTACGGGATGGAACCGCATTCCACCGGCTTGTGCTTCGTGCCGTGCCGAACGCATTTTTCGAGAAAACGCTCCTGCTCTTTGATCGGATGGACAATCAGATGAGAGCCTACTTTCGCGGAATGTTCGGCCTGACGATGTTGGACACCGTGAGTTTGGGGTTGGGGTTATGGTTTTTGGGTCATGGCCCGGGAATCTTCGGGTTTTGGGACGCGATGTTTCTCGGATTGATCTGCGCGATTTTTGCCTGGGTGCCATACATCGGGTCGGGCTTGGGGGGAATTTTGGCCGTGGCCACGGTGGCGGTGAAGGCCCCCAGCTCGAGCGGACTGATGGTGGCTGTGGTTTTGCTTTTCCTGGGGGTCCGTCTCCTGGATGAGTTCATCTACACCCCCATGACGGTGGGACGCGCCTTGCGGATGCATCCGTTGATCACCGTCATGATGATTTTTTCCGGAGGTATGCTGGGCGGGGTGTACGGCCTGCTTTTGGCGATGCCGCTTTTGGGGATTTTCACCGTTTTGGGACAGATGTTTGCCGAGATCTGGTTTGATCCCCGCTTACGGGCCCGTTACCAGGCCCGGGGTCTCTTGGAAAAGAGGCTGGCTTCCAAGGACTTGGGGATTTAGCGACAGGCAGGGAAGTCGGCGGGAAACTTGCTCCCCAGCAGGGGGCACGGCAGTATGCGGGCATGGCGAAATCCAAGGCAAAAAAAAGCGCTTCGAGAGTCTCTTCCACAAAAGATCGGCACCATCTCCAGGAGGTGATCTCGCATGCGGAGGAGCTGCTGGAATCCACCGCCGGGGAGTTGGGGGAGAAAGCCAAAGAGGTGCGCCAGCAGTTGGCGCGCAAGATTGAGGCGGCCAAGGAGCGGTTTCAGGATTATGACGATGTGAGGGAGGCGGCAGAGGAGGGAATGAGGGAGGCGGATCGTGTCATTCGTAAACATCCCTATGAGTCGGTCGGGGTCGCTCTGGTGGCCGGGCTACTGATCGGGGCTCTTTTGAGCCGCCGCTGATCCCCGATGATCTCCGCCCTTCGCGATCTGGCTCTGACCTCCATCAAAATGGTGGAGGAGCGGCTCCGTTTGTTGGCGGCGGAGTTGCAGGAGGAAAAATGGCGGGCGGTGGAGGCGATTCTCTGGTTGGCGGTTGCGTTGGGACTGGGCGCGCTGGCCCTGTTGGTGGCCTCCTTGGCGGTGGTTTTGACGGTGTGGCCGGATCCGCAGGCACGAATTTTGGCTTTGGTGGGCTTGGCCCTCCTCTACGGATTGGGTGCCCTGGGAGCCTTTTTGCGGATGCGAAAGAGGGTCTTGGGTGAGGGGATGCCTTTTGCCGACACGGTGGCTGAATTTCAGAGGGACCGGGAATGGTTGAGCTCCCGGCGCTGACGCGGGCGCGGGAAATCCGCCAGGCGTGCAAGGCTTCCTCGACGCAAGCCACCCACGATTTTCAGAAGGCGTGTTCCGGGGCTGCCTCCCTGGGGGTCTGGCTGGATGAGGGGGAGCACGTGTGGAAGATCGGGCGCCAATGGGGGGGGCCTGTCCTGGGGCTGGCTTCCCTTTTTTGGGGAGGACAAAAAGCGGGAGCGGCACCGCTCGGTTGGGTGGGACGTGTTTTTTCGGTCGTCCGCCTGACGCAGCAGCTGCGGGACGTCTGGCATCGGCGAAAGTCGTAAGGAGGGTCGCGGATGAGGCTGGTGATCAAGATTGGGAGTAGTCTTCTTGCCGGTCGGGCGGGCGGGCTGGCGGAGATCCGAATCCGGCAGTGGGCGAAAGAGATCGCAGGGCTTCGGCGCCAGGGGCATGAGGTCATTCTCGTCAGTTCGGGTGCGATTCGCGCGGGAATGCAGGCGTTGGGATTGACCCGACGACCCACCTCCCGTCCGGAGATGCAGGCCTGTGCCACGATCGGCCAGCCCCTCTTGATGAAAGCCTACGGATCGGCACTCGCACCGCACCGGATTCTGGCGGCTCAGATTCTTCTGACCTCCTGGGACCTGGATAGCCGCAGAATTTACGAGAACACGAGGGCCACCCTGCACACCCTGCTCGGCCTGAAAAAGTGTCTTCCGATTTTCAATGAAAACGATGCCCTGTCGTTCGAGGAGATCGCGCTGTTGAATGCGTTTGGGGACAACGACCGGCTTTCCGCGCATGTGGCGATCCTGGCAAGGGCGGATCGGCTCGTGATTTTGACCGATGCCCCGGGTCTGATGAGCCGACCGGACGGGACGGGAACCTTGATTCGGCGGGTGAGGAAAATCGATGCCGGGGTATGGGCATGTGCGGGGGGGGCGGGAAGTGCGGGTTCCGTGGGAGGGATGCTTTCGAAACTGGAGGCTTCGCGGTTGGCGATGACACGCGGGATCGGCGTGGTGATTGCGGACGGCCGTATCGGCAAGGTCCTCGGGAAGTGTGTGGATCGGACACCGCCGGGGACGTGGGTGGCGCGATGAGCGAGCTGCGGAAGTTGGCCGAGCGGGCGAAGGGGGCAGGACGAAAACTGGCCCGGCAAACCTCGCAGGAAAAAAACAGCCTGCTGCTTGCAATGGCGGATGAGCTGGTCTCGCGGGAGAAAGAGATCCGGAAGGCCAATCAGGACGATGTGGGGACGGCGCGGGCGGCGGGAACCTCGGGGGCGCTTCTCGACCGGCTGGAGCTGACGGAGAAACGATTTCGGGAGATGGTGGAGGGGGTGCGGCAGGTGGCGAAACTACCCGACCCGGTGGGAGAGGTTGTGAAGAAGTGGACCCGCCCGAACGGATTGGAAATCTCCAAGGTGCGGGTGCCGATCGGTCTGATCGGGATCATTTACGAGGCTCGTCCGAATGTGACGGTGGACAGTGCGGTGCTCTGTCTGAAAGCGGGCAACGCCACCCTTTTACGGGGAGGCCGGGAGGCGAAAAAAAGCAACCGGGCTTTGGCGGAAACGTTGGGAACGGCGGCCCAAAAGAAGGGATTGCCGGCGGAGGTCATCGCCTTGGTCGAGGATGAGGCGCGGGAGAGTGTGGCGGAGATGTGCGGGTTGGAGGGAGTGATCGATCTGCTGATTCCGAGGGGCGGGCCGAGCCTGATCTCTACGGTGACCCAGCTTGCGCGTGTGCCGGTGATCAAGCATGCGGACGGGGTATGCCACGTCTTTCTTCATCGGGCGGCCGACCCCAAAATGGCGGAGGAGATCACGGTGAATGCAAAATGCCAGAGACCGGCCACTTGCAATGCAGCGGAAACGTTGTTGGTGGACCGGGTGGGGGCGGAAAAAATCCTGCCCCGCATCGTGAAGGCTTTGCAGGCGCAGGGGGTGAAACTTTTCGGGGATGAAGCGGCTTCCCGGGCCTCCGGTCAACCGCTTCAGCCGCCGAAAGCCTGGAAGACAGAGTATCTGGACCTGACGATGGCCATCCGTGTGGTGGATGGGGTCGAAGGGGCTTTGGAACATCTGGAGCAGCACGGGAGCCACCATTCCGATGCGATCGTGACGGAGGATCGGGAGGCCGCAGAGCAGTTTTTGCGGGGTGCGGATTCGGCGGCGGTGTATTGGAACGCCTCGACCCGGTTCACGGATGGCGGGGAGTTCGGATTTGGGGCGGAGATCGGGATCAGCACCGACAAGATCCATGCGCGTGGGCCGATGGGGTTGGAGGAGTTGACCTCGTACCAGTATCGAGTGGCCGGTCAGGGCCAAATCCGGGAGTGAACTCCGCCCCCATCCCGCTCTTTCCCGCTTGGCCGGCGTCCTCGGACCCTGAGGCGCGGAGCCGGCCCGGTGTGTTACGCGGGCCGAGGATCCAGGCCCGGGGGAAGTTTCTGTTTGCCGGAGAGGAAAAGTATTTTCTCCAGGGGGTGACGTACGGGCCTTTTCGCGACGGGCAGGAGCATCTGGGTCATCCTGAGAAAGCCAAAAGGGATTTCGGGTTGATTGCGGCGGCCGGTTTTAACACCGTCCGGGTTTATCACGCCCCTGGAAAGTGGTTCCTGGATCTTGCAGCGGAGCACGGGATCAGGGTGATGGTGACAGTGCCCTGGGAACGGCGGGTTCTCTTTCTGGATGATCGATCGGTCCGCAAGGAGATCCGCGCCACGGTCCGGCGAGCCGCTCGGGGCGGTGCCGGCCACCCTGCCATCCTGGGTTACTACGTGGACAACGAAATCCCTCCCGATCTGGTGAGATGGTACGGGCCGCAAAGGGTGGAAGGATTTTTGGATTCCCTCGTTCGGTTGGTGAAAGACGAGGATTCGGAGGCTTTGGCGGCCTACGCCAATTTTCCCCCGACGGAATACTTGATCCCCAAGGAAACCGATTTTTTATCCTACAACGTGTATCTGCACCGCGGGCCGGATTTACGAGCCTATCTTTCCCGGTTGCAGAATCTGGCGGAGGATCGACCCCTTGTCTTGGGGGAGTTTGGAATGGACACGATCCGGCACAGCGAGGAGGAGCAGTCGGACCTTCTTGGCCTGCACTGGGGGGAGGTTTTTCGAGGGGGTTTGGCGGGGACGATTCTTTTTTCCTGGACGGATGAGTGGTTCACGGACGGGATCGATGTGGAGGATTGGGCCTTTGGACTGGTTCGCAAGGATCGGCGGCCGAAGCTTGTCTACCGGAATCTCTCGAAGCAGACGTTGGGGCCGCGGGATCACCTGGTGGAAAAGTTTCCATTGCCGCGGATTCCGAGGGTTTCGGTGGTGGTTTGCAGCTACAATGGGGGCGCGACCTTGCGGGGTTGTCTGGAGGCCCTGCAAAAGCTGAATTATCCCGACTATGAGGTGATTTTGGTGGATGACGGGTCGAAGGACAACACCCAGTCGATCGCGGCAGATTTTCCGTTGGTTACAAACATCCTGCAGGCCAACCGAGGGTTATCGGTCGCCCGAAACGTGGGGATGCAGGCTGCATCGGGGGAGATCATCGCCTACACCGATTCCGACTGCATGCCCGATTCGGATTGGCTCTATTTCCTCGTTGCGACGCTGTTGGAGGGCTCCTATGCGGCGGTCGGGGGACCGAACCTGAATCCTCCGGCCCAAAGCTCCGTTGCGGCGGCGGTGGCCGCCTGCCCGGGGGCTCCCACCCACGTCTTGCTGGGCGACACCGAGGCGGAGCACATCCCCGGGTGTAACATGGCGTATTGGAAAACCGCGTTGGAGGGAGTGGGTGGATTTGACGGTGAGTTTCGCACGGCGGGGGATGACGTGGATCTTTGTTGGCGGCTGTTGCAAGCGGGGCACCGCATCGGATTCAGTCCGAGTGCGCTGGTCTGGCATCATCGTCGTTTCACCATGCAGGCGTACTTCCGCCAGCAAAAAGGGTATGGGGAGGCGGAGGCGATGCTTCGCTTCAAGCACATGCAGTACTTTGATCCGCAGGGATCCGCCCGATGGAAGGGGGTCATCTACGGTTTGCCGCGCTTTGAGAGGGTGTTTCACCGACCGATCATTTATCACGGGGTTTTCGGGACGGGATTCTTTCAGTGTCTTTATCCCAAGCCGGCCTCCCCTTGGGCGCAGCTGGTCGGGGGATTGGAGTGGAATGCACTTACCCTTTTTGTTTTCCTGGTTTCGATCCAGATCGAGCCGCTTCGGATCCTCCCGCTCCTGATGTTGGCGGCGACCCTCCTCCCAGCCCTCTCGTTCATGGTGGTGGCTCGGATCGAACCCCATCACGACACCATCCTGGCGCGCTTGACGGTTTTTTATTTGGCGCTGCTGCAGCCCCTCGTCCGGGATTGGGCGCGTTACTTCACCTGGCTCCGGGGAAAGAGGACGCCCGAATCGGTGGTGCAGACCCCGGAAAAAGACGCGGGACCGAGTCTGCCTCTTTGGCGTTCCAGGGAGCTGGCTTTCTGGAGCGAGCAAGGGAAAGAGCGGATTTCCCTCTTGGAGGAGGTGGAGAAAATCCTTGAGGAGGAGGGATGGAGGTATTCGCAGGACACGGGTTGGAACTCCTGGGACATCCAGATCTTTGCGAACCGGTGGTGGCATGTTCGTTTGCGGACCTTGACGGAGATCTATCCGCACGGACGGCGTCTGACCCGCGTCCACTTGGGAATCGTGCCCAGCACCTTCAGTGTCCTGTTTGCCCTGACGGCAATCACGGCGGATGTGCTGGTGGGTCTCTCCTATCGTGCGGCTCTTCCCGCTTTCCTCACGATTCTTGGGCTGGCGATCGGCGGTTGGCTATGGACGGGGTGGCAGTTGCGGCGTCGCGTGGGGGATCTGGTGCGGGTGGCGGCGCGGCGGGCTCAACTTCTCCCCCTTTCGGGGAAAGGGCAGCCGCAATGAACCTGACCCTCAGAATCCTGCGCTACTACAGGCCTTTTGCCGGAAAAATCTTTATCGCCCTGAGCCTGCTTTTGGCGGCGACCGCACTCAATCTTCTGAAACCTTGGCCTTTGAAGTTCGTCGTCGATTCGATTGTGCCGTCCCCCTCCGGCGGGATCCGTTTTCCTTGGGGAGATGGAGTCTGGAGCTTTTCCAACGCCCTGGCGTTGACCTGCGGAGCTTTGGTTCTGATTCATCTGCTGTGGGGAGCGGTGAACCTCGCGCAGACCTACACCCTGATCGAGGTGGGTTTGCAGGCTCTTTTGAGGGTGAGGACCGAGCTGTACGCTTACCTGCAGTCCTTGCCCTTGCGGTTTCATGATGCCCGCAGAAGTTCCGACTCCAGTTTCCGCGTCGCGTACGATGCCCAGGCGGTCCAGACCTATTTCAACCGCGGGTTCGCGACCGTTCTGGGGTCCCTGCTGACGTTGTTTGGAACTTTTTTTGTGATGTGGAGGATGAGTCCGTTGCTGGCACTTCTCTCCCTGGGGGTGATTCCTTTTTTGATGATGGCGATCGTGCGTTATGCCGGACGGATTCGGCAGGAAACGGCGGCGCTTCAGGCCCAGGAGAGCGATGTGTTGGCCCGTGCGAGCGAGGGGCTATCGAGCATACGGGTGGTGCATGCGTTCGGCCGTGAATCCCACGAGGTGGACCTTTTTCGGCGTGAGTGCCGCGAGGCTCTGGAGGCCAATCTGCGCCTGTCGATGACGAACGTGGCAAGCACCCTTGTGGTGGGGACACTTTTGGCGATGGGCACCGCCGCCTTGCTCTGGGCGGGAGTCGGGGAGGTGGTGGCGGGAAAGATGACCCTGGGGGATCTGCTCGTTTTTTTGGCTTATTTGGGAATGTTATACTCCCCTCTCGAGCAGCTCAGTTACACCGCCTGGTCGATGGAGGGTGCGGCGGCCGCGGCCCAAAGGGTGTTTGAGGTTTTGGATACGCCGGATGATGTTCCCGATGCGAAACATCCGCTGCGGCTTCCCGCGGGAACGGGCACGATCGAGTTTCGGGGGGTCGGGTTCCGGTACCCGAGGGGAGACGAGGTTTTGCGCGGATTGGATTTCCGGATCGCGCCGGGGGAGTCCGTGGCGGTTGTGGGGGGCACGGGTGCCGGCAAGACCACCTTGCTCTCCCTTTTGCCCCGCTTTTATGACCCGACCGAGGGCTCGATTTCGATTCACGGCATCGATTTGCGAAACGTCGCCAAACGGGAGCTACGGGCTCGTCAGGCCCTGGTTCTGCAGGAGACCGTTTTGCTCAATGGGACCGTCCAGGAGAACATCGCCTATGGCAGGGCCGGCGCATCGAACCGGGAAATTGAGAGAGCGGCACGGGAGGCGCAAGCGGATGAATTTATTTCCGCCCTTCCCAAGGGGTATCAAACACCGGTGGGGGAGAGGGGGGTGATGTTGAGCGGCGGGCAGAGGCAAAGGATCGGAATCGCGAGGGCATTTTTACGGGATGCTCCCGTGCTTCTTCTCGACGAGCCTACGAGTGCTTTGGATGCGACAACCGAGAGAGAGTTGCTGGATGTGTTGGGCAAGTTGATGAGTCGCCCGACGACCCTACTGGTGACCCACCGGTTGCATGCAGCGCACCGGGCGGATCGAATTTTGGTACTGGAGAGGGGAAGGTTGGTGGAGGAGGGCAAAGGGGAAGAGTTGATGGCGCAAAAAGGGGCGTATTGGCGTCTATGGCAAGCCGCGAACGGATGACCTCATTATCCTGTTACAATTGTAACAAGATAACGGAAGGGGTGGATGGGGATTAAGGGGATTTTTTTATGAAGCGGTTGAAGATCTCGGCGGCGTTGGTTTCGGAAAGGTTGACCTCGTTTGTTTTGCCGGGGAGCAGGATGACTTCGAGCAGCCAGTAGGCGACGGCGTAGCGGCTTTTATACTGGGCATACAGGGCGTGAGGGCCTGGGGGAGCGTTGGGAAAGGTAAAAAACCCGTTTGTGCCGCTGCGGGTGCGGGCTGTCGCCGCGTTGGCGGCGGCCTGGCTGAGGGCTCTCAGATCGAGGTTCTTGTACCCATCCGCAAAATCGATTTTGATGCCAACCGGTTGCTCCTCCCCGTCGGGTTTGTGCTGGACGGCCAAGCCGTCGGTTCGCCAGGTCTCCATCCTCAGGCGCCGGATTTCGGGGATGAGGGAAGTGGGGGCCAGAACAAGGTCCATTCCGCCGAGATTCTGGGGGGAATCACTGTTTTTCAGCTGAATGGTGGCGCGTCCCGAGAGCGTCGTGGCGGCAGGCTCGGCCCAAGTCAGAATGGGGAGCAGGAAAATGGAGGCGGCGGCCAGCTTGCCAAAAAGGGTAACTGGTTGAAACTTATCTCGATGACCCTTCATCCAGTCTCAGGTTACCTCTTTGGCGCCGAGGGGGGAAGTTTCCGATGAGCGACCCCCGTTATCGGCGTTTGACGGAACTTTTGACCGGGTACTCCACCGCGCTGCGGAAGGGGGATCGGGTGTGGATCGAGGCCGCGGAAATTCCCGAGGATTTCGTCGTGGAGCTGATCCGCGCGGTTCGGGCCCGCGGGGCGGAGCCTTATGTCCGCCTCTCCAGCGGACGGATTTCGCGCGAGATCGGTCGCGGGGTAACGGAGCGGGGCCTCCGACTTTCCCTGAAACACGAACTTGCCTGGATGAAGACCATGCAGGCTTTCATCGCGTTGCGGGGGGCGCAGAACAGTTTTGAGTCGAGCGACGTGCCCTCGGAAAAACAGAAGCTGGCGGGTCGGATTCTGCGTCCGGTTTCCGACCACAGGATCAATCACACGCGTTGGGTCGTGTTG
>RFMG01000194.1 GCA_009927835.1 Verrucomicrobiota bacterium | reverse complement strand
AGATGGGTGCGGAGAAAGGGGGCGGTGCGGGAGCTTTTGGAATGCGCAACGTGTTCGGGGGTGCCTTGTTCCATGATCTTGCCGCCTGACTCGCCGCTTTCGGGTCCGATGTCGATCAGGTAGTCGGCTTCGGCCAGGACATCGAGGTGATGCTCAATGACAACGACGGTGTGCCCGGAATCGACCAACCGGTGCATCAGATCCAGGAGCCTGCGAACATCGGCGAGGTGAAGTCCGACAGTCGGCTCCTCCAGCAGAAAAAGGTGATGGGCAGGGCGGCGAGCCCGGCCTTTCGCCTGGGCATGATCTGCCGCGATCTGCGCCGTGGCCAACTCGGTGACCAACTTCAATCGTTGGGCCTCCCCTCCCGACAAAGTGGGGCTGGTTTGTCCCAGCTGGAGATATCCGAGACCTGTCTCCGTCATCAGACGGCAGGGGGTGGCAATTCTGGGATGGGGGGAAAAGAATTCGGCGGCTTGCCCGGCGGACATCGAGAGGGCCTGCTGAATGGAGATATCGCGGTATCGGATCGCGAGGATTTCGGGTTTCCAGCGAAGACCACCGCACTCCTCGCATCGAACATCGGCAGGGGGCAGAAAACTCATCTGCACCCGAACGGTGCCGGCACCGTCGCAGGCGGGGCAGCGGCCCGGACCAGCATTGTGGGAGAAGTGAGAGGAGGTGAAACCGGACTGCTTTGCAACGGGTAGGCCCGCGTAGAGCGTGCGAAGGTGATCCATCAGCCCCAGGTAGGTCGCCACGGTGGAGCGGGGTGTTTTGCCGATGGGGGACTGGTCGACCTCGACGACCCGGTCGATCGATTCCGCGCCTTTGACCGATTTCCATCGGGGATCCTTTTTGGCCCGCCTCGTGGAGGTTGCGGGGAGAAGGATCTCCCGAACGAGCGTGCTTTTGCCCGAGCCACTGACCCCTGAAAGGGCAACGAGACGATGAAGGGGCACGGAAACATCGATTCCGTGGATGTTTCGCGCGGTGGCCCCGGTGACTTTGACCCAGGAAATCGTGGAGTCGACCGGCCGGCGTTGGCCCCTGGCAGGATGCTGAATCGGTTCGCCGAGAAGGCGGGCCGTCGCCGACTTACCCTTGGCATCGATCTGCCTCCAGTTGCCTTCGGCGACAATTTCACCCCCGTCCACGCCTGCGCCCGGGCCGAGATCGATGATGTGATCGGCAGCACGCATCGTGTCCTCGTCATGTTCGACGACGAGGAGGGAGTTTCCGCGGTCGCGAAGGTTCCTCAGAATTTCCAGAAGTTTCTGGTTGTCGCGCGGGTGGAGCCCAATCGTTGGCTCGTCCAAAACGTAAAGAACGCCCTGAAGATTGGAGCCGAGTTGGGCGGCCAGGCGGATGCGCTGGGATTCCCCCCCCGAGAGCGTTGGGGGCCGAGCGGTCCAGGTTCAGGTAGTCGAGCCCGACTTTTCGCAGGAAGGCGAGGCGTTGAAGAATCTCTGGCTGGATATCCCGGACAATGGCGGCTTCGCGGCCCGTGAACCTGATCTTGGAGAAGAAGGTTTCGAAATTACGAACGGAGAGCGCATTGATCTCCGGAATCGTTTTTCCCGCAAAGCGCACGGAGCGGGCGACGGGGTTGAGCCGGGCCCCCTGGCAGGCAGGACAGGGGAGAAGTTCCCCCTCGGCCACCTCTTCCCGAGCCAGTTCGAGTTGCTGCTCCTTTTCCGCCTCGTCGTCGGAGTCGACCTCGGGCGGCTTGGCCAACAGGGTGCCGTACCCCTGGCATTCCGGGCACCAACCGTGGGGGCTGTTAAAGGAGAAGAGGCGGGGATCCAGTTCATCGAAGGAGCGACCTGTTCCCGGGCAAAAGAGATGGTGACTGTGGATGGTCGACTTCCCCTTGGGATCGAGGGCATAGAGAGTGCCTTTCCCCAGGGCGAGGGCCTGGGAGACCAGGATGGGCAGATCTTTCCTGCCGGGGGAGAGCTGTCCGACGAGGAGATCGATCTGATGCTCCTTGTAGCGGTCAAGGGGCTGGAAGTTGGCAGGCTCGATCCAACGACCGTCGACGCGGAGGAGTTTGTATCCCTTTTTGGCGGCCCAGCGGGCGACCTCGGTATGAAATCCTTTGCGGCCACGAATCAAGGGGGCCAGGAGATCGAGGCGTTTCGATTTCCGCAGTTGGCCTTGGATCCGCCTGATGATGTCGGCCGAGTTCTGTCGGATGGCGGCCTCCCCGGTGTCGGGATCGTGTTGGACTCCGAGCTTGGCGTAGAGGAGCCGGAGAAATTGATAGAGTTCGGTGACGGTTGCGACGGTGGATTTCCTGCCTCCACGGGTGGTGCGCTGCTCGATGGCGACGGAGGGGGGGAGTCCGATGATGGCGTCAACGTCCGGTTTTTCCAGCTGTTCGACAAACTGACGGGCGTAGGTGTTGAGACAGTCGAGATAGCGTCGTTGGCCCTCGGAAAAAAGGAGGTCGAAGGCGAGGGTGCTTTTTCCGGATCCGGAGAGTCCGGTGACGACGACCATCTGGTTGCGGGGGATCCGCAGGTCGAAATTTTTCAAATTATGGTGACGCGCCCCGCGAACAACGATTTCCCGGCGGGTGCCATGTTGCACGGACGAGGGGGAAGCCTCGTGGAGGCGCAGGGTGGGGGTCGGCTGATTCGAAAGGAGGGGAGCAAGAAAGCTCGCGGTGTGGCTGGTTTTGGAGCGAATGATGTCTTCCGGGGTTCCCTGGGCGATCAGTTTTCCTCCCGCCGATCCTGCCTCGGGGCCGAGGTCGAGGATCCAATCGGCATTTTTGAGAACGTCGAGGTGATGCTCGATGACCAGGAGGGAGGCCCCTTGATCGACGAGGCGGTGGAGAAGTCGGATGAGGAGGGCGACGTCGTCGAGGTGAAGGCCGGTGGTGGGTTCATCGAGGATCAGGAGCGGGGAGGAGGGGGTGGGTGGAGCAGAGTTCTTTTTCTGGCGGCCGCGCTGGGAAGTTTTGGGCTTTTCCTTCTGGGGGGCGAGATGGGCGACGAGTTTGAGGCGTTGAGCCTCTCCCCCGGACAGTTGGCTCAGGGGTTGACCACAGCGAAGGTAGCCGAGCCCGACCTCGCTCAGAAGGGTGAGAGATTGGCAGATCTTCTGATGGCATTCCCGGGCCCGGGGGGTGAGGTTCTGTCGCGGGGCAAAGTGGAGCAGGGCTTCGGCCGCGGTCATTTCAAGAAGCTGATCGATCGATTTCCCGAGGTAAGGGGCGGCGAGGACATGGGGTTGGAAGCGGCGTCCCTCGCAGGTTGGGCAGCTGACGAAGACGTCCGACAGAAACTGCATCGAGACTTTCTCGTAGCCCATCCCGCCGCAACGTTCGCAGCGACCCCCCCCCGCATTAAAGGAGAAGGCGGAGGCCGGGAGACCCGCGGACTGGGCCTCCTCCGTCGAGGCGTACAGTTCGCGGACGAGATCGTAAACATCGAGGTAAAGAAGGGGAGTGGAGCGCGGGGTCTGGGAGAGGGGGGACTGGTCGACCAAAAGGACCTCGGAGATCGATTCGTGCCCGGAAAGTGATTCGAGGGTGGGGGGATTTTCGACGGCCCGGCCCATCCGTTGAAGGAGGGTTTTGTAGATGACCTCGTGAACCAGGGTGCTTTTGCCCGACCCGCTGACACCTGAAACAGCGACGAGGCGGCGGAGGGGGAACGAGGCGTCCAGGTTTGTGAGGTTGTGGCAGTTGGCCCCCTTGACGTGGACCCAAGGGTGACCTTTTGGAGGGCAGGCGCGGCGGGGGGACGGGACGGGAATGGTGCGTCGGCCCGACAGGTAGGAACCGGTGGGGGAGTTTTTGATTTTAGCCAAACCGGCGGGAGGACCGGCATAGAGGAGATGACCGCCCTCGCCTCCGGAGCCGGGGCCGAGTTCGAGAAGATTTTCAGCGGAGCGGATGACCGTCTCATCGTGTTCGACGACAAGGACCGTGTTGCCGGCGGCGCGGAGTTCGCGAAGCAGATCGAGAAGGCGACCGGTGTCGCGTGGGTGAAGTCCGATGCTGGGCTCGTCGAGAACGAAGAGGGTTCCCGTCAGGCCGGTGCCGAGGCAGCCGGTCAGGTTCACGCGTTGGAGCTCCCCACCCGAAAGGGTTCGGGTGGTGCGATCCAGGGTGAGATAGCCGAGGCCGACGCCGAGAAGGAAGCGTAGGCGATGGCGTATGTTTTCGAGCGGAGTTTGGGCGGAGGGGTCGGAGGTTTTGATTTTCTGAAAGAGGGAGTTCAGATCGGAGAGGGGCAACGAGTTGAGCTCGGGCATCGTTTTTCCAGCGACCCGCCAGTGGGTGGTTTCGGGGCGGTAGCGTTGGCCCGAGCAGGTCGGACAGATGCGGTAGGCGCGATAGCGGGCCAGCAGGATCCGGACATGCATCTTGTACGTTTTGGTTTCCAGCCATCGGAAAAAGCCGCGGACGCCGTACCAATCTCCCGATTCCCAAAGTTCGGAGAGGTCCCGGGTCGAGCCCCGATCCCCCTCCAGGACGAACTTTTGCTGGTCCGGCGAAAGATCCTGGAAAGGGACCTCGAGCGGGATTTTTTTCCGTCGGCAGGCCTTTTCGAGATCGCGTTGGCACTCCTCGAAACTGGCGGTTTGCCAGGGCTTGACGGCGCCTCCCGCCAGGGTGAGGGAGCGATCGGGAAGGGCGAGGGATTCGTCGATTTCGATCATTCTTCCAAATCCGCGGCAGGCGGGGCAGGCGCCCAGGGGATGGTTGAAGGAGAAGAGGGCGGGGGTGGGTTCGTGAAAATCCCGTTGGTCGCGGGGGCAGTAGTAGCGGTCGGAGTAAAGGTGAAGGGTGTCGGGGTCTTTGACGAGGGAGATGGCGGCGACCCCTTTGCCGTAGCGGAGGCAGGAGGTGATTGCCTCGATCAGGCGTGTTTTGTTTGCGGAGGAGAGGAGGAGGCGATCCTGGATGACGGGGACGAGGAGATTTTGGCCATCGGGCGTTTGGCGCAGGGTCTGGGCCAGGACCCCCAGGTCGGGGGCCTCGTCCAGTCGAAGGGGGGCTCCGTTGAGGAGGATCCGGCGAAACCCCTGGCGACCGAGAAAAGCGGCGACCTCGTCTGCGGGAGTTTTTTTGGGAAAAGGAGTGCGGAAGAGGAACCAAGCCTCCTGATCGGAGTGATGGTGGAGGAGATCGGTGAAAATCTGCTGCGGGGTCCAGGGTTGGATGGTTTGGGAGCAGTCCGGGCAGGTCAGTCGGGCAAGTCGGGGGAAGAGGAGTTTCAGGTGGTCGGCAATTTCCGTCACGGTCCCGACGGTGCTACGGGAGGAGCGGACGGGGTTGCCTTGGCCGAGGGCGATGGCGGGAGGAATCCCGTCGATACGGTCCACGCGGGGGCGATCCATCCGCTCGAGAAACTGGCGGGTGTAGGGGCTGAACGTTTCCGCATAGCGGCGCTGGCCCTCGGCGTAAAGGGTGTCGAACGCGAGGGACGATTTGCCCGAGCCCGAGGGGCCGGTGAGGACATGGAACATGCCCAAGGGGAGATCGAAGGTGAGGTTCTTCAGATTGTTCTGACGCGCTCCCTCGATGCGGATAAAACCGGATGACTCCATGGGGTGCGTAGATTAGCCCTGTCCGGGGCGGGAACAAATGAGAGAGTTGGTGTTGGAGAAAAAAAGTTTATAACGGAACCGTGCAACACAGGCTTAGATCGCTGCTTCATCGGCTGAAGCTGAGTCCGGAGCACATGCAGGCTGGGAGGGTTGGAAAGTGGCTGGGGAAGCACGGGGTGAATCCCGACTTGTGGAGTTTTCGCCGGGGCCCGGTGGCGCGGGCGATGGTGGCGGGGTTGTTGCCCGCCACGAGTCCTTTTCTGGGGCTGCACCATGTCTTGGCCCTATTTTTAGCGGTTGTGATGCGGGCCAATGTTCCCGTGGCCGTTGTGGTGCAGACGGTGAACAATCCGCTGACGATCCCCATCTACTACACGACGGCGTATCATGTGGGGGAGGTCATGCTGGGGAGACCTGCCACCTATGAAAATCGGATCGGGGAGAAGATTAAGAAATTGGACGCGACGGATGGAATTCGGGCGAAGTTGAGGATGTTGGCGGGGGAGTTGGCCTTGGTGGCGGTGCCGCTGCTGGTGGGATGCACCGTGATCGGCGTGGTCCTTTCGATTGCCGGGTATGGGCTGATCTATGCCATTTGGCCGGAGGAGCACCCGGAAAAGCCGAAGGGAGGGGGGGCTACGCGGGGCCCGAAAAAAAAGCCGTCACACGGCCCGTTCGCGTGAGGTGCTGCGAAGGTGTATGGTTTTGTGTTCGAGGTCATGCACGGCGCGGATGTAGCGAACCGTGCGGCTGCGGGCGCGCATCAGGATCGAGTGAGTGATGGCTTTGTGGCCGATAAGTTTCACACCGGGGAGAAGGGGGCTTTCAATGATTCCGGTGGCACAAAAGATCGCGCTATCCCCCGTGACGACATCGGCGGAACGGAACAGAGTTTGGACCTCTTTTTCAGGAATTCCATGAACCTCGCGGGCCTTGGCCTCGGGGTTGGGGAACCACATTCGCAGCTGAATATCCCCTCCCAAAGCACGGACCGCGGCCGCGGTGAGGACGCCCTCGGGGGATCCGCCGATGCCGACATAAAGATCGATTCCAGAATCAGGGAGGGAGGGGGCAACGGCGGCCGTGATGTCTCCATCGGCGATTGTACGGAGGGAGGCACCCGCACGGCGGATCGATTCGATAAAAGGCTGGTTCCGGGCGCGATCGAGAACGAGGACAACGAGTTCTCCCACCCTTTTGTGAAGAATCTTGGCAAGGCGCTGGAGGGTCTCCTCGAGCGGCGCATCGAGAAAGTTCGCATGGGGGTCCTCGTTGGAGAGAGCCTGTGCGACCGTGGGTCCGTAGGCGATTTTGTGGGAGTAGTAGCTGGGGATATTTCGCATGGCTGGCTCTTGGCTTTCGGAGGGGACCTCCGTGGCGGCCATGACGGAGATTGCGTTGGGCGATCCTTTCGACAGATTGGTGGTGCCGTCGACGGGATCGAGGGCGATATTAAAGCGGGGGGCTTTGGCCCCCCATTTTCCCAGCCGATCGCCTAAAAAAATTCCCGGGGCTTTATCTTTGATTCCTTCCCCGATGACCACCTCACCACGAATATCCACAAGGTCAAAGACCCCTTGGATCGCATCACATGCGGCTGCATCAGCAGCGTTTTTGTCACCCTGACCAATAAACCGCATGGCGTTAAGGGCGGCATTTTCCGTTGCACGCACGAATTCAAATTCAATCGTCCTTTCGGGGTCATGCATAAGGTGCTGAATCTAAGCACTTAACTCAAATCACCAAGAAGAATCCTCCCTAATGCAAGGCAGTTACTTGACGGGCAAAATCTATCGTATTAAATACGTATCGATGCGTAAATTGTTGATCGGTGCTGTTTTCGGATTGCTGGGCTCGATGCTGTGGTCGGAGGAGACCACGGTGGTGCCCGATTTTCGTCCGGCGAAGGTTGAGCCAACCACCCAGGGGGCCGAGGCTCCCGTTGCGGCCGCACCGCATATTCCGGACGGAATGAAAAGTGATCTGCCTGTGGAGCACGATGAGTCCGTTAGCTTAAATAAAATTTATACTTATCTAAATGATTCCGACCCACGCAGGAAAGCGCCACCTCCGCCAGATAATCAGATGATGGTTTATGAGCCCAAGTATTGGGATCACGGCGCAATTTTAGCCAAAGACAAGCTGGATCGGCAGGGAAACATCTTTGTCATCAATTGGCAAAACGATGGGCCACCGGGTGATTTCACTGTTCGGCTCGATTATCGGCAGGCGATGAGCCGAGAAAGGGTGATGACCAAGACCCAGGAGTACAAAAACTTCGACGGGTACGAAAAGACGGTGCTGAAAGTCACGGGGGACGAGTATCTGAGGGGCGGGGTGGTGAACTCGTGGCGGATTTCGATCGTGCGGGATGGAAAGATTGTGGCAGAGAAAAAGTCGTTTATTTGGTAAGGCGACCTTCCCTGCGCGGGCTTCTCTTTTCGGCGACTCCACTTTAATCTTTCGTCATGGCATTGACCCTGCATCCGCCAGAATCGAGGTTTTCCGAGGAGATGGAGCGGGAGCACGAAATCCGCAATCTGAAGGAGACGGTGGAGGCGCTGCGGGAAGCCCTGGAAAAACAGAAGGCCGGGACTGCCACGGAGGTGGCCCAAGCGGTGGCTGAGGCCCAGACCGAGATTCGCGACCTGAAGGCCACGGTTTCGGAGATGAGGATCGAGTTGGAACGACGGAAGGCGGAGGGGGAGGAGGCGGTGCAAAAGGTGTTGGCCCAGTCGGCGGAGGAGGGGCGGCAGCTCCAATCTTCCGTGCAGGCCTTGCGGGACCAGCTGGAGCGGGAGAGGGCTCACCACAGCGAGGAGCAGCAGTTGATGCGACGGACCCATCGGGACGAGACGGCGGAGTTGGAAAAAACGATCCAGAGAATCCGCGGGGAGTTGGAGGCGAGCCGTGGCCAAAAGTAAAAGCCCGATCGACACGTTGAGTCTGGCCGAGGCCAAGATCTTGCTCGAAGTGGCCCGCAAGGTTGCCGACGGGCAGACGCTGGATGAGCAGCTGGAAACCCTCGTGGCCTTGGTGACGGAGGCCACCGGGGCTGACCGTGGAACACTGTTTGTGAACGATCCCTCGACCCAAGAGCTGTATAGCCGGGTGACGGTGGGAGGATTAAAGAGGGAGATTCGGATTCTCAACACCACGGGAATCGCGGGAGCTGTTTTCCAATCGGGGAAGGGACTTTTGGTCAAGGACGTCTACAAGGATTCGCGTTTCAACAAAACCGTGGATGAGCAGACAGGATATCGGACGCGATCGATCGCCTGCGCCCCCATCCGCACCGTTCGTGGGGAGTTGATCGGGGTGGTCGAAGTGCTGAACCGAAAGGGCGGGAAGGCCGCTCACTTCACCCCCAAGGATCTCAAACTCCTCGAGGCCATGGCCATGCAGGCCTCCGTTTCCCTTCAACGAAGCCTGCTGCTGGAGTTGGGGGAAAAAGAGAAGGCCAAGGAGGCGGAGTTTCTCAGCGTGGTGTCGGAAATCTCGGGAGAAATCCAACTGGGAAACCTTTTGGCCAAGATCATCCGGACGATCACAAGGTTGCTGCATGCGGAGCGGTCGACCCTTTTTATCAACGATGAAAAGTCGAACGAACTGTACACCGAGGTGGGCGAGGGGTTGGGAGCGACCCAGATCCGTTTCCCCAATCACATGGGGATTGCCGGCGCGGTCTTTACCAGCGGCCAAACCGTGAATATCCAACACGCGTATGCGGATCTGAGATTCAATCCGGGTTTTGACAAGAAGACGGGGTTCTTTACCCGATCGATCCTTTGCACCCCCGTGATCAACAAGGCCGGAAAAGTGATCGGTGCGACCCAGGTTCTCAACAAGCGGGGCGGAGCCTTCACCCATGAGGATGAGGCGAAGCTCAAGGCGTTCACCGCACAGGTTTCCGTGGCCTTGGAAAACGCGAAGCTGTTCGACGATGTCCAGAACATGAAGAACTATGCGGAATCGATGCTGGAGAGCATGTCGAATGCGGTGGTGACGTTGAATGAAGACGGGGTGATCCAGACCTGCAACAAGTCGGGATATCGGATCCTGAAAACCAGCGCCAAGGAGATCCTGAAAAAGAAGGCGAGCGAGTTCTTTGTCGGGAAAAATGTGTGGATCGAGGAGAAGATCCGTTCCACGGCGGAATCCAAGGAGCCCGCCCTGGTCATGGATGCGGAGATGGAGTGGGGCGGGGAGAAGGCCTCGGCCAACGTCAGTGTCCTCCCCTTGATCAGCGTCAAGGACAAGCCCTTGGGCTCCCTGCTGATGATCGAGGACATCAGCGACGAAAAAAGAATGAAGGGCACGATGGCCCGTTATATGGATCCGGCGATCGCCGATCAGTTGATGGCCACGGGCAAAGAGGTTCTGGGTGGAAATATCAGCGAGGCTTCCGTGTTGTTTTCCGACGTCCGCAGCTTTACCACCCTGACGGAGAGCCTGGGGGCCCAGGGTACGGTGGGTCTGCTGAACGAATATTTCACCCTGATGGTCGACTGTCTCCAGAAAGAGGGCGGCATGTTGGACAAGTTCATCGGGGACGCGATCATGGCCGTGTTTGGTCTGCCCTTGGCGAGGGAGGATGATGCGGACCGCTCCGTCCGGGCGGGAATTGGGATGTTGCAGGAGTTGGACCGGTTCAACGCCGCCCGCAAGGAGAGGGGGATGATGGCGATCGACATGGGGCTGGGAATCAACACGGATGAGATTGTGAGCGGGAACATCGGTTCGCCGAAACGGATGAACTACACCGTGATCGGGGACGGGGTGAATCTGGCAGCCCGTCTGGAGACGGCCTGTAAACAGTACGGAGCCAAGATGCTGGTGAGCGATGCGACGGTCAAAAAACTGAAGGGAACGTATCGCATGCGGGAGGCGGACCGGGTGGTCGTCAAGGGAAAGACCGAGCCGGTGGTGATCTTTGAGTGCCTCGACTATCACACGGAGGCTTCGTTTCCAAACCCGATGGAGGTGATCAACCACTTCAAGGACGGGCTTTCCAAATACAGGAAGCAGGATTGGGAAAAGGCAAAAGGGGCGTTCCGGGAGGCACTGCAGGCGCATCCGGGGGACAAGTTGAGCAAGATTTACATCGAGCGCTGCGACTACTTTGAAAAGAACCCCCCTGAGAAGGATTGGGACGGCGTCTGGGTGATGAAGGAGAAGTAGTCCGCTTCGGTTGCACCTGCAAGGCGGGGTGGACGGAAACGGGGAA
>RFMG01000247.1 GCA_009927835.1 Verrucomicrobiota bacterium | reverse complement strand
CACACCGCGCTCGAAAGCAGCTTTGGCGTGATCATGCTGGCCCTCGATGGGCGTCGTCCAAAGTTGATGCCGATGCGGGATATGTTGATCTGCTACCTCGAACATCGCCGGGAGGTGGTCATTCGCAGGACCAAGTTTGACCTCAAGGTGGCGGAAGACAGGGCTCATATTCTTGAGGGGTATAAGAAGGCGCTGGATCATCTGGATGACTTTGTGAAGATCATTCGGGCGTCGAAAGATCGGGCGACGGCCAAAGAGAAGCTGATCGCGAAGTACAAGTTGAGCGACCGGCAGGCGGACGCGATCCTGGAGCTCCGGCTGTATCAGTTGACCGGACTGGAGCGCGATAAGATCGAGGAGGAGTATCTTGCGGTCATCCAGAAGATCGAGGAGCTACGCAGTATTTTGGCCAGCGAGAAGAAGGTCTATACGATCATCAAAAAGGAGTTGCTTGAAATTAAGGAAAAGTATGCCGACAAGCGTCGCACCCAAATCGTCAAGGATGAGGGGGAGATCGATGTCCAGGACCTGATCGCCAAGGAGAGCACTCTCATCACCCTGTCCCATGCGGGTTACATCAAGCGCACATCGGCGGACAGTTATCGGGCCCAAAAAAGGGGTGGCAAAGGGGTGATCGGAATGAAGTCGAAGGAGGAGAAGGGGGACGAGGAGGAGACCGATTTTGTGGAGCATCTTTTCTCGGCATCGACGCACGACTACCTGATGTTTTTCACCAGCACGGGGAGGGTCTATGTGGAAAAAGTGTACGAGATCCCCGAAATGGGCCGCACGGCGCGGGGAAAGTCGATCGCCAACATTCTTGCCCTGCAGGAGGGGGAGAAGATTGCGGCTCTGATCTGCGTGCATGAGTTCACCGACAAGCAGCACTTGGTCATGGCCACCTCTTCGGGGATTGTGAAGAAAACGAACCTTTCCGATTATGCGAATTTCAGGAAGGGGGGAATCATCGGGATCAAGATCGAGGCGGGCGACCAGCTCATCGCGTGCGCCTTGACGAATGGAAAGCAGGAAATCGTTCTGGTGACGGCCGAGGGGATGAGCCTGCGATTCCATGAGGATCAACTGAGGGATCAGGGCAGGGCAACGGTGGGGGTATACGGGATCCGCCCCGAGAAGAAGGACAAGGTGGTCGGTGCCGCGGTGGTGGATCCCAAGGCGACCCTTTTGGTCGTGGGGGACAACGGGGTGGGCAAGAGAACCTCGTTTGATGATTACCGCAGCCAGACAAGAGGCGGGAAAGGTATTATCACCATGAAGACGACCGACAAGACGGGGTTAGTTGCTGGGGCCATTTCCGTGAAGGATGAGGATGAGATCATGATGATCACGGAAAAGGGTCAGATGGTGAGGACCAAAGTGAAGGATATTCGGGAATCCGGTCGGAACACCCAGGGTGTGTACCTCGTTCGGTTGCAGAAGGGGGACCGGTTGCAGGGTGTGGCCCGGGTTGTGGATGCGGAGGAGGATGAGCAGCTCGAGCTAGGCACGTGAGATCGGTCGGTTTCGCACTCCTTGCCGGATGGGTCCTGCTCGCAGGCCTTAGCGCTGAGACCCCTCCTGCGGCGTTGGAAAGGATTGCTTTTGGATCCTGCTATAAACCCGAGAAGAAAACAGAAATCTGGGATGCGGTGAAGAAGTTTGATCCGCAGCTATGGATCTGGTTGGGGGATAATTTCTACAATGATTTCGTCGAAGGAAAGTACATCGCCTTCAACAACGACCCCGAGGCCTTTGCCAAGGGCTATGAGAAGTTGAGGAGGAGCGATGGCATGGCAGCGTTGCAAAAACTTTTTCCCGACCACGTGATGGCCACATGGGACGATCATGACTTCGGAAAAAACGACGCCGGCAAGGAGTACGCCAGAAAAGAGGAAGCAAGGGAGGCCTTTGTCAAATTTTGGGGGAAACCAGACCGCCCGGATGGGGTCTATAATTCCAAGGACTGGGGGCCGCCGGGGAAGTGTGTCCGGGTGATCTTGTTGGATTTGCGTTACAACCGGGATCCTCTGCCCGAAAAAGGAAAGTTCAGTCAGGAGGGGGATATGCTCGGGGAGACCCAGTGGACTTGGCTGAAGGGGGAACTGTCTCGACCCGGAGCGGATTGGGTCGTCATCGGTTCGAGCGTGCAGTTTGTAGCGGAAAAACATCCCTACGAACGTTGGGCCAACTTTCCCAAAGCAAAGGCAAGAATGCTGCAATTGATCGCGGATTGCGGCACCAAGGGGGTGATCTTTTTAAGCGGGGACCGGCACAACGGGGAGATTTCATGCCAAAAAGGCACCGTGGTGGGCTATCCCATCTATGACATCACCTCGAGCGGTTTGACGGAGGTTTCTTCCATCAAGGAGGAGGTGAATCCCGACCGGGTGGGGAAACTGGTGAATGCGCAGAATTTCGGTGAGCTTCGCTTGGATTGGACGGGGTCGGATCCCAGAATGACCATGGAAATCCATAGGGCGAATGGGGCGGTGGCTGAAAAGGTCTCCTTCCCGCTGTCCCAACTTGCCCCGCGGAAGCAGTAATCTAACTTCTACAATGGCTCTGGTCGTTCCTCGTCCCGATTTGAATCTATGGGAGAAGCTTTACCTGCCCTCGATTGTGGGCGGCATGTGGATCACCCTTCGGCACATGGCTGAGACAATCCTTGGCCGTCTTTTTCCCCGCAGGGATACCCGGCCGCGGTCCTTGATGGATATGAGCGCAACCGGCCTCCTGACGATGCAGTATCCGGAGGAGAAGTGGCCGATGCCCGATGGGTATCGTGGTGCGCCGGTGCTTGTGAAGGACCTCGAGGGACGCGAAAAGTGCGTCTCCTGCCAGCTGTGTGAATTCGTCTGCCCTCCCCGGGCCATCCGGATCACCCCCGGCTCCATCCCGGGTTCCGACCTCCATGCCAATGTGGAGAAGAGACCCAGGGAGTTCGATATCGACATGTTGCGTTGCATTTATTGCGGGATGTGTGAGGAAGTCTGCCCTGAGGAGGCGATATTTCTTAAAAAAGAAGAGCCCATCTTTGTGGGGACCAGTCGTGCGGGGATGGTCCGGCATAAGGAGGAGCTTTATGCGTTGGGTGGTGAGATCGATCGTCCGATTCGCAAGTGGCACGGCAAGTAACCGGAAGAGTTCGCAGCGGATGGAACCGTTTTTCTTTTGGGTCTTGGCCGTGGGATTGGTGGCATCCGCCATCGGTTTGGTGGTGTTCCGCAACCCGGTGACCTGCGCGGTGTGTCTGGTGGTGACCTTGGTGATGGAGGCGGCCCTTTTTGTGACCTTGGAGGCCTTTTTCCTGGCCGTGGTTCAGGTGATTGTTTACGCCGGGGCGGTCATGGTTCTTTTTCTTTTTGTGATTATGCTGCTG
The DNA here is from genome assembly GCA_009927835.1 of Verrucomicrobiota bacterium. Lineage (GTDB taxonomy): Bacteria > Verrucomicrobiota > Verrucomicrobiia > Methylacidiphilales > Verrucolacustridaceae > Verrucolacustris. Next base: position 36,144 of record RFMG01000247.1, on the reverse strand, counting down.
GACGTGAAGGAGGAGGCCCGGCAGAGCCTCCCTTGGGCCAAGGTGATCTGGGTTGTGGGCATCGGGGGAGGTGCGGTCATCGGAGTTCCCAGGATTGCATCCGTTTTTCCAGGAGCCGGACAGGCTCTTCATTGGGGGGAGGGGAAGGGGGGTACGTCCGCGGCGGAGCTGGGACGACTTCTTTTTTCGTCCTACGGCCCGCTTTTTCTGGCAACCGGGGTTTTGCTTTTGGTGGCCACGATTGGCGTTGTTGTGCTTTGTCGCAAGGACCCCGAGGCGTGAATTTCGGTGAAGTCACCTTGGGTCACTACCTGGCCCTCAGTTTGCTCCTTTTCCTGATCGGGTTGGCGGGGGTGATCCTGCGAAGAAGCCTGCTGGTCGTGATGATGTCGCTCGAATTGCTTTTAAATGCAGCAAATTTGGCTCTCGTTGCGGTTGGCAAATTTCACGGGCTTCCCGATCCGCAGGTTGCGGTTTTCTTTGTCATCACGGTGGCGGCCGCCGAGGTTGCCCTCGGGCTGGCGATTCTTGTCGCCATTTTCAGGATCAAGAGGACGACCGCTGTCGATCAAATGGCAAGTCTGCGATTTTGATGATCGCCTACGCCCCTTACCTGATCCTTCTCCTTCCGCTCCTTGCGGCGGTCTCCATCCGTTTGTTCCTGTATCCTTTCCCGCGGATTTCCGTCTCGGTTTCCACCCTGGCCTGTCTGGGCAGTTTCATGGGGTCCATGGCCCTTCTTTTTTGGGGATCCTCCCTGGGCCAGGGGATTGTGCCCGCACTTCCATGGATCGAATGGGGTGGCTTTCGGGCGAACTTCGGGATACTTGGGGATCCGTTGGCCAGGGGAATGGCCGCGTTGGTCTCCGGTGTCGCTTTTCTGGTTCATCTGTACTCGATCGGCTATCTGGAAAAGGATCCTTGCCGTAGCCGCTTCTTTGCGGAGCTGTCCCTTTTTGTTTTTTCGATGCTGGGGATTGTTTTGGCGGACAATTTAATCTCGATGTTCATTTTCTGGGAGTTGGTCGGGCTGAGTTCGTACCTGTTGATCGGCTTTTGGGTGGAGCGTCCTGCCGCGGGAGCGGCCGCAAACAAGGCGTTTCTTGTGAATCGGATTGGTGACTTCGGATTCATTCTTGGAATTTTGGGGGCATGGGCCCTGTTCGGAAGCGTGACCTTTGCCGACCTGCCCGGCCGTGCTGCGGCCTCCTCCCCAGGTTGGGCTGTGACGGCGGTCGGACTCGGACTTTTTTGCGGGTGTCTGGGCAAGTCTGCGCAATTTCCGCTTCATGTCTGGCTGCCTGACTCGATGGAGGGACCGACGCCGGTGTCCTCGCTTTTGCACGCGGCGACGATGGTGGTTGCGGGCGTGTATATGTTGGTCCGGGTGCTGCCGATTTTGGAGATGAGCCAGGCGACGATGATGACGATTGCCTGGATCGGGGGATGGATGACGCTCCTTCCTGCTCTCCTTGCATGTCAGCAAAACGACATCAAACGGATCCTTGCGTACTCCACCCTTTCCGAAATCGCCTATATGGTCATGGCCGTGGGGCTGGGTGTCGCAGGCCCGGCCATGTATCACCTGACGACGCATGCCTTCTTCAAGTGTTTGCTTTTCCTGGCCGCCGGCTCCGTGATCCACGGTTGTCACGACGAACAGGATATCTGGAAGATGGGCGGGCTTGGGAAACGGATGCCTTTCACGGCTTTTGTCACAATTCTGGGAACCCTCGCCTTGTGCGGGATACCGCCGCTCTCGGGATTCTGGAGCAAGGATGCCATTTTCGCCGCCACGGCGCACCACCCGGGGCTTGCCGCGGTATCGATGGGAGCGGGTTTTTTCACCTCGTTCTTCATGCTTCGGATGATCCTGGTGGCGTTTGGTGGAGAGCCGAAAAATGACGCGGCGCGGCACGCCCATGAGGGATCGATTTTTTTGACCGCACCGATGGCCCTCTTGGCAGTTTTGACCCTTGTGGGAGGCCTCCTTCCGGTGGAGTCGTATCTTCATTTCCAACATCCGGAAGCTCATGAGACGTGGACCCTGTGGATCTCCCTCCTGGTGGCGTTGGCCGGATTTGTGCCCGCCTACTTTCTCTATCGTCAAGCCACCAAGGACCCGATTTCCATCCCTGTCTTACGGGAGAAGTTTTATGTGGATGAGATTTATCAGAGGGTGTTTGTTTCCCCACAGGACGCCTTTGCGAGGCTGACCGATGCCTTTGAGGGGTGGGTGGTGCGAGGCTTTCTGGTGAGGGGTTCCGGCGTGGTCGCCAGAGCCTCGGGCCAGGGATTGCGACTTGTTCAGTGCGGACAGGTCCAGATCTATGCGGCTGTTTTCATCCTCGGGGTTTTCCTGCTCCTCGGTTGGCTATGGCGGCAGGGGTGAATCGATGAACATCGCGTTGGCTCTCCCCCTTTTGCTGGCTGTGCCTCTCGTGGCGGTAGGGGCCATTGCCTTGGGTGCGTCACCCCGCAAGACGGCTCTCTGGGCGTCCTGGATCAATCTTATTCCGGGCTTCCTCGTCTCCGGGGTTGTGTTGAGGAGGGGAGAGATTTTTTACGGGCCTGAAGGGACCAACCTGCGGGAGGTGTTTCCCGTTCAATTTCGTCTTGGATTGGATGGGCTTAGCCTTCCTCTCCTGTGGCTGACCCTGCTGGTCACGGTCGCCGCGATTGGAGTTGCCCGTGCGGACGTCAAACGTGCCATGGAGTACCACATATGCCTGCTTTTGGTGGGGTTGGGGGCCCTGGGTGCGTTTCTCTCCCTCGATCTCTTTTATTTTTTCTCCTTTCACGAGGTGGCGCTGATTCCCAGTTTTCTTCTGATCGGGATTTGGGGGCAGGGGGATCGGACCGGGGCTGCTTGGAGAATGACCCTTTATCTGGTGTTGGGAAGTCTTCTCCTGCTGATTGCCTTGATCGGGTTGGTTTGGGCTGCTCCGGAAACAGCCCGGACCTTGGACTGGCGGGTTTTGACGGAAACTTTGCGTGCCCAACCCATTCCCGCATCCCAGCAAACGTACTTGGCCGCTCTTCTGATCGCCGGTTTTGGAACCCTTGTCTCCCTTGTTCCATTCCACAGTTGGGCTCCCGGAGGGTATGCGTCCGCCCCCGCACCCGCCGCGATGCTTCACGCCGGGGTTTTGAAAAAGTTCGGCATTTACGGTCTGCTCCGCCTGGCCCTGCCCCTGACTCCGCTGGGATGGAGGGAGTTGAGCTGGATCGTCGGGCTGATGCTCGCGGGAAATATTCTATATTTGGGTTTGGCATCGCTTGCCCAAAGGGATTTCCGGTGGCTGCTTGGTTTCTCGAGCGCCATGCACATGGGAACAATCTTTCTTGGGCTGATCAGCGGTACGGTCTTGGGTTTGGGTGGGGCGCTGGTCTTGATGGTCGGCCATGGCCTCAGTGCGGCACTCGGCTTTGCCGTGGCGGGTGAGGTGGGCCAGCGGGCGGGCACCACGTGGATGAAGGATTTGGGAGGGCTGGCAACGAGGACTCCCAAACTCTGGTTTTATCTGATGATTGCGGGAATGGCCTCGATCGGACTTCCTGGGCTGGCAAACTTTGCAGGGGAAATCATGATCTTCTTCGGGGCGTGGTCGGCCCATCCGTTCCTGGTGGGGATCGCGGCGTGGGGAGTCGTTTTGTCCTCCGTGGCCATGCTTCGTGCCATTCGCAGTATTGCGACTGGGCCGGTCTCCTCCGCCTTGGATTCAAAAAAAGGGAGTGATCTGAACGGCTTTCAAGAGGTTTGGCCCTTTGCCCTTTTGACCGCCCTCCTGTTTCTGATGGGTCTGGTTCCGAACCTTGTCCTGGGCCCCGCCCGACCGGTGTTGGAAAGGTTGATACAGCCATGATCCGTTGGTTTTGCCCTGAGGTGCTTCTGGTTTTAACGGGAGTCACCCTGATTTTGGCTGATGCGTTGATTCCCCCGGGAAAAAAGGAATGGTTGCCCAGGTTGTCGATCCTGCTGGGCATCGCCCTCTTTATTTTCACCATATGGCAGTCCGGCCAGCCGATGCCCGAGGTGTGGGCCAACCTTTTTGTCACCGATGGGCTTTCGCTCGTCTTCAAGCCGTTTTTTGTTTTGTGTCTTGTCGGCGTAACGCTCATTTCGGTGCGATATCCGATGGGACGGGAGGAGGTGGTTCGCACCGAATTTCTCGCGCTTCCATTTTTTTCGACGGCGGGTCTTTGTCTTCTGGCCAGCGCACGTGATTTTTTGGCGATTTTTGTCGCACTCGAGCTGGTGGCCATTTCCCTCTATCTTCTGGCGGCTTTTCACCGCAGCCGGGCTGCCAGCCTGGAAGCGGGGATGAAGCTGCTGGTGATGGGGGGTCTCTCCACGGGATTTCTGGTGATGGGGATCGCGTGGCTTTATGCCACGGCGGGATCCACGGAGTTCAGCCGGATCATCCTGGAACAGGCGGGCCGTCCGGCCAGTCCGGCTCTGCTGTTTGCGGTGGGCCTGATTCTGACAGGGCTTGCCTTCAAGATCGCTGCTGTTCCTTTTCATGCATGGGCGCCTGACGTCTATGAGGGTGCGCCCACTCCCATCACGGCTTTCCTGGCCATTGCCTCCAAGGCGGCGGGGTTTGTCCTTCTTCTTCGGATCTTTTGTCTTGGTGCCTTTGCCTTGGATTCGGTGGGATGGGTCTTTCGACCGATCCTGCTCACGATGGGGATCGCCACGGTGACCCTGGGCACCTTGGCCGCGTTACCCCAAAGAAACCTGAAACGCTATCTGGCGTATTCGGGAATCGCCCATGCGGGATACATGCTCCTGGCCCTTGGAACCTGGGGGGAATCAGGGATGGGAACCGTGGCGGGATATCTTTGGGCCTACCTGCTGGCCACGTTTCCCGTTTTTATTTTTGTCCAGGAGCTGGAGCGTGTGCATGGAAATGCGGATATGCGTCATTTGGACGGGCTGGCCCAGCGGGATCCCGGACCCGCTCTGGGACTGACCCTTTGTTTTCTTTCCATGGCGGGGTTGCCCCCGCTCCTGGGCTTTTCCGCCAAACTCTCCGTATTCACCGCGCTCTGGAGTGCCGGTGAAATTCCGGGACTCGTCGTGGGGGTGATCATGGCGGTGGTGGGGTTGGGATTTTATCTGGTTCCGATCCGGGCGATGTACTGGGAAAGGGAGCCGGATGTTGTGCCGGCCCAGCGATTCCCATCCTTTCTGGTTTGGATCCTGCTCCTGGCGGGTGCGGCTCAGCTCATCCTCGGATTTCAGCCGAGACCCTTGGTACGGTTGGTTGAAAAAAGTCTGGCTCCGATGGTCTCTGGAAATCTGCAGGGCAAGTGACCAGACTGGTCGGTAAGGCGAGCCGAGCGTAGAGTCGACCCATGATCGATCCAGCCCCTTCCGGCGCCCCTGCCGGGCCGAAAATTGGGACGGAAAAGCTCGTCCGCCTGTCGGAGGAGGCGGCGGCTCATCTGCAGGGCCTGTTAAAAAAGAAGGAGTATGCGGAGGGGGCGCTGAAGGTTTCCGTTGTGGGCGGGGGTTGCAGCGGACTTCAGTACCAGATGGAGTTGGTTGCCGGGGCGGGGCCGCGAGATATCCTGGTGGAGAGCCGGGGGGTAAGAATCTCCGTCGACCCCAAGAGCGCGGTTTTTATCAGCGGCTCGGAGGTGGATTTTAGCACCGACCTTTTGAAGGGTGGATTCCGTGTTACGAATCCCAATGCGCGCGCGACCTGTTCTTGCGGGGATAGTTTCAGCACGTAACAAGGGTGCGGGATGAAACCGGCAAAACGCAAACGCCCGGAAAGACGGGCCACGCTTGGGAAGGCCAAATTGCCGTACCAGAAACGGCTGTCGCTGGGCTTTGCCAAGGTGGAAAAAGATCTGGGCTGGCTGATGGGAGCCTTTCAGGAGCTTCTGTCCGAGTTAGGGGAGGAGAAGATTGAAAAGGCCCTGCCTTTCCGTCATGGGGCATCCGGAGATTTGCCACCGATCGGAAAGGGAAAGGTAACCCGTGCTTACTCCATCGCCTTTGGACTTCTGAATGTGGCGGAAGAGGCTACGGCGGCCGCCATGCGAGGCATGAATGAGGCGATCAATGGACCCGCCCATGAGCCAGGGTCGTGGGCACAGGCTTTGCGTATCCTGCGGGCCGAAGGAGTCGATGCCGATGCCCTTCAAGCCGATTTGCCAACCTTACGGGTCGAGCCTGTCCTGACCGCCCATCCCACGGAGGCAAGACGTCGCTCGGTTTTGGCCTGCATGCAGGAGATTTACGGAATCCTGGTCGAACGCTCCCGATATGGGGAAAACCATCCCGGGGAGAGGGATCGCCGATCCAAGTTAAAGGTGGTTCTGGAGCGATGGTGGAGAACGGAGGAGGTCCGGACCCAGAGACCGACGGTCGATATGGAGCGGGAGGGCGTGATCCACTGTCTGGCCGGATCCATGGCCCAGTCGATTGCGGAGACCGACCGAAGATTGCAGGATGCGTGGGTATTGGCCGGTTTGGGGAAGGGTGGTCCGATTCATCCAGCCGTTCGGCCACAACTTTCCTTTGGGACGTGGGTGGGTGGGGACCGGGATGGCCATCCGCTTGTCACCCCTGAAACAACGGAGTTCAGTCTCCTGCAGTATCGAGAGGCCTCGCTGCGACTTCTTGGAAACTCACTTGAAAGGTTGGCTTCGCGACTGACTCTTTCCCGCAAGTATCATGGCATCCCCCCTGAGCTGGAACGGTGGATTGGGGACTGGAGGAAGAGGGTGGATCCGAAAATCCAGTCTTTGGTTGGAATTTATCAAGAGGAGCCTTGGCGTGAGGCGGTTCTTCTTATGCGGAACTATCTGCCGGGAACGGTGGAGGGAACCCAGGGTTATGCTCAACCCGAGGATCTGATTTTGGATTTAGGCGTCGTGAGGCGTTCCCTGATCGCGGTCGGAGCGAGCCGTTTGGCTGCCGCCGAAGTTGATCCCGTGATCCGCATTGTGGAAGTCTTCGGTTTCCACCTGGCCGCGCTGGATATCCGTCAAAACAGCGCACGTCATGACGAGGCGATTGAGGAGTTGGAGGCCCTTTCCAAGGGGGCTTCGAAAGTGCCCTACCGCAGCCGTCCCGAGAGCGAGAGAAGGGCCCTTTTGGAAAGCTGGTTAGAAAGAGTTCCTTGGACCACAGAGGAGGCTTTGACGGCGGGACCCGCCGCCAAGGAGGTGATTGGAACCTATCAAACATTGGCCCGTCACGGCAGAGTACACGGGATTGACGGTTTGGGGCTCTCCATCATCAGCATGACCCGCGATGTGTCCGACCTGCTTGCGATCCATGTCTTTTCCAGGGCGGCAGGTTTGGCAAGACCGGGCGAGGATGGATCCGAAGTCTGCCCTTTGCCAATCACGCCGCTGTTTGAAACCTTGGCAGACCTCCAGGCCGCACCCCGGGTCGTCACCGAGTTCCTTCAGCACCCCGTCACCCAAAAGACGATCAAGGTCTTGGCTCAACAGGAGGCTCACATGGCACTGCGCAAGCGTGTTGCCCTTGTGGATCCAGGGGAGGGTGCTGTCGTTTTGCCGGTGCAACCCCCACCCGTACTGCGTGTGATGATCGGGTATAGCGATAGCAACAAGGATGCAGGGATTTTGGCCAGTCAGTGGGCCCTTCACCGCGGGCAGCGTGACATCCAAAATGCAGCGAAAGAGCAGGGGGTATCCGCCCGTTTTTTCCATGGGCGGGGCGGGACTGTGAGTCGGGGAGCGGGGCCCACCCACCGTTTTCTGGAGGCGCTTCCGAGGGGAACATTGACGGGGGATTTGAGGGTCACTGAACAAGGAGAGGTGATTGGCCAAAAATACGGCACCGTCGCCACTGCCGCTTACAACCTGGAACTTCTTTTGGCTGGAACCGCACTGAGCTCGCTGTCGCTCCATAGTGCGAAGGAGGACGAGCCAAAAATGGCCGAGGTATTTGAAGTTTTGTCTGAAGCCAGCACAAAGGCGTATCGGGCTCTGATAGAGCAACCCGGGTTTCTCGACTTTTTTCGCCAAGCCACCCCGATCGACGTCGTGGAGAGAAGCACGATTGGTTCCCGCCCCTCCCGTCGGACGGGAAGCGCAGGATGGGCCGATCTGCGGGCGATCCCTTGGGTTTTCAGCTGGTCCCAGGCACGATTCTTTCTTCCCGGCTGGTACGGGGCAGGAAGTGCCCTGCAAGAGCTAGCCCAAGATCACCCCAAACTTTTCCGGTCGCTGCGTGAACATGTCAGGGAGTGGCCTTTCGCCCGTTATGTCTTCAACAATCTTGAAAGTGGCTTGGCCAGCGCCGATCTGGAGGTCGGCCGTTGGTATGCGGAGCTTGTCCAGGATCCAAAACTCCGGAAACGAATCCTGGTTCATCTGGAAAAGGAATTTACAGCTGTTAAAAACGGATTGTCGGAGCTTTTTCCGGATTCCTTGGCCAAGAGACGCCCCCGTTTCCGTTTCACTGTGGAGCGAAGAGTCCGACCTCTTCGAGCCCTGCACCAGTGGCAGGTGGAGTTGCTGGGAAAGTGGAGACGTTTGGAGGAAAGTGGATCAGGGGATGGGGAGCTCCTTTTGGGTGAGCTTCGCCAGACGATTGCAGCGATTGCGGCAGGACTTCGAACCACCGGATAATCGGAAAGCTGACTTGGCGTGCGAGCTCTGCAGGATAGCCTACGGACATGATTCTTCACGCTCCTGACCTTGTCTTTCTCGCATTTTCGGCAGTAAAGGCAGTTGCCGTCGCCTTGGTCGTTTTAACCATGGTCCCTGGGAGCGTGACGGCGGAGAGACGTCTCAGTGCCTGGATTCAGGATCGCCGCGGGCCGAATCGGGTCGGAATACCCTTCACCAACATTCGCATCTTCGGTTTAGGACAGGGATTGGCAGACGCAGCGAAGTTTTTGCTTAAAGAGCAGTTTGTTCCCGCGAGTGTGAACCGTATCTATTTCAACTTGGCGCCCATTTTGGCCATGGTTCCTGCCCTGGTGACGGTGGCAGTCATCCCGTTCAGCCCCGGCTTCGACCTTCGCCCGATTGCGGAGTGGATTGCCGGATTTCTTCACTGGGATGAGGCCACCGTGCAGGCGTTTCAGATCAGCGGAGTTGTGGCGAACCTGGATGTTGGCCTCCTTTTTGTTTTTGCTGTCATTTCCCTCAGCGTGTACGGAATTATTTTGGCGGGATGGGCCTCCAACTCGAAGTATCCGTTCCTCGGTGGCATCCGCTCTTCCGCCCAGATGATTTCGTACGAAATTGCGATGGGGGCATCGGTGGTTCCGGTTTTTCTGGTTACACAACAGCTGAACCTTGGAAAAATCGTGGAGTATCAGGTCCAAAACGGATGGCTGGCATTGCCCCACCTTCGCGGAGGTGTTGTGGGGGTATTGACCGGCCTATGTCTGGCCTTTTCGTTTTTGGTGTTTCTTGTTGCAGCATTTGCGGAGACGAACCGGCTTCCGTTCGACTTGCCCGAGGCGGAAACAGAATTGGTAGGAGGATATCACACCGAATACTCGGGCATGCGTTTTGCCCTCTTTTTCCTCGGGGAATATGCGGCTATGATATCGGCCTCGGCCATCATGGTGACTCTATTCCTAGGTGGATGGAGTCTTCCGTTGCCTTGGTTGAACGGGCTACCCATGCCACAATCCGTTTTTGGATGGGCGCTGCCTGCCTGGTTGGCGGGGCAGGGGATGCCGTGGTGGTTCGGTTTTGTTTCTGTTGGGGTGTTTTTGGCGAAAATCCTGGTTTTTATCGGTTTCTTTATTGTGATTCGCTGGACGATCCCTCGCTTTAAATACGACCAACTGATGAATCTTGGCTGGAAGGTGTTCATTCCGATGGCGTTTGTGAATATCTTTCTCGTGGCCGCGCTCGTTCTTGCAAGAGCTTGATTGGGAGATGGCGAGAAAACCTGTGGAGGGCGTCAGCTTCAGGTGGAAGGTCTTCACCTTGATTCTTTTGGCTCTATTCAGTGGCCTAGCGTTTGTTTCTGCCGCAGAAAAGGGACCTACCATCGTCATTAAAAAGGATGAGCACCGAATTGCGGGTGTGGGGACCAATGGAATTACCCGATGGACCTCCAATGTGGCCCGAGATGAGGAAGTGGTTTCCGCAGTGAACCAAAGCGGGAACACGGCAATGGTCAGCGTGACGAATAAAAAAACAGGAAAGACACGAATTCTGAATTATGATGCGGAAAAGGGGATCTTACGTTTTTCTCAGTCGGTGAACTAGCAAAACACGTTTTTCCTGGAAAATAACAACCCTTGTCCGCCGACAGCATTAGGATGTACGAATCTCGATCGGCATCTTGCTCAAGCCACGGTAAATCCGCCCCAACCGATGGACCGGCCACCATCGGTACAGGTAGACATCGAGGGGGCGCCACATGGCAACCCAGCCAATAATGATGAGCCCTTCCCGCAGGATGGGGCGGAACCGTCCTAAATCCGGATCAACGGTTTGTGCGATGGTCACGCAAAAGCCCAAAAATACGGTGGCAATGATGAGACTGATCCAGCCGTAGTGGAGGAGTTGCTTGAGCTCGCGACGGTTCATTTCCGCACGGTAGGAGAAATAGTTTCGGATCGATTCAGTTAGAATCCGGACGCTATCCGGCTGATCCGTGCTTTGACCCAGATGAACGATCAGCTTGTAGGGTTTGCGGGAGGAGTGCTCCTTGGCCCAGCTGACGATGAACTCCTCCGCCTCGCGATCCAAATCACGCTCGTGGAAGGGGGATGGATCCATCGAGTTGAAGATTTGCTGGAGAGTCTGAACCTTAACCTCGATCAGCTGATCCTTGGACTCGATAGGCATCTTTTGACTGTAAGGCGCGAGGGCCGGAAGGAAAGAAATGCGAAAGGCATGGTGCCACCACCAGCATCTGGGGTGAAAACCAGTATTCTCCTTTTCCCGGACCGGAGTTGGGCGGATATCCTCTTGAATTCATTCACCGGAAAAAAGATGATGGAAGCATGTCGTTGCGGCCCTTTCTTTTGTTGGTGGGTCTTTTTGTAGTATCAGGGGCGGGCCACAGCCAGACACCGGCTCCAAAAGAAATACGGGTGGGAGTTTTCCTGGAGGAGCCTTTTGTTTTTCAAACAACTTCGGGGGTTGGAGGTCTTTGCGTCGAAATGTGGGAACGGATCATGGAGGATCACGGATGGAGGTGTTCGTACAGCATTTCACCAAACGCGGAGGATGTTCTGCAGAAGGTTCGCGCAGGAGAGTTGGATGTAGCCGTCGGCCCTTTTTACATAACCAGTGAACGTTTGAAGGTTTTCGATTTCAGCCAGCCTTTTCACGAATCAGGTCTTCAACTGATGTTGAATACCGAGCGACAGCACACCCTCGCCAAGCTTTGGAAAGGTTTGTTAGAAGGGGGGCATATCAAGATCCTGATCTCGGCGGCAGGCATCATTTTGCTTTTGACTCATCTCCTCCTGCTCTTTGAGTGGAAAACCAACCCTCAGTACCCTCGTGAATATTTTTCCGGTTTTGCCGACTGCCTTTATCACGTGATGTCGATCTGTATGGCCGGAAAGGCAACCCATCGCGGCATACCGGGCCCTTGGGGGAAGATTTTGGCTGCCTTATGGCTCGCGGGCGGTGTGGCTGTAGTGGCTTACATCACTTCCACGATTACCTCGGTCATGACGGCCAACAAGCTACGGGGAACCGTTCACGGCATTTCCGATCTCATGGGCCAGCCGGTGGGAGTTGTTCAGGGAACCGTATCGGAGAAAGCCGCCCAAAAATACAGCTTGGTCCCTGTGCCTTACAAAGATCTCGATTTGGCCGCCCGTGACTTGGTTAGCCGAAAAGTAACGGCCATCGTGTTTGATACCTTTGCGTTGCGATATTTTGACCGAAAACACCCTGAGTTGCCAGTCGGCGAGGTCGGATCGATTTTCGAAAAGGGAAGCATCGGAATGGCGATGCCGCTCGGAAGCCCACTGCGACAACCGATCAACCAGTCCCTGCTCCGCATGAAGGAAGACGGCGTATTCCAGAATCTGGACAGCAAGTATTTTGAGGCGGTGGAAAACTGAGCTCTCACCCTCATGTTTTGACCCGTCGTATGTCTACAACCTGACCCTCTCGATATCTTGGGCGAAATAGGTGAAGATGAGATCGGCACCGGCCCGGCGGATGGAGAGCAAGGACTCGTCTCTGGCTTTCCTTAGATCGACCCACCCTTTTTGTGCCGCCGCATGGATCTGGGAGTATTCCCCGGAGACCTGATAGGCGGCGAGTGGGAGTCGGGTACTCTCACGAAGATCACGGACAATATCCAGATAGGGTCCTGCTGGTTTGACCATGAGGAGATCGGCACCCTCCCTTTCATCCAAAAGAGCATCCCTGAGAATGGCTCGGCGATTCCCCGGGTCCGCCTGGTATCCGCGCTTATCCAGGGCGGAGGTGCCGGCCGACCGGGAGCTTCCCACGGCGTCACGGAAAGGGGCATAGAGGGAGGAGGCGAACTTGGCGGCGTACGATAGAATCCCAACCTCAGGGAAGGCTGCCTGGTCGAGGGCCTCGCGAATCAATCCAATCCGGCCGTCCATCATATCGGAGGGGGCCACAAAATCGGCGCCTGCCCCAGCCAGAAGAACCGCCTGCTTCATCAGAAGGCGAACCGTTGTATCGTTGTCCACGTCACTGCCGGTGCGGTTCAGGAGTCCGTCATGGCCGTGCGAGGTGTAGGGATCCAGAGCAACATCCGCAAAAACGGGTAGGTGCGGGAACTCCTTCTTGATAGCGTGAATTGCTCGGTAGATGAGACCTTTTGGATTCAAGGCCTCCTTGGCATCAGGGGTGCGAAGATTTTGTGAAATGCATGGGAAGATGGCGATCCCGCCGACACCGCGACGGGCGAGTCGGTGAGCCTCCCGAAGGATGGCAGGAATAGGAAAACGATAGTGACCCGGAAGGCTGGGAATGGGTTCCGGCTTGCCCAGACCATCGACAACGAAAAGTGGAGCGATGAGGCGGGATGGGGCAACTTCCGTTTCAGAGAACAGCCTTCGGATTCCGGAAGTTCGGCGAAGACGACGCGGGCGGATGGGGATGGGGAGTGGCTGATCCTTTTTCACGAAGAAGAGACATTACTGGAAAAGAGTATCCTACGCCAGAATCAGCGGGGCATGGCGGAGAGGGCATCTTTCCAGAGAACAATTGCGAAGGCAAAACAGATCAGGGCGCCAATCCAACGGCCATTTTTCTCCAAAAAGTCGGAGCACTTTTGCTTGATCATCGGGCCTGCCTCCGGACGGAAGATGGCCAAAAGAAGGGGTAGAATTGCAGGCAGGAGGGATAGGAAACTAAAAAGGAGGAACGCGGAGATCTTGGCAAAATCACCGCTTGCCCGGGTGATTTGGTGACCGACGGTGATGGCGAGAATTGAGGTTTTGGGGTGAAGTCCCGTAGTGAATAGGCCGATGAGGAAAGTGCTCGAAAGATAGTGAAAGTTGATGGGTGGCTCGGCACTGGTGTTCATCGAGGGGAAAAGGTCGAGGAACCTGGCCCTCAGCCCGCCTGGAGGGGATTTTGGCTTCGGTTTGCGGTCGTCTTTTCCTGTGAGAAATTGCCAAGTTCGGTAGATCGCTACGCAAAGCAGGGCGGTTCCGATGCCTGCCCGGACGGCAAAGTGGGTCCATGAGGGATGTTCCACCCCGGGGGTCGGGTTGGGAGTGATCCAAAGCCCGACTCCGATGGCAAAAAAGAGACCGATGGATGAACCGAGAAAAAAAACGACCGAGTTCAGCCGGGCCCGTGATTTGTGAGCCGCCATCAACAAGGCCAGGATGAACACCTCAGGGCTGAGCAGCACCACCACGCCCATGGAGAAAGCGGTTGCTAGGGTATGATGAAGGGAGGTTACATCCATAAACTAAGGCATGGGGGGGATGGGTTGGTCAGCCATCAGAGTGGCCACCTTCGATTCGATAGCCTCCGCCCAGCGCTGGAAGCCAAGTTCACTGGGATGCTCAAAGTCAGGCATAAGAGAGGCGGGAATGGTTCCATCGGGTTGCACAAAAATCGAGTTGATATCGATGTAGGTGACGGAGGAGTCACTCAGACGGGCGATCATTTCGTTCGCCTCGGCCAAGACAGCCCGCTCCGGCGTTGGTTTCTCGCGGCGCTGGAAGATGCCAAGAAGCAGGATTTTGGTGTCGGGTAGTTTTGTGCGGATCCTTTGAACCACCTCCCTGACTCCCTCTGCGATCTCAGAGGCGGTATTGTGACCCCCGTTGTTTTGGCCGATCATGACAATCGCCAGTTTTGGGTGAATCCCGTCAATATTCCCGTGATCGAGTCGCCAGATCACGTGCTGGGTGCGATCTCCGCTGATTCCAAGATTGAGGGCATTCCTGGGTGCGTAGTAGTGATCCCAGACGGGTTTTCCGACCCCTTCATAGCGCTGCACAATGGAGTCCCCGATGTAAATCAGGTCAATGTTTCCCTGCTTCGCTTTGGCATTCATCGATTCGTGACGCTCTATCCAGCCGGGTTTGGTCATCGGCACGGGAATCGCCGCACTGTTGGTGGCTTGGGAAAATGCCTGACCCAGGCATCCTAAGACCGCTAAGCAGAGGGCAGTTGGGACTTTTAGCACAGCCTTTTTATAGGGTTTTACCTTATGGCAGAGAAATGATTTAAGTTTTGTCCCCATCCGCGTAGATTTCACGGATGGAAGAGGTTCGGCTATTCGACACAGCATCCAGATCGGTGAAACCGCTCTCGGCCGCGGATGGAAAGGCCCTCAAGTTTTATGCCTGCGGACCGACGGTTTATGGGCCTGCCCATATCGGTAATTTCCGGACCTTTGTCGTTCAGGATCTTTTGGTACGGGTATGGCAGGAGGCGGGGGGTAAGGTTGTGCACGTCAGAAATTTGACCGATGTGGATGACAAGACGATCCGAGGTGCCAGGGAAGCGAAACAAAAGCTGGGAGATTTTACCCAGGGATGGACCGACCGCTTTTGGAGGGATGGCCAGGCTCTTGGACTACAGAAGCCCAGCAGGGAGCCACGTGCAACGGAGTTTATTCCTAAGCAGATTTCATTGGTTGAAAAACTGCTCCAGGGTGGGCACGCCTACGAGGCGGCAGGTTCCGTCTATTTTCGGGTCCAATCCTTTGCTTCTTACGGCAAGCTTTCCCATTTGGATGAACGAGAAGTCAGGGAGGGAGCCTCGGGTCGGGCGGATGCGGACGAGTATGCGAGGGAGCAGGCGGCCGATTTTGTTCTGTGGAAGGCGTACAAGCAGGAGGACGGGGAGGTTTTTTGGGAGAGCCCGTGGGGTAAAGGCCGACCCGGTTGGCATCTGGAGTGCAGTGCGATGGCGATGGAGATTTTGGGGGAGACGATCGACCTTCACGGTGGCGGGGCGGATCTGATTTTTCCCCATCACGAAAATGAGATCGCGCAAAGCGAAGCAGCGACCGGGAAAGCTTTTGTCCGTCACTGGTTCCATGTTTCCCATCTTTTGGTGGACAACCGGAAGATGAGCAAGAGCCTGGGGAACCTCTATACCCTGGAGGATGTGGCCTCACGGGGATGGGACGCATCGGATCTACGGCTGGTTCTTCTTTCGGGGCACTATCGCCAGCCCTTGAACTTTTCCTGGGACACCATGAGTGCCGTTCATCACGGCAGGGAGAGGCTGGGCAAACTACGGAGTTGGCTGGTGGAGAGTTCCAAAGAAGCGAAAGGGGTGGGTTGGGGGTCCTTTCAGACTTCTTGGGATGCGCTACGGGAGGATCTGGAGACCCCCAGGGCTTTGGGCGCGATGTACTCGGCGGTGGGGGAGTTGGAACAGAAACGAAAAGCAGGCCTTTCCTCCGAGGCTGCCGCGAGGGAGTTGGCAGGGCTGGACCGGATTTTGGCAGTCTTTGGGGTGGAGCCAGCCTATGAAAAAAATGAAGAACCACCCGATGAGATCAGGAGCCTGGGGGAGGCGAGGGAGGCGGCCCGAAAGGCAAAGGATTGGAAGGAGTCGGATCGGTTGCGGGATGAGTTGGCCAAGAGTGGGTGGGAGGTGCGGGATGGGGCGGGTAGCTGGCGACTGGTGCGAAAGCCAATCCATCCCTAGCTTCCGAGGATGACGATGACCCCACTCGAGGAGCTGAGACACTCGACCGCCCACGTGCTGGCGACGGCGGTGCTTCGTCTCTGGCCGGATGCCCTCTTGGACATCGGGCCGCCCACGGATACGGGGTTTTATTATGACTTTGATCTGGCCCACCGCTTGAGTGATGAGGATTTTGCCAAGATCGAGTCCGAGATGAAAAAGGTGGTGAAGGAAAATCAACCGTTCACCCGCAAGGAGGTGAGTCGTGCCGAAGCAAAGGCATTTTTTGAGGGCAAAAAACAGTCTTACAAAATCGGTCGCCTGGGAGACATTCCAGAAGGGGAGGCGATTTCTTTTTACACAAACGGGGAGTTCACCGATCTGTGTGCCGGAACCCATGTCAAGAGCACGGGTGAAATCAAGGCCTTCAAGTTGCTTCGTTTGGCGGGGGCATATCATCGGGGTGACGAAAAGAACAAGATGCTTCAACGGATCTACGGAACGGCTTTTCCGACCCAGGAGGAGCTCGAGGTCAATCTGAAGGCGCAGGAGGAAGCCCTTCAGCGCGATCATCGCAAACTGGGCAAGGAGTTGGATCTGTTCCTGATCGATGATGAGGTGGGGCAGGGACTGGTGATGTGGACCCCCCATGGGGCGATTGTCCGGCATGAGATGCAGAAGTTTCTTTTGGAGGAACTCGGGAAGCGCGGGTACGAGCAGGTCTTTACCCCGCACATCGGTCGGCTTGGTCTTTACCGCACCTCCGGGCATTTCCCGTACTACCAGGAGTCTCAGTATCCTCCGTTGGTCGATCGGGATACGATGGAGAAGCTTGCGAAAGAAGGATGCTCTTGTGCGGAACTGAGCAACAGGATCACCAAGGGGGAGATCGAGGGGTATTTGCTCAAACCGATGAATTGTCCCATGCATATCCGGATTTATGCCTCCCGACCCAGGTCGTATCGGGATTTGCCGGTTCGTTTGGCGGAATTTGGGACGGTGTATCGGTGGGAGCAGTCGGGAGAGCTGAACGGGATGACCCGAGTGCGCGGGTTCACCCAGGATGATGCCCATCTGTTTTGCACGGAGGAGCAGGTCGCCAAGGAGGTCGAGGGGTGTCTGGAAATGGTGAGGCTAGTTCTCGACACCCTGGGAATCGGGGATTTTCGGGTGCGGGTCGGATTGAGGGATCCGGCTTCGGACAAATATGTGGGATCGAAGGATGGGTGGGACAAAGCGGAGAGAGCGGTGAAGGAAGCAGCCAAGAAACTGGGGGTCAGGACGAGCGAAGAGCCGGGAGAGGCGGCGTTTTATGGTCCGAAGATCGATTTTGTGGTGAAGGACGTGATCGGACGGGAGTGGCAGTTGGGAACCGTCCAGGTTGATTATAATTTGCCCGAGCGATTTGATCTGACCTATACGGGTGCGGATAATCAGAAGCATCGCCCCGTCATGGTTCATCGGGCGCCGTTCGGTTCCTTGGAGCGCTTCACGGGGGTCCTGATCGAGCATTTTCGCGGGGCGTTCCCGGTTTGGCTGGCACCCGAGCAGGCTCGTTTTCTTCCGGTCAACGACCAGATGGTGGCGTATGCGGAAACGTGCGCGGAGGATTTCAAGGCAGCAGGATTACGGGTCTCGGTCGACAAAAAAGGGGACAAGCTGGGTGCCCAGATCCGTCGTGGGCAATTGGAAAAAGTACCCTTCCTTTTGGTTTGCGGGAATCGTGAGGCGGAGGCTGCCCAGGTGGCGGTGAGGAGTCGCGAAAAGGGGGATGAGGGGGCTCAGTCGGTCGCGGAGGTGAAGGACCGTATTTTGGATTTAGTCAAGAAAAGAAAATCTTAAGTAATTGACTGTCAACAATATAAATCACAAAAAGAAATGTGCCAGAAAAGATCTTAAGCCCGAGCGGTCATGGGGTCGAGTTGACATGGGCAGTGAGGATAATAGATTTGTATTAGTTACAGCCTAATTCCGGCCCTGCGACTGGCCGGTAGCGGGGGAACCAAAATCCCCAAGGAAACTTGGGGAAGGGGCGTACGGGGCGGGTAACCGCCTGACGGGGTCACCTTGTGGACCCAGCCCGTCAGCTAACCTCGCCGGCATCTGCAAGGAGCTTCGCGCGAAAAGGACGCCGAAGATTTCCTCTGATGTTGAGGTCCCATTCGTTCGTTGCGCGAAGATGAAAAACCAAAGTTGGGGTGGTTGGGTCAGGAGTCTTTTTATCGGGAAAGCCCTGAAGATCTCCGATCGCGGGCTTTTTCATAAGGTTTCCCTGGTCGCTGTATTGGCTTGGGTGGGGTTGGGTGCGGACGGACTGTCCTCCGCCTGTTACGGTCCCGAGGAAACGATGCGGGCGCTGATGTCCCACCCGGCTCTTTCCTTGTTCGTCGCCGCTGGATCGATCTTCACGATTGCGGTGATTTGCGCCAGTTACTCGCAGATCATCGAACTCTTTCCTGGGGGAGGCGGGGGATATTTGGTCGCCAGCAAGCTTCTGACTCCGTCTGTCGGAGTCGTCAGCGGATGTGCGTTGCTGGTCGATTATGTTTTAACCATCGCGCTATCCGTCGCTGCGGGTGCAGATGCGCTCTTCTCCGTGTTGCCCTCCGCGTGGTTGCCCTGGAAGTTGACCATGACCCTGGCGATTGGCATGGCACTTACCCTTCTGAACCTGCGCGGCGTGAAGGAGTCGGTCGTCTTTTGTGTGCCGATCTTTTTTTCTTTTTTGATCACCCATGGGTTTATGATTGTGTACGGCTTTTTTGCCCATGCCGGCAACCTTCCGGAATTGGTGGCCATGACCTCCCAGGACGTGATTGCCGCACACCAGGAGCTGGGATGGTGGAGGATCGGGGCGGTTCTCTTAACGGCGTACAGTCTGGGTGCGGGTAGTTACACCGGAATTGAGGCGGTGAGCAACGGACTTTCCGTTCTTCGGGAGCCCCGGGTCGAAACCGGGAAGCGCACCATGGTGTACATCGGGGTTTCCCTTGCCTTCATGGTGGGGGGGCTTTTGTTCATGTATCTCCTCTACCATACCGTTCCGCAGGAGGGGATGACGCTGAATGCGGTCCTTTTCAGGGAGATCACCTCCACCTGGCCCACCTGGCTGTCGGGTGGATTTGTTTGGGGAGCCATGCTCTCGGCTGCTGCCATTTTATTTATTGCCGCACAGACCGGTTTTTTAGGCGGACCCGGCGTCTTGTCCAACCTGGCCCTGGATCGCTGGATGCCGAGCCGCTTTGCATCGCTCAGCGACCGATTTGTGTCCCAGAACGGGGTAGTGATCATGGGGGCTTCCTCCCTTTTCCTGATCTGGGTGTCACGCGGATCGGTCAGCTGGCTGGTCGTGCTTTATGCAATCAATGTTTTTGTGACCTTTTCCCTTAGCCAGTTGGGCATGGTGGTTCACTGGTTGACGGAGCGGGATCACAGTCCCCATTGGAGAAAGAAACTGCTGATCAACGGCGTGGGATTCATCCTCACGGGCACGATTCTGGTCGCTTTGAGCATCATCAAGTTCGATCACGGAGGATGGATCACCCTTCTGGTCACGGGGGCTTTGATTTTGGTGGCGTTTGGGATCAAGCACCACTATCGGCGTGCACAGGCGCAGTTGAAGCGTCTTGACTCCCTGATCGAGGCGTTTGAGCTGACCCCTATCGACGCAGGCCATCTCCCCAGGGATCCGGACCCTGATGCAAAAACAGCCGTTCTTTTCGTCAATGGATTCAATGGGCTCGGGATTCACACCCTGTTTGCCGTCCAGAGGATGTTTCCGCATGTTTTTAAAAACTTTATTTTCGCGGAGGTGGGGGTGGTGGATGCGGGAAACTTCAAGGGGGTAAGTGAAATCGGCAATTTGCAGACCTCCGTCAAGCGGGACGCGGAGCGATATGCCGAATATATGCGCGCCCATGGGGTGTATGCGGAGTCGGTGTATGAAATTGGCCCCGACGTGGTCTCCGGGGCGCAGGAGTTGGCGGGCAAGTTATGGAGGAGATTTCCGAACTCGATTTTTTTCGGAGGACAGCTGGTTTTCCAGAAAGAGACCTTCTTCACAAGGTTACTTCACAACTTCACCGTTTTTGTTCTCCAAAGGGAGTTCTTCAAGCAGGGGATGCCGTTCTTTGTTTTACCGGTTCGTGTTTGAGATTTGAGATGGATCGGAGCCACCATCCCAGGGAAGCGGAATCCTTGCACCCTTGGAACCTGCTAGTTTTGGATGGTGCAGGACCTTTCATGGGCTAAATTCAAAAATAACGTTGAAAGCCAAAGAGTTTCCCATGGTGAGGTCGGAGAATTGGGGTTCGGTATCCTGCTCGGATTGGGCCGACTGGTCATGGCAACTGCGGAACCGAATCCAGACCCTGGAGCAGCTCGAGAGTCGTCTCACGCTCACACGGGAAGAGCGTGCCGGGACCATCCTTGCGGGAAAGAAGCTGGCCCTGGGTATCACCCCCCACTTTTTCAGCCTGTTGGACCGGAAGGATCCCGACTGCCCGATCCGGCGGCAGGTTGTTCCGCGCATTGAGGAGTCGAACACGGCTGCGGATGAACTGATCGATCCTTGCGGGGAGGATTCGAACATGCCGGTCCCGGGACTGGTACACCGGTATCCGGACCGCGCCCTTCTTCTTGTGACGGACCGCTGCGCCTCCTACTGCCGTTACTGCACCCGAAGCCGTGTGGTCAGTGGAGCGGGGGAGCAGGAGCTGACGGTCGATCTGGATGGGGCGTTCTCCTATCTGGAGAAGCATCCTGAGGTCCGCGACGTCCTTCTTTCGGGCGGGGATCCTTTGCTTTTGTCTGATGCGAAATTAAACGGGATCTTGACCCGCTTAAGGAGGATTCCGAGCCTTGAGTTTGTGCGGATCGGAACCCGGATCCCGATTTTCCTTCCCCAAAGGATCACCCCCGAACTGGTGGCCATGTTGAAGACCCATCACCCCCTTTGGATGAGCATTCACTCCAATCACCCCAAGGAGTTAACCGGCGAAGTCCGCTTGGCATTGGAGCGTTTGGCGGATGCAGGGATCCCCCTGGGGAACCAGAGTGTTCTGCTCAAGGGAGTGAATGACCGGGCGGAGATTCTGAAGGAGTTGTTCCACAAACTACTCCTGTGCAGGGTTCGGCCTTACTATCTTTACCAGTGTGACCTGATCACCGGTTCTGCTCATCTTCGCACGACGATACGCGAGGGGCAGGAGATTCTGGAGCAGTTGCGCGGGCACACCACCGGCTATGCCGTCCCGACCTATGTGGTGGACGGACCGGGAGGGGGAGGCAAGATTCCGATCGGCCCGAACTACATTGTGGGAATGGCGGATGACAGGGTGATCCTGAAGAATTACCGGGGCGACGTGTATGAGTATCCCGAAATTTCACAGCCCAGTCTGGCCGATCTCCACGGTTGAACGATCCAGAACGTGGGGCGCTCCGGCTGAAGCCGGGTGTAAGATCGAAGGCTTTGGCCGGCCATCCCTGGATTCTTAGTTCGGAAATCGGAACGAAACCAGCAGGCGAATGGAGCGGTCGCTCCGTCGTTGCAACCGGGGCGGGAGGGGAGCTGGTTGGAACCGGTTTTTATCGCGATGGGGCGAGGGTTGCCTGGCGAAGATTCAGCAAAAGTGTCGACGATTTTGACGCAGGTTTCGTGGAAAAGGGGTTGCAAGCGGCCCTGGAGAAAAGAAAGAAAATCCCCGCGAGGAGGATTGTTTGGTCGGAGACGGATTCGATGCCCGGACTTGTGATGGATCAGTATGGGAAACACCTTGTGGTGCAGATCACCACGGAGGCCATGGAGAGGAATTGGGAGATGGTTTGTGCTGCCGTGCAAAGGGTGTTGGAGCCCGAGGGGATATGGGTCCGCAGGGATGCTTCCGGAAGAAAATTGGAGGGATTGGAGACTCTTCCTGGCGAGGCGAGGGGTGTTGTTCCCCAAGCGCCAACCTTGGTGGAAATCGGGGGGATGGAGGTTTGGGTCGATTTACGGGCTGGCCAGAAGACAGGAACTTACCTCGATCAGCAGGAAAACTATCCGATCGTTGCCATGGAGTGCAGGGGTCGGAAGGTTCTCGATCTCTTTTGTCACAGCGGCGGTTTTGCCCTCCGTGCAGCCCGGGCTGGTGCGACCGAGGTGACCGGGGTCGACACCTCCCGACCCTCCCTTGAGTTGGCCCGACGGAGCGGGGACCACCACGGATTCACGATTCGTTGGGCGCAGGAGGATGTGACACGCTTTCTCAGAACCTGCAACAAAGGCCAGTACGATTTTGTGATTTTGGATCCACCCGGGTTGGTCAAAAGCCGCTCACGGGCGGAGGCTGGCATGAGGGTGATGGCAGAGCTTCATCGTGGCAGCTTGAGGGCCCTTGCCCGTGGGGGGCTCTTCGCAACATTTTCTTGTTCGCACCGTGTTGGCGGTGAGGAATTGTTGGGTATGGCCAAACAGGTTGCGAGGGAGGAGGGTCGGATGATGCGGATCAAGGCCCGGCTTGGACAAGCTTCCGACCACCCGACTGACCCGGCTTTCCCCGAAAGTCGATACCTGAGCGGCTTTCTTTTGGAGGTTGAATGAAGGTTTTCCTTTTGGCGCTTCTCTCCTTGAGTGCGTGCGCGACCGCCAAGGAGTTGCCCCATGCAAAGGATTGCGACGGGAACGTCGTGGATCTTCATCCGGCGGGGAGAGTCACCGTTGTCATGGCAAGCAGCCAAACCTTGGCGGATACGACGAGGGAGTTCGGTCGCGCCCTTTATGGGTGGCAAGGAAGAAAAGAGTTTCGGGTGATTGTGGTCGTGGATTTGAGGAAATCCCTCGGAACCCTTTTCAAAGGCTGGACTGTGGGAAAAATGAGGGCTGACCTGGATGAGGAGGCGGAGCGACTGATTCCGTGGTATCGGGCGAACAGGAACTCCGCGAACCCAAGGCCTGATTTGTGCGGGGTTGCCGATTTCGACGGAAAAATCACCGAGTCCCTGGGATGGGGAGCGGACGATAGAAAGATGAAGGTCACGATCTTTGGAAAAGGAGGAGATGTGGTATGGTCGGACATGGACGCGAATTCGCCCCAAACCATGCAAAGTGAGGTTCGAAAGCTGATGGGCAATCCGGTTCCGACGCCTCCGGACGCCGTTCCCAAGAAATCCAGAATTTTGATGAGAAAAGGATGAGACCCGGACGGGGTATTTTTTGCGTCGGGGTGGACCATCATTCGACCCCGCTGGGTGTGAGGGAGGTGTTGGCTTCCTCCGTCGGGGATCGTTGGATTCAGCATCTGATCGAGCACGAAGGCGCGGCGGAAGTGGTTTTTCTCAGCACGTGCAATCGGGTGGAGATCTATGGTCGCTCCGAACAAAGGGGCCCTGAGATCCTGTCCTCCTTGGTCCGTTCGATGCCTGCCGATTTGGGATCTGCCTGGAAAGAGGCCTGCGGGGTTTACCTGCATGAGGGGATTTCGTGCTGGCGACACCTGGCCGAGGTGGCGACCGGATTGCGTTCGATGGTGATCGGGGAGGGGGAGATTTTAGGCCAAGTCCGTCTTGCGTATTCGGCATCCAGGGAGGCCGGAGGCACGGGGGCGGCAATGCACTCCCTCTTTCAATCGGGGCTACGGGCGGCCCGCGCGGCCCGGGCAGCCGCAGGTTTCGGGCGGGGAGATCCCTCCGTCGGAAGGCTGGCTGCGGAAGCCATGCTGGAGATTCTGGACGGTCAGGAGCCTTGGCCGTTGCTCCTGTTGGGGTCGGGTCAAACGGCCCGAAGTTTTGCGTTGGCGGCGAGGGAATTTGGCCATCGTGGTTTCATGTTATCTTCCCGCTCACAGGAGCGTGCAACTTGCCTTGCCGGGGAGCTTGGGGCATCAGCAATTCCCTGGGCCGAGTGGTCGCAAGCGGTGAATTCAGCGACGGTGGTTGTGTCCGCGCTGGCAGGAGGCGAACTGTCTTGGGCAAGTTCGCAGGGCGGTGGCCCTTTGCTTTTGCTGGATCTCGGCGTGCCACGAACCCTGGCAGGATTGCGAAGGGCTTTTCCAGGTTCCAAGTGGGTTGATTTGGAGGATTTGGCAAAAAGAAGCGAGGTCATGCCTGAATCCCTGGGGTCGATCCATCGTGCGGAGGAGGTTATAAGAAAACACGAGTCGATCTTTGCAGCGGAGTGGGCTGGAAACCTTCAAAACAACCGTATTTTTCGGGAATGAAGCTTCGGCTGGGAACGCGCGGAAGCCGACTGGCATGGGTGCAGGCGACAGGGGTGGCCGAGCGTATCAGAAAATTAAGTCCGGGCGTCGGAGTGGAGATCCTTCCCATCAAGACCACGGGGGACGTGCGCTCCGAGTTTGGCGACGAAATCCCCTCCGAGGCAGGTGAGTTCAGCTCCGCCCTGGAAAAGTCGCTCGTCGGGCAGGAGATCGACGTGGCCGTCCACAGTGCAAAAGATCTTCCCACCAGAACGCATGAAGCCTTAACGGTTGGAGCGTATCCCGAGAGGGCGGACCCCCGGGATGCGTGGGTTTTCAGGGCTGGAGGCCAGTCCAAGAGCAGCAAGTGGGTTGGAACGGAAAGCCCGAGACGAAGAATGTTTTGGTCCGAGAGAAACCCGGGCGCGGACTTCCATAACATTCGCGGCAATGTAGATCGAAGAATGGAGCGGTGCATGGAGGAGAGCGGTTGGCAGGGAATCCTTTTGGCATGTGCCGGGATTGATCGTTTGGGGGGATTGAGGAGCGGACTGGAGATGGAACGACTGGCAGTGGAGTGGATGATCCCAGCGCCCGGGCAGGGGGCATTGGCTGTGCAGTGCAGAAAAGACGATCCCCGCACTCTCGATCTGCTTCTGCAGCTGGATGATTGCGGGATTCGTGCGCGGGTGACGGCAGAGAAAAGTTTTTTGTGTTCCTGGGGAGGCGGGTGCTCCGAGTCGCTGGGGGCCTTTGCGCAGATCCAACCCAACGGGACATTGCACTTGCGGGCGGGGGTGCGGGGTCGGAACGGGCGTCCGCAGCGAGGCGTTGTGGAGGGACCTTCCAGTGAGGGGGAGCTTTTGGGAGCTCGACTTGCCGAGGAGATGCGACGTGGGTAACGGGGGAAAAGTGTGGCTCGTGGGAGCGGGCCCGGGAGACCCGGGCCTGATCACCCAACGTGGAAAGGAGATTTTATCCCGGGCTGATATCGTTCTTTATGACCGGCTCGTGAATCCGGCAATCCTCATGGGAACCAGGGAAGGGGCAAAACTTGTCGATGCCGGAAAGGCACCCCGGGGCAAAAAAATGCAGCAGGCAGAGATTCACCGCCAGCTGATTCGCCATGCGAAGAAAGGAGCCAGGGTTGTGCGTTTGAAAGGGGGAGATCCTTTTGTCTTTGGCCGAGGAGGGGAGGAGGCGGAGGCCTTGGCGCAAGCGGGAGTTCCATTTGAAGTGATCTCAGGTGTTACCGCGGGTGTCGCTGCCCCCGCGTACGCCGGCATACCTGTCACGCACAGGGGGGTGAGCAGTGAGATTGTTTTTCAAATCGGTAATCGGGCCCGGGGATCGGTAGCAGGGAAAACGTTGGTTGGATACATGACGGTGGAGGGGTTGGATGAGTTTCTTCAGGGTGCCATCCGTCTGGGGTTTGCAAAAAGCACGCCTGCGGGACTCATATCGGGCGGAACGTGCCGAAGCCAACGTATTTTGATCAAAACCGTGGGCACCTTGGCGAAGTCGGCCCGGCGGAGGGGGGTCCAGGCCCCGGCTGTGGTTGTCGTTGGTTCGGTGGTCGCTTTGCGCAGAAAACTGGCTTGGTGGGACAAAAGACCCCTTGCTGGCACGAGGATCGTTCTCACGGCAAGCGAATCCCTTCGAAAAGGCTGGAGGGAGGTGCTGGAGGAAAATGGCGCGGAGGTGTGGGAAGTTCCGATGACAAAGACCGAGGCTTGCCCTCCCCAAGCAGGATGGATTCCCAAGATCCATCGGGCGGACTGGCTGATTTTCACAAGCGCTGCCGCAGTACGAGCCTTTCCCGGGATCGTCGGTGACTGGCGAAAGATCGCTTGTTGTCGCGTTGCAGCGGTGGGTCGATCCACGGCCGTCGTGCTGGAATCGATCGGCCTTAAGCCCGACTGGGTGGGGCCAGGGCCAGGTTCCAAGGAGTTGGCTCAGGGTTGGCCAAAGTGGGCCAAGGGAAGAGTCCTCCACCTTACGGGGGATTCAGGCAGCGGGGAGCTGGCAATGCTTTTACGGAAAAAGGGATTATCGGTTGAGCGTTTGGTGATATATCGAAACCAGGAGGCTCGGTCCATTCCCTTCCCGGTTCGGGATGCTCTGGCGCGGGATGGGGCCGACTGGGTCGTCTTTGCGAGCGGAACAGCAGCAGAAAGATTCCGTAAGGCTATCCCCCAGTGGACCTCGGAACCAAGGGTGGTTGCGATCGGTCCCGCAACCGTGCGAGCAGCAAGAAAGGCAGGCTGGAAGGTTTGTGCGGTGGCAAAGGAGCCCTCGGTACGCGGGGTTTTATCTGCCATCCTGCGAAAATCATGAGCCCGACGGCTGATCAAAAGATGGAGGAGGGCCACATGGCTTTGGCCATGGGGGAGATGAAAGATGCCGCGGCGTGTTACAGGTGCGCCGCCGAAATAGACCCCGGGAACGCGGAAGCCTGGCAGGCTCTCGGGATGTCCTTGGTAAAGCTGGATTGTTTGGAGGAGGCCATTTCCGCCCTTAAAAAACTGGTTTCCTTGAGGCCCCGAGACCAGCTGGCTTACACCAGTTTGTCTCTGGCTTACGGAAGAGCAGGCAAGATTCAGGAGGCTGAAGAGATGTCGGCCAAGGCAAAGGTCGCGGCTTGGGGCGGAGATCCGGGGAAACTAGCAAAAGGGTAGGCTTTACCTGGGTTTTTCAGACGGTTCGCTGAGCCGTATTTTGTCCCCTAACACAACGCGCGAGCCACCGAACTGGACCGCTTTCCGATATGAATCGAGGGCGATCTGGGTCTTCCCCAGTCGGGCTGTCACATCCCCAAAGTGCTCGAGAAGCGTGGGGTCATCAGGAACCTGGCGAAGAGCCTCCTCGATGAGGGGTTGGGCAGCCTGGGGATTTCCCATCTGAAAAAGAGCCCATCCTTGGCTGTCCAGATAAGCGGGATTTCCCGGGTTGAGAGCGAGGGCTTTCTCGATCAGGTTCAGCGCTTGGGGCAGGTTTTTTCCCCTTTCCGCCCACATGTATCCCAGATAGTTCAGCGACGGGTGATGGGCTGGGTTGAGTTGGAGTGCTTTCTGAAGGGCTGCCTCGGAACGTTTCGGCTGGCCCGACTGCTCACAGGCTGAACCGTACTCAAAGTAAAAGCCCGCATCCAAAATGCCCGGTTTGCCCTGGGCGAGTCTCTCCACTTGGGCAAAGGTCGCCGCTGCCTCGGCCATCCGATTCTCAGCTTTTTCGGTCAAACCGCGAACGAGGAGAAGTTGCAGTGAGTCCGGGTGTGCCAAAGAGGCCTGGGACAGGGTGTGATGAGTGCGACGGGTCTGGTTCTGCTTGAGTTGGAGAAGGGCCAGGCGAAGGTAATCGGCAGGGTCGGTTTTTCCAAGACAGTGCAGGGCCAGGACTCGATAGATCTCGGCCCGGGCGGGAAGATTGAGCTCCTCATACAAATTTGCCATCACGGGATAGAGATTCGACCGGTTCGGTTTCTCGAGCTCCGCACGACGCAGCAGCTGGTCTGCCTCGGGGGATTGATCGTTCAGGATGAGCACCGCAGCCAGCTGTTCTAAAAACGAGACCTCCTCCGGCCGCTCGTCGACAAATTCCCTGAAGTAGCGGATCGCCGTGGGCAGATCGTCTGCGGTTAAGGCAATCTCGGCGGCGCGAAGAGTGAAGCCTCCCAAACCGGTATTCAGATCGGCCGCTCGGATAAAGGCCGGGAGGACCGAGGCCGCGATTTCTTTTTGGGATTTTCTGGAAAGTGATGTCCCGGAGCGAAGAAGACCTTCGGCGACGCGGGCTAGACGGGCAGGATCATCGATTTGCCAACCTGCCAGGGCGGTCAGGGCATCACGTTGCGCCTGAATGGCAGCTTCGCCCTGTTTGGATCCTATCAGCGCCAAACAAAGAAGGGTGGAGCGTTCCGCCTCATCCTGGGGCGACAGATCGAGGGATTGAAGGAGGGGCAGTGCCTCGTTCGTGCGTCCCAGGTCGATAAGAGAGGCCGCCTTTGCAAGGGCGGCCTGCCGGGATGTCGGGTCGGATTCGAGGGCACGGGTGTAGGCCTCGAGGGCGATACCGCTCAAACCGAGGGAATCGGCACGACGACCTTCCGCAAAAGAGAGGGCGGAATCGACCCGATCATTGCGTGCCGGATCAACGGCGGGAAGAGTAAGGGGGGCAAGCGCAAGCAGGACGCAGAGCGCCCAAGGCTTACGTCTTGTACCGGAGACGCTTCTTATGGCGGTTCGCGCGGCTACGCTTGCGGCGTTTATGCTTTGCGATTTTTGATTTCCGCTTTTTCTTAACTGAACCCATGGGGTCATCGTGGCGTTTCGAGGGTTAGCTGACAACCTTATTTAGCGGGTACTCGATGATACCCTCGGCGCCCAGAAGCTTGAGTCGCGGGATGATGGAGCGAACCGTTTTCTCCTCCATCACCGTCTCGACGGCGACCCAACCGTCCCGTGCCAGCGGGGAGATGGTGGGGTCACGGAGGGAGGAGAGGGTTGAATTGACGGAGCGAAGACAACGGCGAGGAACATTCATTTTCAACCCCACGAGATCTCTGGCACGAAGAGCCCCCTCCAGAAGCATGGATAGGTTTTCAATCCTGGTTCGGTCCGCTCGATTGGACCAAATCCTCCGGTTGGCAATGAGTTGAGGGTACGACTCCAGGACGGTGTCCAAAATTCGCAACCCGTTGGCGGCGAGGGAGGATCCTGTTTCCGTGATGTCGGCCACCGCATCGGCCAGTTCGGGAACCTTCACCTCCGTTGCCCCCCAGGAAAACTCCACCTTGGCCCTGATCTTCCGCCTGGTGAGGTATTGTTTCACCAATCCCACCGCCTCCGTTGCAATCCGTTTTCCACGAAGTTGGGCAGGACGGCGAATCGGGGAGCGATTCGGGACCGCAATGACCCATCGGGCAGGTTGAGCGGTGGCTTTGCTAAAACGAAGGGTGGACACCGTTTGCACCTTCGCCCTGGTTTCCTGGATCCAATCACTCCCGGTTAATCCCAAGTCCAAAAAGCCATCCTGAACATAGGGTGCGATTTCTTGCGCACGCAGAAGGCGAACCTCAAAATTTGGGTCATCGATGGAAGGACGATATGTCCGGGAGGCACGGGAGATGGAGTAGCCCGCCTTTCGAAAAAGCTCGAGGGTGGGTTCCTGAAGACTGCCCGAAGGGAGTCCGATTCGGAGGGCTTTGGCCATCGGAAGAGCCTAACTCAGGTGGGCAACCCAGTTCAACCCAGTCAAACAATGGCCGGCATCTGCTGCGTGATGCAGTGAATCGCTCCGAGGCCGGCTACCAAGGCTTGGCAGTCGATTCCAACCACCTGCCGCCCGGGAAAATGAGGCCGAAGGAGATCGAGGACCACCGAATCGCTTGGGGATTGAAAAACAGGAACCAGCACAGCTGAATTTCCGATGTAGAAGTTCGCATGGCTGGCCGGATTTCGATGATGGGGACCGTCCAAACGCGGAGGCATGGGAAGTTCAATGATTTGAAGGGGGTTGCCGCGGGAGTCCCGCGCGTGGCGGAGGCGTTGGAGGTTCTCCAGCAAGGGAGCATGGTTTGCATCCCTTGTGTCGGGTTCCACCACGGTCACGACCACACCCGGGGCGAGGAACCGCGTGATATCGTCGATATGCCCGTCCGTGTCGTCTCCCTCCAAGCCATCGTTCAGCCAAATAATCTTCCGGATGCCGAGCCATTCTGCGAGTCGCCCTTCAATCGCCTTCCGGTCGTGGGAGGAGTTGCGATTTGGGTTCAGGAGACACTGTTCCGTGGTGAGAAGGGTTCCCAGTCCATCGGTGTCGAGGGAACCGCCCTCCAAAACAAAATCGTGGCGAAAGCAGGGGGTATCGGTCATACGACAGGCGGCGAGGGGAATCACGTCATCCTTGTCCCAAGGTCCGTATTTTCTGCCCCAGCTATTGAAGATGAAATCGTGGGCGATCCGGCGTGGATTCCCCGAATCCCTGCGCAGCATGAAGATGGGGCCGCTATCGCGAACCCATGCGTCATCGTTGGGAATGGTCACAACCTTAAGATTTTCGGATGGGATCTTTTCTTTTTCCAATCGCTCCTGGATGGATTGGGCCGCCCCGCAATCTGTGGCCAAAAGGATTACTTTTTCGCCCGGAAGAAGCGCTCGGATGATGTCCAGATAGGTTTGCTGAACCGCCTCGAGCAAGCCCGGCCATGTTTCGGCATTATGGGGCCAGGCCAGAAAGGTTGCCTCGTGTCTCTCCCACTCGGCGGGAAGACGATACTTGGACCAGTCGGGGTCGGAGGGGAGGGTCGTTTGATTCAAGAGCGAAGAAAGCGCTGGTCCAACCCCCCGTAGGCATCGATTCGGCGGTCACGGAGAAAAGGCCAGTGTTGTCGGGTTGTGGTGATTTCCGAAAGGGGCAGGGAAGCCTGAAGGACCTCGGGTCTGTTCGTGGAGGCCTGGGCAATCCCATGACCGAGCGGGTTGGAGACAAAGGAGGAACCCCAGAAATTGAGATTCCTTTCCCATCCCGTTCGATTGATCGAGAGGACGAAAAGACCGTTCGCTATCGCATGGCTTCGTTGAATTGTTTGCCAGGCGCTCCTTTGGGTTTCGCAAATCTCTTTTTTCTCCCCGCGAGCCCATCCAATCGCCGTCGGGTAGATCAGGATTTGGGCGCCCCGTAACGCCATCAGACGAGCGGCTTCGGGATACCACTGATCCCAGCAGACCAGCACCCCCAAACGACCGACCGGGGTATCGATTGGCTGAAAGCCCGTGTCTCCGGGAGTGAAATAAAACTTTTCATTAAACCCAGGATCATCCGGGATGTGCATCTTGCGATACGTTCCAAGGATTTTTCCGGTCGGGCCAAAGACGACGGCTGTGTTGTGGTAGAGTCCGCCGGCACGTTTTTCAAACAGACTGGAAACAAGGGTGATCCTGTGTTTTTTTGCGGCAAGGGAAAGAAGCCGGGTTGTCGGACCCGGGATTGTCTCTGCCAGTTCGAAGGCCTTGTAGTCCTGATTTCGGCAGAAATAGAGTGAGCGGAACAGCTCGGGCAAACAAACGAGCTTGGCGCCTTTTCGTGCGGCCCAGGCAATCCGATCCAGCGCAACTTTCACATTCGTCGAGGGATCGGACGTGCAAGACATCTGAATCAGAGCCACGGGAAGATTTTGCGAACGGGCCATGGGGTAGTTCACCGCAAAGCAACGGCGGGTGCGAGGATTTCAGACAGCACAAAAGCTCTTCGCCAGTCCGGCCCATGGGAAGCATCGCGAGCCGCCGTGCGTAACCCAAGCGGCCGGTTTGCGAGCGAGGGTTCCTGAGGATTTGTCCGGGGCGGGGTCAAACCCGTTGCAGCCATTGGCTGAGGGGAAGGCGTGGGAGGGAGGATGCGAGGCGGAATCGCCTGTGGCTTTGGAGAGGGAGGGGGTGACTCATGACGTCGACGCCCCAGCGCCTCCATCAAATCCCCAAACTCATCCAGCGGATCGGAAAGCTCGCGGGGTCGTTCGGAATCCGGAGCAACGGTTGGCCTTCTTTTCAGCCACCATTGGGCCAGGCTCGCGACAATAAAAACAACTGGAACTAGCCAATCCATGGAGGTGAGAAGATCTTATTTCGGGCCCAATTTTCCGGAATCCTTGGCGATCGAGGCACGCATTTCGGTATCCGCCGAAACATTGCGGATCTTCTGGTAATCCATGATTCCCAGATTTCCCTTCCGAAAGGCCTCCGCCATGGCAAGGGGAACCTGGGCCTCCGCCTCGACCACCTTCGCACGCATCTCCTGTTCGGCGGCGACAGCGGCGGCGCGGCGCATTTCCGCCTTCGCTTGGGCAACCTGCTTGTCCGCATCCGCCTGTTCCGCCTGAAGTTTGGCCCCGATATTCGTGCCCACACCGACGTCTGCAATGTCGATGGAAAGGATCTCATAGGCTGTGCCGGCATCCAGTCCGCGATTCAGAACGTCTTTCGATATGTCCTGAGGATTTTCGAGAACACCCTTGTAGGTCTCCTTGGAGCCGATCGCGCGGACGATGCCTTCGCCCACGCGGGCGATGATGGTTTCCTCCGTCGCCCCACCCACAAAACGGTCGAGATTGGAGCGGACCGTGACGCGCGCCCTGGCTCGCACGGTAATTCCGTCCTTGGCGACACCATCAATGGTGCCTTTTCCGGACTCCGTTCCCGGACAATCAATGACGCGCGGGTTTACGCTGGTGCGGACAGCATCAAACACTGTCTTTCCGGAGCCCGAGGTGGCCAAGTCGATCGCACAGCATCGGTTAAAGTCGAGTTTAATGCCTGCCTTGTCGGCAGCAATCAGGGCTCGGATCACCTGGTCGACGCTGCCGCCTGCGAGGTAGTGGGTTTCCAGTTGGGCGGTGGAGACCTCGATCCCGGCCCGGACGGCCGTGATTCTTGCATTCACAATAAGGGAGTTCGGAATCCCCCGAAGGCGCATCGCGATCAAGGTGGGGATTCCCACCGGAGCGCCCGAGGTCAGGGCGCGGAGCCAGAGCCCGAAAAAATTAACGAGAACCAGGGCAAAGAGGAGTGCGGCGACTCCGACGGCAATCAGAAGGAATAAGGGCATCGGATATTCTTAGGGGAAAAAAGCGGGTCAGGGAACAAGAAGTTCCAATGAATCTCGTCTTGGAAAAATGGCATGAATCAGGATTTTTTTTGGGTGACCTTCACAGGCTTTACAAAAATCGTGATGCCCTCGACCTGCTGGACCTGGATCGGCGCTCCCTGCGGAATAAAGTGACCTTCCGCCAGAACATCGACGCGATGCCCGTTGAACACGGCGGTGCCGCTGGGACGCAAATCGGTAAAGGCCGTGCCCATGCTTCCGGGGCTGAGGCCGATGGGGTTGGGCACCGAGGCTGGGGGGGAGATGGTGTTCAGGCGAAACGGTTGGAACAGAATGGTTTCAGGAAGAAATCTTGCAGCCAGCAGGATCGCACCAAGTCCACCAAAGAAACCAAGGGCAAGGTTGATGGCGGGGAGGTGCAGCTGGGGCATGCTTGGGATGGCTGGATCGGAGGGATATCGGTCGACCATGGTGTTGAGCGCCGCGAACAGGATCAGGGCGAGGCCCAGGAGCGCAGGGATCAAAGTTCCCGGGAGAAAAAAGAGTTCCACGATCAGAAGCGCAACTCCCAAAAGCAGAAGCAGGGCGTTCTCATAGCCGGACAGTCCCGCGATGTGGTGGCCAAAAAGAAACACGAAGGCGCAAATCCCGCAAAGAACCCCGAATAATCCGAAGCCGGGGGTTTTGAACTCCAGATAACCAAACAGGAAGGCCGCCGTGAGAAGGAGAGGGGAGATCGTGACGATCCAGCGACTTATGTTTTCAAATCCGGTGGGTTCGATACGGACAATTTGTGCGCCGGGACGGATTGTTTTTTCGACCAAGGTGGGCAGGTCTGGAGCCACGCCTGCCGCGAGAAGGGGGTGGGAGGGACTTCCGACTCGTCGTGTCGCTTCTTGGGTGGTCAGGGTAAGGATATCCCCCTTGGCGACAATTTCGCGCCCCTCGATCTTGAGACCCATCTGTTTGTTGACCATGGCCTCAAAAATTGCGGGATTGTGCCCATTCTCCTCGGCAGCGGCACGGATCAAGGCGGCGTAACCTGACACGAACTTGGGCGGCAACTCCTTGGGGCCCTCCTGACCCATGGTTACCGGGGATGCCGCGCCTATGATGGATCCTGGGGCCATCCAGATATGGCGGGTGGAGGCGGAAATAAATGCTCCTGCGGAGAAAGCCTCCTTGTTGACATACGTGTAGGTTTGCTCGGCGGGCTGAAACTTCGCCAAGGTGGCCATGATCTCTTTCATGGCTTCGCCCTCCCCACCCGGTGTGTCCATATCCAAAACAAGAGCGGATGCGTTTGCCTCCATCGCATTTTTGACCCCTCGACGAACCACGTAGACGGTTCCCTTTTGGATCTCCCCTTGGATCGGAATGACGTAGACAGGCCCGCCCGACTCCCGCGGGGTGGCGGCAGATTGCAACGGCAGGGCAAGGATCAGGAGGGGGAGAATGCGCGCTGAAGGATTTGAACCTCCGACCAACTGCGTGTAAAGCAGCCGCTCTACCCCTGAGCTAAGCGCGCTCAACATTTTCCCAATCCTACCGCACCCCCTAAGGATAACAAACCACTTGCCAGACCAAGTGGTCGCCGTGGGAAAAGCATACGACAGCCGTGGTGTAGTACTGGTCCTGACTTTCGACCGCGATCAGCAGATGCTCGTAGATCCAGTCGAACCCCTGTTCATGATTGGGCATCCGGCCGAAAAAATTGATCACGCTCATCTTATTTTGCCCTACCAGAAGTTCATGCAGTTGCTCAGGGGTATAAGGCGCGGCCCCGGCCTGAAAATCCGCGTCGACACAAAATCCCGTCGTGCCGATGAGGGAGAGCGCAAGAACCGACCCCAGTAGGCAACCTCGCAAGCTTATCATCGCTTCATTATCCGAGGTTCTTGATAATATGCCAGCCTCGCCTTGACCCCGTCCCTCCCAAACCTATGGGTGGATGCGTGAGAGCATCGCCATTCGCCGCTTTTTGTGTCCTTGCGATATTTTCAGGGTCCGTGCTGATTGCCGAGGAGCAACAGGAGGCGGAGAAACGTTTATTTGCCAAAGGTCCTGCTCCAGCGAAAGGGGAGAGCGGAAAATGGGGTTTTCTCTCCCCGGATGGGACGTGGGCCGTGGAGCCGAAGTTCATCGAGGTGAAGCCGTTTCAAGCGGATCTGGCGGCTGCGCGTGAAAACGAAAAGTGGGGGTACCTTGATCCGAGCGGAAATTGGAAAATTCCCCCCCGTTTTTCATGGGCGGGTGAGTTTTCTGAAAACCTCGCCCCGGCCGCCGAAGGAGACCGATTGACGGGAAAGTTCGGCTATATCGACCGCCAAGGCCGATGGGCAATTGAGCCCAATTACATTTGGGCCCGTCCTTTCCAAGGGGGATACGGTGCGGTGAAGGATGGATCGAAGTGGGGTTTCGTGGATGCGAAGGGAAAAATGGTCGTGGAAGCCGAGTATGACCAGGTCGGCGGCTTTTCGGATGGACTTGTTGCCGTGCAGAAAAGCGGCCCTCCCGGGGATAAAAAAACATGGGTTTATATTCTTCCGACCGGGAAGAGCCCGTTTGAAACAAAGTTTGCCTGGGCCGGTCAATTTTCCGAGGGATTGGCGCGTGTTCAGATGGAGGACCGCATCACGAGCAAATTCGGCTACATCAACAAGCAGGGGGTGCTTGTCATTCCCGCAGAGTTCGATGAGGCGACAGATTTTCGAAACGGGCAGGCCCACGTTCGCATGGGAAATCAGTTCAAGTTCATCGATGCCCGGGGAAAGGCAAGGGAGTGACCCAAGAGATTTCTTGTCATGCCCACAACTTGGGTTAACAACAGCCCATGATTCTGACCACGATGACGCTGGGTGCGGTGGCGACTCTTGCTGCTGCCGCACAACTGGCAAAACATCGTAACAAGATTCCGCACTTCCCCATATGGGTGGGCTTGGGGTTGACGATTCTGATACCTTCGGTGCTGATCATTTTCATTATCGAATGGATGAGTCTGTGCTCTTGGAACCCTTTGATCTGGATGGAGTAAGGCATTTTTATCCCCAGATCTTTCAGGGATTGTCACCGCAACAATTAGGATTAGTATTTCAGCGGAATCAGGGCAGTCGCCCCCAGTTGATCTGGGGGAGGAAAGTCCGGACACCACAGGATAATCCGCCCCGGGAAAGCTGGGGGCAACATCGGCGCAAGCCGCGTTGACGGAAAGTGTCACAGAAAAAATACCGCCCGGCGCAAGTCGGGTAAGGGTGAAAAGGCGGGGTAAGAGCCCACCACCTTTTGGGCAACCAAAAGG